>DATGJX010000055.1:0-20525 GCA_035294905.1 Vulcanimicrobiaceae bacterium | reverse complement strand
GATTGTTTGCGCAACTGTTCGGAAGCGTGCCAGTCGGCGCGATGGTCGACCGAATCGGACGTCTGCGCATGGTACGCGGATCGATCGTGCTGGTTTCACTCTCGACGTTCGGCATGACGTTTTTGCACGGTCCGGTTTGGGCCGGACTGCTGATGGGGCTGCGCGGCTTTTCCGCGACGAGCTACATCACCGCCGAGTTCGCGTACGTTTCCGAGATCGTGCCGCAAGAGCGTTCGGTTTCCGCGGTCTCCGTTCTGAGTACGCTGGCCAATGTCGTTTTCGCAATCGCGCCTGCGTTGGCCGTGTGGATGTGGAACCAGGGCATCGGGCGCGAACTGTTCTCGTACGGCGGCATCGTCGCGCTTGGGGGCGGGTCCGTGCTGTGGTTTCTGCCGCGCAGCAAGTATTCGGCGCCGCGCCGTCGTTCGCGCCTGATTCTGATGCGTTCGAAGTGGCTTCCGGCCATGGCGTTTCTCAGCGCCGCCGCGATGCAAAGCGGTGTGAACACGGCGCTCGCCGTCGTCACGTTCACGCAACGCGGTATTGCCAACGGCGCGCTCATCTTTACCTCGATGGCGCTCGTGACTGCGGCGCTGCGGTATCCCGCCGGCCGCGCCGTCGAGCGGTACGGTCCGCGCGGCGTCGCAGCGCCGCTTGTCCTTGCAGAAGTTCTGGGGTGTCTGACGGCCGCGAATGCGCACTCGATCCCGATGGTGCTTCTTGCCGGTGCGCTTCTCGGGTGCGCATGGTCCGCAGTCGTCCCTGTTGGTGTTGCGCTCTTCTTTACGCAAAGTTCGCCAGGCACGCGCGGCGTCGCGATGGGCACGTATAACCTTTCTTTTGCAATGGGCACGTCGGCTGGTGCGCTGCTCGCCGCGCTGCTCGCGCGTTTCGGCCTTTCATACGCGGCTGCGATTTCGGCGTGCGCGCTCGCGCCGATTGCGGCTCTGCCGTTCGTTATCATTCGGATCGCGCGCAGGGAACCGGTGCGGGGCGAGGGCATATCCGGTAATGCCGGTCTTGCAAATCAACGGCCTCACCAAGCGCTTCGGAAATAAAGCCGCCGTCGACGGCGTTTCATTCGAAGTTCGCGGCGGCGAAATCGTCGGTTTGCTCGGCCCGAACGGTGCCGGCAAAAGCACGACCTTTCTGTGCGCGGCAGGTCTGCTGCGCCCCGAGTCCGGTTCGTTCACGTGGGATGGAGTCGAACTGCGCTCGCAGCGCGGACAAACGATCGCGCTGATCCCCGAAACTCCCGACGTTTATCCGATGCTCACCGTTTGGGAGCACATGGTCTTCGTTGCGAAAAGCTGCCGGCTCCCGAGCGGCTGGGAGGCTCGCGCCGAAGATCTGCTTTCGCGCTTCGGTATGCTCGAACAGCGCGACACGCTCGGTGCTTCACTTTCCAAAGGCATGCGCCAAAAAACGCTCGTTGCCGCAACGGTGCTTGCGGCAACGCCGGTCGTGCTGTTCGACGAACCGATGATCGGCTTGGACCCGCTCGGTCAACGCGAACTGCGCGAGATCATCCGTAACTTGCGCGCGCAGGGCACAGCCGTCGTCATCAGCACCCATATGCTCGAGCAGGCGCAAGCGATCTGCGATCGCGTCGTCATCCTCAAGAACGGGCGCACCATCGCGTCCGGAACGTTTGAAGAACTGCAAGCGCGCACCGGCACCTATGCCAACGCGGAAGACCTGTTCCTCGAATTGACGCGCTGATGAGCGGCTTCTCCGCGCTCGCCTATCTCGAATACCGGCAGATCGTCAACCGGATTCGGCAGATGCTGCGCAACCCGGGACGTGCGATTGTCTACATCCTCGCACTCGGCTACTTCGTTACCGTAGCAATACTGCGGCATCAAAACCGCCACGCCCTCTCGCCGGCGACGATTCCCGAACCCTACGCCAGCGCGCTATTTTGCGCGTATGTCACCTTGCTCGGTATCATGATGTACGGCGCCGCGTCGGGCATCGTCGGCGCGTTCGCGTCTTCCGCCGACGCGCGCTTTTTGAGCGGCTCGGCGATTTCGGAGCGCCTGGTCATCGTTTGGCTGCAGTTGCGCCGCAGCGCGGCGTCGATTGCACGCATGATCTTCACACTGCTGCTCTACACGCTCATTTCCCCCGCCTCTGGGAGCGTTGCCGGAATCGGCCTTTCGATGATCGGCGGCACGCTGATAGCCACGCTGAGCGCGATTCCCATGCTGAAGCTGCGCAAACGCATCGGCACGCGCACCGCGCAAAGCCTCGCCGGAGCCCTCGCAGCCATCGGAATATTTCCGATGGCCATCCTGCTCGCGAGCTTGCCGCGCAGCGGCGTCAGCCGCGAGACGGCCGCGGCGGTCGAACGCCTTGGCCTCGGTTACGCGTTCAACGCGCTGTTTCACGGAAATGCGTTCGCGCTGACGGCGTTGTATGGTTTCGGCGTGCTGCTCGTCGGGATCTCGATTGCAATGGGCACCGAACTCTATCCCGATCTTTACGCGTCTTCCATGCGCGTGCTCTCATTTCGCGACCGGCAACGGCGCGGCGGGGCGGCGTTCAGCATGGAGCACCGGTACGAGCGGCGCGGCGCGCATGGATCGCATCCGCTCTTCAATGCGCTGCGCGGGCCATGGACGATCGTTTGGAAAGAATGGATTGCGTTCATGCGTTCGCCGTCGATGCAGCGCATGTTCGTCTTCGGCATCGTGGTCGGTGCCGGCGTTGGAGCCTTTTTCGGCTACGTCACCAGCGGATCGAAAGACGCGCTCGAGCAAACCGCATTGCTTGCGAGCACTGTCGGGAACATGATCCTGATCTTCGTCGCGATGGGATCCGCCGTCGGACTCTCGAGCGACATTTCGAAGCCGCTGTGGTGGATGGGTAGCGATGCGCTGTGGCTGCGTTTGCTCGCGTGGACCGTCGGCGCGTCGTGGCGCTTAGCGGCGTGCTTGGCTGCCGGAATCGCGGCGTGGGCGTTGATGATGCGAGCCCCCGCGATAGCGCTGGGCGGCATCCCGGTCGCAATTGCCGCAGTTCTCTACCTTCGAGCTATCGGACTGACGCTCTACTCGCTCTTTCCCTCGACATTCGACCAGCGCGGCCCGCTCGCCATCGTGCGCGTGATGCTGACGTATCTCTTGGCCGCTCCGCCCGCAATTTTCGGCATCGTCGTCATCGCTGCGCTTCGAAATGCCGGCATTGCACTGGCCGGAGCCGTGCTCTGCTCGCTGCTCGAAACCATGCTGCTCGTTGCGTTCGCTTCGGCTCGGATTGCGGGGCAGGGCGTCGCTATCACGCGCGCCGAGGCGATGTAACACATTTTGCTCGCAAACAAAACGTTCGCGCCGTAAGATAGAACCGTGAACGAACCAGATTTCGCATTCGTTGCTTCCCTTGCCGGTGAACCCGCGCGGGCGGCGATGCTCGCCGCGCTGTTCGATGGGCGCGCAATGCCCGCGGGCGAACTCGCCAAAGCCGCCGGCGTTTCCGCCGGAACAGCGAGTGCGCATCTCGCAAAACTTACGGAAGGCGGGCTGATTCGCGTGCGCGCGCAAGGGCGCCACCGCTACTACGAACTTGCGCGTCCCGAAATCGCGCAGGCTCTCGAGGCGCTCGGTTCCATCGGTAATCCCACGCGCGTGCGATCGCTCAGCGACTCGCTGCGCATGCAACGCTTGCGCTTTGCGCGATCGTGTTACAACCATCTCGCAGGAGAGCTCGCGGTTGCGCTGGTCGACGCACTCGTTCGCCGAAACGTGCTGCAGGCCGAAGAAGACGGCTTTCGGCTATGCGACGCCGCGCGGTCCGCACTGCTTCCTGCAGGCGTCGACACGGAGGAGCTGTTTCGCGATCCGCGAGCGCATATCCGGACATGCATCGACTGGACGCAGCGCCGCCCGCACATCTCCGGTCCGCTCGGCGCCGCGCTGCTCGGCGCGTTTCTTTCGTCCGGCGCGCTGCGCCGGCGCAATGAGCCTCGCGCACTCGAACTCACGGAACCAGGGCGTGAGATGTTCGCTCACGTCTTCGGAGTCGCTTTGTCGAGCGCGGCCTCCGCCGAAATCAAATCCGCGTAACGTTCGAACGAATCGTACGTAATCGTGGCGGTGGCGCCGCCGCCGAAAATAGCGTAGTGCCCGTGAAAGGTCCAGACTTCACGCGTCAGCTGCCAGAGATTGGGCAGCACTTGCGTTCGTTCGTCCGTCACTGTTCCCGACGTAGCATACTGCGGCATTACGTTGGGCGTGTATACGTAACTGACGACGTTGCCGCCGTCGTCGAGCTGGAACGTTCCATCGCCATGGCCGGCGTCGCGGACGCCGCTGCTGAATCGGTACGTCCGGGCATCGACGACTTGATAGGTATACTCGTCCAGAAACGCAGGGTCGAACGGCCGATGGAAGACGTCGCCTGGCTTCGGGTGTTCGTACTGATCTTCGATCTGCCGGATCCGCGCTGCGTCCTGCATTTTGCCGCCGACAAGCGCGCTCAGCACGCGGACCTTTACGATGTGATTGTCTTCGGATACGACTGCAAGCTGAAGATCGTCGTGACGGTGCATCGGCCCTGCGTGTACGTCGAACACGCGATGCAGACGGAATAGAACGACGCCTTGCTCCTGGCTCTCGACACGCTGCGCAAGTCGTAGTACAGCCGGTGGGGCTGCGGCAATGAGCATGGCACGAGCATACTGCATCGCGGGAAAAGCTGCGGTAGTAGAGGAGCCGTCTGGTTGACTCTTCGACGCGCGGCGAAATAACATGAGGTTACACTTGCGTTATGGATACGACTGCACAATTCACGCCCGCCGACGTCGCATACGTCGAAGCGAACTTCACTTGTCTGGAGTTCTATCCGCATGACTATGCGGAGCTGCCGGTGAATGAGGGCGAGTGCAAACGCCGTCTTGCGGCAGCTTGCGCGGCAGAGGGCATGCCGGCTTTGGATGCACATGAAACGTGGCTGACCTACATGGAAGGAACCGACAGCGTCTGCCTGCATTCGGCTACTCCTGAAAACATTGGTCGCAAGAACGCGCTCGATGCGCAGATAGCGGAATAGATGCCGCTGCAGAATCGCGTAACGCCCGCAGGCGACATCGTCGCGCTGCCGGGTCGCGGTCTGCTGATGGGTAACCGCGGCGTTTTGCACGACGATCGCCGGCACATCGTTCGTATCAGTCAAGTAAAGCGCTGGATTGCGTGCCGGCTGGTGTGGCGCGGCATACGCCGGACGCTCATGAAGCCACGCTCCTACACCGAACTGTTTTTCCTCGACGAAGCGACGGCGTTCGCAGCAGGGCATCGTCCGTGCGCCGAATGCCGTCACGCGGACTACAAGCGTTTTCGCGTCCTGTGGGAATCGCTTTTCGGAACGGTCGAGAGCGTCGATGAAATCGACGCAAAGCTGCATGCGGAGCGGCTCGACGGCAAGCGCAAGCGCACTTTGCGCGCCGGCGTAGAAACGTTGCCGGACGGCGCATACGTTCGCGTCGACGGGAGCGCGTGCATCGTTTGGCGCGGCAAGCTCGCTACGTGGAGTGACGGCGGCTACTGCGATTTTCGAGCGATTCCCGAAAACATGAAGGCGGAGGTTCTCACCCCGCCTTCAATCGTCGCCGTGTTTCGCGCGGGCTACGGGCCGGGCGTGCATCCCTCGTTAAGCGACGCCCTCGGGAATGCGCATGACCTTGGGTTCTTCCGGTAGATGTAACTGCGCGCCGGTTGCCGCGCGCACGTCGTCGACGCTCACGCCCGGCGCGACTTCGCGAAGCACGATGCCTTGCGGCGTCACGTCCATCGTCGCCATGTCGGTAATGATGCGATTGACGACTCCGCGTCCGGTGTAGGGCAAGTGGCATTCCTTGACGATTTTGTGCGCGCCGCCTTTAGCGAGGTGCTCCATCATCACGATGAGATACTTCGCGCCGTGCACGAGGTCCATCGCTCCGCCCATGCCTTTGACCATCTTGCCGGGGATCATCCAGTTGGACAGATCGCCCTTTTCCGAAACCTGCATCGCTCCGAGGACGGCGACGTCGATGTGGCCGCCGCGAATCATGCCGAAGGAAAGCGACGAATCGAAAAAAGCGGCGCCCGGAAGCACGGTCACCGTTTCCTTGCCGGCATTGATGAGGTCGGCGTCTTCTTCACCTTCGTAAGGGTAGGGACCCATGCCTAAGATGCCGTTTTCGCTTTGCAGCACGACTGTGACTCCGCGCGGCAGATAGTTCGGGATTAGCGTCGGCAAGCCGATGCCGAGATTCACGTACTGCCCGTTGCGCAATTCCTGCGCGACGCGAGCGGCAAGTTGAGTTCTCGTGATCGCCATGGCTTATCTCGCCTCGCGCTTTCTGGTTGTGACGCGTTCTATTCGTTTGCCGTCGGAGCCGACGCGCACGACGCGCTGCACGAAGATGCCCGGTAGATGCACTTGCTCGGGATCGATTTCGCCGGGTTCCACGAGTTCTTCCACTTCGGCAATGGTAATTTTTCCCGACATCGCGCAAAGCGGATTGAAGTTTCGAGTCGCCTTGTGAAAGATCAAATTGCCGTGACGATCTCCGATGCTTGCGCGAACGAGCGCGAAGTCACAGACGATGCCGTGTTCGAGCACGTAGTCGCGGCCGTTGAACGAACGCGTTTCCTTCTTGGGCGAGGGCTTTGAAATGGAGCCGTCGGCGTTGTGCATGAGCGGTAATCCGCCGTCGGCAACTTGCGTACCGACGCCGGCCGGCGTGTAGAACGCCGGGATGCCGCACCCGCCGGCACGCAAACGTTCGGCGAGCGTGCCTTGCGGCACCAATTCCACTTCGAGTTCGCCCCGCAGATACTGACGCTCGAACTCGCGGTTTTCGCCGACGTACGATCCGGTCGTGCGTTTGATGCGCTTGGAGTCGAGCAGGACGCCCAGCCCCCAGCCGTCGACGCCGCAATTGTTCGAAACGGTAACCAAGTCCGTCGCGCCTTGCTCGAGCAGCGCCTGAATCAAATTGTGCGGAATGCCGTTCAGGCCGAAACCGCCGACGGCGATGGAGGCGCCGCTCGGGATGTCCTTGACCGCCTCGGCGCACGAAGAGACGACTTTGTCCATACGAGGCGGTGATATCCCGCCCCGCGAACTTCGTCCTTCCCCCGAACGTAACCACAGGAGACCTGAAAGCCAATGGCAGTTGCCAGCCCGCATCACGCGTCGTCCGATGAAGAGGCGATGATCCTCGACGTCGTGCGCGACCTGGTCGCGGAAAAAGTCGCACCCCGTGCCGCGGAGATCGACGAGCACGGCGAGTACCCGCAAGACATCCGCAAGATTTTTGCTGAAAACGACCTGCTCGGCATTCCGATTCCCGCCGAGTACGGCGGGGTCGGCGGCACGTTTCTGACGTACGTCAAAGTCGTCGAAGAAATCGCCAAAGCGTGCGCGTCGAGCTCGCTCATCGTCGCAGTCCAGGAGCTCGGCATGCTGCCGATTTTGATCGGCGGAAGCGACGAGCAAAAGAAGGCGTATCTGCCCAAGCTTGCGAGCGGCGAGTGGATCGCCGCCTATGCGCTAACCGAGGCGGGGAGCGGTTCGGATGCGGCCGGTTCGATGCGCACGCGCGCGGAGAAGCGCGGCGACACGTACGTTTTGAACGGCCAGAAGATTTGGATAACCAACGGCAGCGTCGCCGACGTCGTCTGCGTTTTTGCCGTCACGGATCCCGAGAAAGGTGCGGCCGGCATCAGCGCATTCATCGTCGAGAAAGGGTTCAAGGGCTTTTCGGTCGGCAAACTCGAGAAGAAAATGGGCATCCGCGGCTCACCGACAGTCGAACTCGTTTTCGAGGGCTGCGAAGTGCCGGCGCGCAACCTACTCGGAAACGAGGGCGAAGGGTTCAAGATAGCGATGAAGGTGCTCGACAAATCGCGTCCCGGAATCGCAGCGCAAGCGCTCGGCATCGCCGCCGGTGCGCTCGACTATGCAACGAACTATGCACGCGAACGCATCGCCTTCGGCAAACCGATCGGACAACAGCAAGGCGTTGGCTTCATGCTGGCCGACATGAAAACGGAAGTGGAAGCCGCGCGTTTGCTGCTCTACGAAGCTGCGCGCAAGTGCGACGAGGGCGCGAGCGACGTAACGCTTTGGGCTGCAATGTGCAAACTGAAATGCGGCGACGTCGCGATGAGCGTGACCACCGACGCCGTACAAATCTTGGGCGGCTACGGCTACTCCGTGGACTATCCGGTCGAGCGAATGATGCGCGACGCCAAGATCACCCAAATCTATGAAGGCACCCAGCAGATTCAGCGGCTGGTCATTTCCCGGAACCTGGTCGGCAAAGCCAGGTAGCACCGTCTTTACGCGATCCTAAAGGGCGAGCGAGCAAGCTTGCGGAACAGACGGGCTTCCACCAGCGTTATGCTGGTGCGACGCTCGTTGCCTATTACGAGCGTTCGACGTTCGCGCAAAGGGGGTGAAATCAATTGAATAAGATTCTCGCATCGATGATCGCGGCAGCGTTCCTGCTCACCGGTACGGCAATGGCCTCAACGAAGGCACCGGCTGCCAAGACCACGACGAAGGCCGCCGCCAAGAAGGCTGTGCCCGCCAAGAAGGTCGCCGCCAAGAAGGTCGCGGCTAAGAAGGCCGCACCGAAGGCAACGAAGAGCACCAAGAAACCGGTCCAGAAGACCGCCGACAAGGTGAAGAAAGCCGCCAAGACGACCAAGGCCGCTAAGGCGACCAAAGCCACCAAAGCTACCAAGGCGACGAAGTCGAAGAAGGCTGTGAAGAGCACCAAGAAACCGGTTCAAAAGACCGCTGACAAGGTGAAGAAAACCGCCAAGACGACCAAGGCTTCTAAGGCCACCAAGGCCACGAAGGCCACCAAGGCAGCCAAGACCACCAAAAAGGTCAAAAAACCGTAGTATTCGTCTTTATTCAACGTAAGCGCGGTCGGGGACCGCGCTTTTTTTTATTTCGCGAAACGCTCCAGCGAAAGAAAACGCACGTCGTACGGCGTTCCGCCGTCGAGGGCGAGCCGGGCGGCAATTTCTCCGACGACGCTTGCAAATTTGAAACCGTGGCCCGAAAAACCGCCGCAAAGTATCACGCGCCTATCGCGCGGATGACGGTCGATCACGAAATGCCGGTCCTCGGTGAGCTCGTACATGCACGCTTTTCCGTCGCGATATCGCAAGGCAGCGCCGGGCATCCACGCTTCCATCGCCGCCGCGACGGGTTGAACGTCGCTTGCCGCATCGATCTCCCGCTCGAGCTGCTCCGCAGCGGTGATCGTACCGAAACCGTGAAATGCCGCCTTCACGCCCTCGCCGAAATCCGGAAAGCCGTAAAGGGGCGCCGGCAGCGATCCGCGGTCGAGAAGAAACGCCGGAAACGTGTCCGCAGCATATGCTGCGGTTTGCGGCTCGAACCAGATCTGCACGTTGCGCTGCACTTGCATCGGGACTCCGGCTTCTGCCATCGCCGCAGTAAACCACGGCCCCAGCGTCAGGATGAGCGCGCGCGTGCGCACGCGATCGCCGCTCGAGAGTTGGACGGTAACCGCATCCGCGTCGCTCTGCCAAGCACGAAGGGCGGTGCGAAACCGAGTGTGCGCGCCGTGCGCGCGAGCGACGTCTAGATGCGCGCGAATTGCGCGCTCCGGGAACAATGCGCCCGCCTCGCGTTCGAAGATGCCGACTTCCGCATCGTCGACGCGCAACGGCGGATATCGCTTCCGCATATCGGCTGCGCTGAGTTCTTCGACGGGCAGATCGTGCGTTTGCGCCGCTCGCAATGCGCCGGTAACGACCTCACTTTGCTCCGTTCCGGCCATCAGCAGCCCCACGAGCGCGAGCAACTGCGTCGCGCTCTCGCGTTCGAGTTCGCGCCACAATTCGTAGGCTCGCTGCAGCAGCGGCACGTATGCCGCATCCTCGAAGTATGCTTTGCGAATGATCCGCGTCTTGCCGGAAGACGAACCGCAGTCGTGCAGTTCGCCGAACTGCTCGACCCCGAGTACCCTTGCGCCGCGCTTCGCGCAATGCGCGAGTGCGGCGCTGCCCATGCCGCCGAGTCCGGCGACCACCGCGTCGTATGCTACAGGCTCCACTCCCAGGCGTTCCAAGACTCTTCCGTCGGATTCGGTGTGAAGTTGTGCAGATCGACCGAGAGCGCTTCCTGCTGCCGCTGCCACCAAAACGCGACCAGCGGATGGTCGCGGGCAAGCAGCGCTTCAATCCCATGATACGCCTTCGTACGCGTCGCGCGATCGTAGTGCGTCAGCGCCGAGCTTTGCAGCGCTTCCATCTCCGGCGTGCAGTAACGCGATTCGTTATATCCGTGCGGTGGAATGCTCGCGCAGGTGAATTGCGATGAGTTGTCCGGATCGATTCCCGCATACCACGGCCACAGCACCAGATCGAAGCTGCCTCCGTTCACGATTCCGCCCGCGCCGGCGGGCGCATACAGAAGATCGCCCGGATACGTCTTGACCTCGACTTGAATACCGACTTGGTGCAGCATCGCTTGAATCTGCACTGCTTCGCGTTTGTGCGTAACGTTGGCCGTGTCCGTGACGAGCACGAGGTCGAGCGGCAACTTGACGCCCGCACCCTGTAAGAGCGCGCGCGCTTTCGATGGGTCGTACGCGAGCGGTTTGAGCGCGGAATTGTACGCCCACATGAAGTCAGGCAAGTCTTCCGTCGCGAGTTTTTCCTGGCCGTACGTCAAATCGCGCACCAGCCGCCTCTTGTCGATTGCATATGCTATTGCCAGTCGCACGCGCGGATCGTCGAGCGGCTTGCGCTGCATGTTGAATTGGATGCCTTCGTAGCCGTTCATGTTTACCCACACGAGGTGCACGCCCGCAGCCGCATGCAGCGCGGGGTACGTGGCAATCGATGCTTGGAACATGTAATCGATTGCGTGCGTACGCAAGAGGTTCACCGAAGTATTTTCGTCCGGCACGACGTGTATGACGATCCGGCGCAGATGCGGCTTGCCCATAAAAAAGCCGTCGTTTGCAACCAGATCGATGTGATCGCCGTGCGACCAGCTCTGAAAACGGAATGGACCATCCGTAACGTCGGGATCCGAGTCGAACGAGACGTGGTTGATGTCCGGATACTTCGCAAGTACGTGAGCCGGCACGACGGTATACGGTTGATCGCTCTCCGCGAAAAACGTATTCACGAACGGAGCGAAGCGCTTTTTCAAATGCACGACGACGGTGTAGTCGTTCGGCGTGTCGATGCGCGTGACGTCGTCATAGCCGTTTCGCGATACGGCGTTATTTTGCGGGTTCATGATTGCTTGCCAAGAAAACTGCACGTCGCGGGACGTCACCGGCACGCCGTCCGTCCACTTCGCGTTTCGGCGGAGGCGGTACGTAATCGTCAATCCGTCGGCGCTGATGCCGCCGTTCTCGCGCGAAGGGACCTGGGCTGCAAGCATCGGCACGGGATCACCCTGCGGATTCGCGGAGAGCAACGGCTCGAACATGAAGCGCATTACGAACCCGTCGATGGTGTTGGACGCAAGAATCGGGTCCAGGGTCTTGGCGTCTTGCGGCACGGAAATCCGTAGCGTGTCGCGCCCGCTCGCCGTCCCGCTTCCGGATCGCGATTGCGAACATGCACAGAGAAGCGACGCCGCTAGTAAGGCGCATACCGTTCGTAGAATGCGGTGGTTCATCGGGGCGGCGTTTCGCTTCGGCGCACCTTAACCGCTGCTGAGAGATTACGCGATTTTTACGCGAGAGAGGGCTCGCCTGGTTCTTTGGAACCACGGCGCGCCGATACATGGGGTATGTCCAAGGCGGGTTTCGTCCGGCTTATTCTGCCGGCGATTTGGGTGTTGTCTTTCGCGGGGTGCGGCGGAGGCGGTGGTGCCGGAAGCGGTGCCGCAACGTTCATTCCGCCCGCAGGCTCCCATTCCACGAGCGGCGGAGGCGCGCCGCCGATACAGCACGTGGTCATCATCTTCCAGGAGAATCGCACGCCGGACAATCTGTTCCACGGATTGCCGGGCGCCGACGTTGCCGATTCGGGTGTAACGTCAAACGGCCGGACTGTGGCGCTCGTTCCAGTCGCTTTGTCGACCTCGTACGACCTCGATCACAGCCACAACGGAAGCATGTTCCGCGGCGGCGGCGGCTTTCTCGCGGAATACGACAAAGGCGCGATGGACGGTTTCGACCGCGAGGGTTGCGCAGGACCTTGCCCGAGCCTGCCCGCGTACGCATACGTGCGCCCGTCGGGTGTTCAGCCCTATTTTCAGATGGCGGAACAGTACACATTCGCCGATCGGATGTTCCAGTCGAATGCAGGTCCGAGTTTCCCCGCGCATCAGTACATCATCAGCGGCACGTCGTCAGTCGACGGCGGCCCGCTCTACGCTGCCGAGAACGTCGGCTACGCCGATCTGGCTGCATCGTCGAACTGCGCAGCCGGCTCGGGCCGGACCAGCGTGCCCGTCATCAACATCGATACCGGCATCGAGAGCGGCAGCCACGCAGCGTGTTTCGACCATCGGACCATGTTCGACGTCCTCGACGAGAAGCGCCTGACGTACAAATATTACGCCAACTACACGGGCGGCTTTTGGAACGGTCCAAGCGCCATCAGTCATATCCGTTTCGGTCCGGACTGGTCGCATATATCGATGCCGAACACGAACGTCTTCTCGGATATCGCCCACGGAGAACTCCCCGCAGTGTCTTGGGTAACGCCGAGCGCAGCGGCATCCGATCATCCGGGGGTCACGGACGGCAGCGGCCCTTCGTGGGTTGCATCCGTCGTCAACGCGATCGGCAATTCACCTTACTGGAACACTACCGCGATTTTCGTAACGTGGGACGACTGGGGCGGCTGGTACGATCACGTAAAGCCGCCGCAGTACAACGCCTACGAACTCGGGTTTCGCGTGCCGCTCATCGTCATCTCGCCATATGCGAAGCGCGGTTACGTTTCACACGTGCAACATGAATTCGGCAGCATTCTGCACTTTACCGAAGAGCAGTTCGGCCTCACGCCTCTGGGTTATACCGACGTGCGCGCCGACGACCTGTCGGACTGCTTCGATTTTTCACAGCCGCCGGCGAGGTTCACCGAGATCCGGGCCTCACGCAATGCGGCGTACTTCATGCGGCTTCCCCCTTCAAACACGCCGGTCGATAACGACTGAAGGGACAGCACCGCACGGGAATGAACGCCGCATCATGCTGACGTTCTGCCTTCTGTTGTGGGCAGGCTGCGGCGGCGGCCCCGCCCTAGCGCCGACGACGACAGCGCCGCTTAGCATCGCGGCGGCCCGCGCCAAGATTCAACACGTCGTCATCATCTTCCAAGAAAACCGCACGACCGACAATCTCTTTCACGGATTGCCGGGTGCCGATACCGCGAATTACGGCATCAACTCGAGAGGACAGATGGTGCCGCTGCGACCGGTCAACATGGCCGTTCCGTACGACCTGGATCACAGCCATAACGGGGTCATGTTCGGCGGCGGCTTCTTGACCGCGTACGATAACGGCGCCATGAACGGCTTTGACGGCGTTCGCTGCCGAGGGAACTGCGAAGGCGCAACGTCGTACGCGTACGTGCGTCCGGACGAAGTTCAGCCGTACTTCCAAATGGCGGAAGAATATACGTTTGCGGACCGGATGTTTCAAACCAATGCGGGACCGAGTTGGCCCGCACATCAGTACATCATCAGCGGCACTTCTTCAATCGACGGCGGTCCGTTGTACGTCGCGGAGAATCCCGGCTACGCGAACTTGACCGCGTTGAATTGCACTAATCCGCAAGCCGGCAACGGCGTCTATCTCATCGACATCCGCACCGGTGTCGAGACGATCAATCATCCGGCTTGCGTCGACCATCCGACGCTGCTCGACGAATTGGAAGCGAAGCATCTAACGTACAAGTACTATGTCAACCAAATCGGCGGTTTGTGGAACGGCCCAAGCGCGGTCCGTCACATCAGGTTCGGCCCGAGCTGGCCACATGTTTCCATGCCCAACGTGAACATCTTTAGAGACATTTCCAGCGGAAGGTTGCCCAATGTCTCGTGGGTGATGCCCGGTGGGCCACAGTCGGATCATGCGTCGATCACCGACGGAAGCGGTCCGTCGTGGGTTGCGTCGGTCGTCAATGCGATCGGCGATTCGCGGTACTGGAAAAACACCGCGATCTTTGTCACGTGGGATGACTGGGGCGGCTGGTACGATCACGTCAGGCCGCCGCGATATAACGCCTACGAACTCGGTTTTCGCGTGCCGCTCATCGTCATCTCTCCGTACGCAAAGCGCAGTTACGTTTCGCACGTCCAGCATGAATTCGGCAGCATTTTACATTTCACCGAAGACGTTTTCGATCTGCCGTCGCTGGGCTACACCGACACGCGCGGCGACGACTTATCCGACTGCTTCGACTTCCACCAGCGCCCCACGACGTTTCACACGATAGCCGCCCCGCGGAACGCGGTGTACTTCATGAAGCTCCCTCCGTCAAACGTCCCGGTCGACGACGACTTCTAGGACTTTGCGACTGATTGTGGCCGTCTCGGGATGGAAAGCAGTGTTTTCCAGGTAAATGGTCCGTGCTGTGAAGCGATCGTCTTTAGCCGCCGTCGCTCTATTAGCCGCCGCGTTCGCGAGCTGCGGAGGCGGTGGTGGAGGTGCGTCCGGCGGCGATCCGCCGATCGCGGGGCCGATGCCCACGTCCGCTCCATCTGGAACGGGCACGCCGACGCCGTTTCCCGGTACCCCGCCACCGAAGCCGACGCCCGTGCCGGGGCCGACGCTTACGCCTGCTCCGACGCCGTCCGTGGGCCCGACGCCCACTCCGTATTCGAAGATCCAGCACGTCGTCATCATCGTGCAGGAGAATCGGTCGACCGATAACCTTTTCCATGGCCTTCCCGGTGCCGACACTGCCAATTCCGGACTGAACTCGAGCGGACAGACCGTGCCGCTGGAGCCCGTCGACATCACGGCGCCATGGGATCTCGACCACGGACACTCGGGATGGGAGACCGAGTACGACAACGGCGCCATGAACGGCTTCGACAAGATCAGATCCGACGGCTGCGCTACATGCAATCCTTTGCCTACGGCATACGCGTACGTGCCGCAATCGGAAGTGCAGCCGTATTTCGATATGGCAGAGCAGTACACGTTCGCGGATCGCATGTTCCAGTCGAACTCCGGCCCTAGCTGGGAGGCGCATCAATACCTGATCAGCGGCACGTCCCAGAGTTCACCGGGCAGCGCACTGTATGCCGGCGAGAATGCGGGATACGCGAACGCGAACGCACCATTGAATTGCGATGCCAACGGCTCGAATACGAGCAGCGTCGTGCTCATCGACATCAATACCGGCGTAGAAGGGCCGTCGCTCTCGCCAGCCTGCATCGATCATCCGACGTTGTTCGATACGCTCGACGCTCGAGGCATCTCTTACAAATATTATGCGTACACGCTCGACGGATTCTGGAACGCTCCGGACGCCGTTTATCACCTTCGATTCGGGACGGACGCCAAAGGCGTCCCGTACTGGAGTCACGTCGTAATACCGAATACCACGGTTTTGAACGATGTCGCCGACGGTCAATTGCCGGCCGTATCCTGGGTGGAACCGACGGCGAAGGCGTCTGATCACGGAGGCGTCACGGACGGGAGCGGACCCTCATGGGTATCTTCGGTGGTCGACGCCATCGGCAATTCGCAATACTGGAACAATACGGTCATTTTCGTCACCTGGGACGATTGGGGCGGATTCTACGATCATGTGACACCGCCGCAGTACAATTATTACGAACTCGGCTTCCGCGTGCCGCTCATCGTTATATCGCCCTACGCCAAGCAGCACTACGTCTCACACGTCCAGCATGACTTCGGCAGCATTCTGCGCTTCATCGAAGAGCAGTTCGGGTTACCGTCTCTGGGATACCGCGACGCATACGCCGACGATCTGTCCGACTGCTTCGACTTCAGCCAGGCGCAGCCGTTCAAAGCGATCCGGGCGCCGCTGCCCGCGTCCTACTTCCTGCATCAGCGGGCAGATACGAACATTCCGCTGGACGACGACTTCTAGCGGTTATCCCCCAAGAATCCCGCCGGGTTGATGACCGAACAGCGGCGGAATGAAATATCCCGCGATCCACGAGATTACGAATACCGCCATGCCGAAGGCGACGATCTCGACGCCTTTGCGCCACGGATTGCGCTGGCCGAGCGTCCCGGCATAGAATCCGATGCCGAATAATCCGGCGATCGCGAAGACGAGACTCGCAATCAGCGTCGTGCGCGCGTTCCAGGGCGTGAAGTACGGAATGATCGGTAAGAACGCGCCGATTGCGAACGAGCATCCCAGTGCAATAGGCCCGCGCAGGTTGCGCTGATCCGCAATGCGCGGATCGATGCCGAACTCGTCGCGCATCATCTCGTACAGATAGATGTCGGGGTTTTGCGCGAGACGCTTGACGATCGTGTGCGCCTCTTCCGAACTGAAGCCTTTCAGTTTGTAATAGGCGACTTGCTCGGCAAACTCGTCCTCGGGATGCGCCTCCATTTCAGAGCGTTCCATCTCGATTGCGGCTTGCACGACCTCGCGCTCCGCCTTCGATCCGAGATATTCGCCGACGCCCATCGAGAGCGCACCGGAGATGAGTCCCAGCAATCCGCTGACGATCACGATCCAGTGCTTGCCTTCGGCTTCACCGACGCCGGTAACGATACCGAGCGTCGTCAAGATGCCGTCCTGAACGCCGAAAACGAGTTCTCGGATGCTGCGCTGCCGCTCGAGCGTTCGACGCTGTGCCGTATCGGGAATGCGCGGCTTCACATTGCGCCATCCCGGCGTATCGACGACGACGTTATACTCCGGAATGGGCATCTGCTGCTCGTCCATCTGAGGCGGAGTTCACCGCCCCCGCCCACGAATACTTGCTGGACATGCCCGACCCGTTCGAGGAAGAATTTACGCAGCAAAACCCCATCGTGGCCGCTGCGACGCGCATCCGCGCTCGCAAGGAGATCGAGCGCGCAGCGGATTCCGGCTCGCAGCAGCCGGTCGCTTACGACGACGCCGAAAGTGCCTTCCACGCCTTCGGAGTCGACCTGCAGATGGGCACCAAACGCATCAACTCGATACTCGGCGAGCGTACCGGCGTCAAATTCGTGCGTTTGGAAAAGCCGCTGCGTCTGCGTTTGCGCTTTGGTGAGAAACGCGTCAGCCTCGATCTCGACGAAGTGCACCAACTCGTGCGCGTTCAAGGGCTGGAACTCGACGGCGAGTGGCAGTTCGATCCGGATGCGCAAACTCCGTCGCTGATCAACCTTTCGAAGATCTCGACGGAAGCCGGCTACGGAGAAGCGCTTACGCCTTCTTCTTTGCTGAAGCGGATCGCGCAGGACGCCGAGTTGCCGCGCCCGCCGCATTTGAACGGCCCCGGGCCGCTAAGCTTTTAGCGATGATCTTCGGCGTCGGGCAGAGCTGATTCACCGGGCACTGCGAGCAAAGCGGTACCGGTGCTTTGCAGATCGCGCGCCCGTGCAGGATGAGCCAGTGATGTGCGTGCCGCCATTTCTCGCGCGGGACGAGCGCTTCCAAATCATTCTCGACTTCACGCGGTGTTTTCGCGAGCGTCAACCCCATCCGGTGCGACACGCGGAAGACGTGCGTATCCACCGCAATGGCCGCTTCTTCAAACGCGACGGACATTACAACGCTCGCCGTCTTGCGCCCAACGCCCGCCAGCGATTCGAGCTGTTCGCGCTCGCGCGGCACCACGCCGCCGTACTTTTCGACCAGTTCGCGCGAGCAATTGATGATGTTCCGCGCTTTCATTCGAAAGAAGCCGCATGATTTGATGATGCGCTCGACGTCGTCTTGCTTGGCTTTGGCAAGCTTCTCCGCATTTGGGTATTTCTTGAAGAGCACCGGCGTGGTCATGTTTACCCGCGCATCGGTACACTGCGCGGAAAGTATCACGGCGATCAGCAATTCAAACGGATTCGAGTATTCGAGCGCGGTTACCGCATGCGGATAGGTGCGTTCGAGAATCCGCAGTTCTTCATGGGCGACGTCTTTGGAAACCCGGCGCAACGGAAACGGAATCTTCGGCACGTGTTCCCTCCTTATTCCTGCAGTGCTACTGTGCGCCGATCCATGCTGACCAATCCATCGCGTTCGAGCGCCTTGACCAACCTATGCAATTCCTCGCTGCTGCGACCGATCCGGCGCGTGACCTGTTCGTGCAGATCGAGAAGCGAAATGCGCTGCCCCGGCGGCAATTCGCGCAGCCGGTCGATGATGCGCCCGCGCGCATAACGCGTCGTTTGCTCGAACGGAATGGTTTCTTGCGGAGAGCGCCTGCGCGAGTGCCCCGACCGCGCTTGTTCAAGGCTTGCCGCATCGACCGGTGCCGCGGCGCATGCCGGCTGGAGCGGACAAAGCAGACACTTCGGCGCGCGCGCAGTGCAGATCGTCGCTCCCAAATCCATCGTCGCTGAATTCCAATCGTGGCCGCGGCCGGCCGGCACCAACTCGCGTGCCCGCGCGTCGAGAGCCGAGGCGGTTACCGCGGGCGGAAACTCGAGGCCGTACACAACGCGATGCGTCACGCGGCGCACGTTGGTATCGGTCGCCGCATCGTCGCAATCGAAGGCAAACGCGCGGATCGCGGCAACGGTATAGGGACCGATTCCGGGCAGCGTTCGCAGCGTCTCTTCATCGCTAGGCATGAGGCCGCCGAAGCGCTCGCACACTGCCTGCGCGATCTGTTTCAACCGCACTGCGCGCGAGTTATAGCCGAGCCCCTTCCACATGCGTAGCACGTCGGCCGTGCTTGCGCGCGCAAGCGACCAAACATCGGGAAAACGTTCGAGAAACAATTCGTATTTGGGAAGCACGCGATCCACTTGTGTTTGCTGCAACATGAATTCGCTGACGAGAACGCGGTACGGATCTCGCGTCGTCCGCCAAGGCAAATGCGAGCGCCCGCAGCGAGCATACCAGTCGAGCAAAAGGCCTGCTATGTCCTGGTTGCTCCGTCGAACCATCACCATCACTCTTCTTCGCCGGTATCGGATGCACGCGCAAACGCCGGCTGCGAGCGCTCGCGCACGTGCTCGCGAAACGCGGCGATTTCGCGCGTGGAAAGCACCACGTCGTCGATCGACTTCGTGCCGCGATAGACCTGCAGCGCGTCGTTGACAATCGAATGGTACTCGGCAGGGACGTTTTGGAGCGCCCAGAGCGCGGCTTCGTCCTTGTTCAGCGCGGTCATCGCGCGCGACGTAGCGCCGTGCAGCACGCGGCATGCATTCAAGACCACATAGACTGGCATGTCCTCGAGATGGCTGCCCGCCCACGTAAAGTCGGCTTCCAGCGCATTCACGAACGCGTGCCACGGCACGGGACCGAACATGCTATCGGGCGGCGGCCCCAGCAGCGTTACGCCGCGTTCACGCGCTTCAACGATGTTCGCTGCCAAATCCACGTTCGTCCGGTCCTGCGCGAAATTCAGTTGGCGCGGGAGCGGATGCTCGAAGCTTCGCGCGTAGCGCTCTTGAATGACGCTTACTTCGATGTCGCCTCGCATCGGGCGCTCGTCCGAGAGCCGCACCAGCACGCGAGCTACGCGCTCCGCGCGCCTCGGGGGTCAACTTGCTCCTCGTGACCGCGATCAAATCGACGTCGCTGCGTTCGCGATGAAAACTGCCGGTCGCAAGTGAGCCGCAAACGTACAGTCCCGCAAGATTCTCTCCGAGCACGTCGCCGAGCGCTGCGGCAATGCTGCGTCCGCGGCCCATCAGGATCGCGTATGCGCGGCGGCTTTGCCGATGCGCCGAATGCCCTCGGGAATCTGCTCCCTCGTTACGGCGGTCAGCGCGAGGCGAAAGTTGTGATCGCCGCCGGAGTTTGCGAAAAACGGTTCGCCGAAAAGGAATGACGCGCCAAGACGTTCCGCTTGATCCAACAGCGGACGCGCGCGCATTTCGCGCGGTGTCGTCACCCACAGGTAGAAGCCGCCTCCGGCTTTGCTCGTGCGCATGGTGCTCGGCCAATGTTCGGCAATCGCAGCGTCCGCCATTTCGCGCCGTATGCGCAATTCTTCGCGCAGTTGCGCGACGTGGCTGTCGTAACCGGTTTCGAGATAATCGCAGATTGCCGCCTGTACGTACAAGCTCGTCGCCATGTCGAGCGCCTGCTTGCGCAGCAGCAACCGCTCGAGAATCGTGCGCGGCGCGGCAAGCCATCCGACGCGCAGCGAGGGCGCAATCGTTTTACTGAAGGTGCTCAAGTACACGACGTAATCGGACGCGAGTCCGACGAGCGGCGGGAGCCCGTGCTGCGCCAGTTCGCCGTACGGGTCGTCTTCGATGATCGGAATGCCCTCGCGCCGTGCAAGCGTGACAAGACGCTCGCGGCGATCCGCGTTCATCGTCACGTTCGTCGGATTGTGCAGGGACGGCATCGTATAGATGAAACGCGGCCGGCGCGTTCGCAAAATCGCCTCGACGTGATCGACGCGCATGCCGTCTT
>DATGJX010000054.1:0-41090 GCA_035294905.1 Vulcanimicrobiaceae bacterium | reverse complement strand
CACTTTGACGAAATCCAACGTGTCGAGTGGCGAGGTTCGGGTGCGTGCAATCATCGTCGCCATAGCGCCTAGCACCTACAAGGTATCCCGGGTGATTCCTTTAACCATCGTTTCTCGTGTCCGCCCAGGTAGAAGAATCGCGCCCGGCCGCGCGCGTCCATATCGCGCTCGGCGAAACGCTCCTCGCTGCCGGCTGGGGTCCGTTTGCAGCGGTCTTGGCAGCCGGGCTTTCGCTCGGGTTCTTCATCTGGTACGCGGCCATCGTCCCGACGCATCATCCATCGCTCATTCAGGCCGGCTTATTACTGGTCGTGCCGATAGGCGGCATCCTCGCGGTTTGGTTGTGGCTCTCGTATGGCGCGTATTTCTCGTCGCGTACCGGCGTGCTGTATCAACGTTCGCTGCAGTACGATGCGATCTCATGGGTTCCGTTCGTATTGCTGTGGCTGGCCTTCGTACTACCGCTTTCGTTTACGCACGGCGGCATGCGGCTTTTCGTGTACTGCGCTACACTCTTCTGCATCGCGAAATGGGCCGTTGCGGCGCGCTTCAACGAAACCGTGCGCGACGTGTCGGTCGATTTCATCACCACGCGCTTTGCAATCATCGTCATCGCCGAACTTGCCGCGGTGATCGTCGGGCAGCGTCCGGGCGAGCACGCGCAAGAATCGCAGAATCTGCTGCTCAACGTGTGGGGACGTTGGGACGCCGTGCACTACATCGATATTGCCACGTTCGGCTACCACGGCACCGACATGGCTTTCTTCCCGCTGTATCCGCTCCTGGTCGCGGGGCTCGGCGCGCTCATGGGCAATCATCTGGCCGCAGGCATCGTGATCTCCAATGTCGCGCTGTTCTTCGGCCTGCTGTTCTTATACAAACTCGTCGAGCACGAGTTCGATCGAGGCGTGGCTCGCCGGGCAATCTTCTACATCTCCATCTTCCCCACGGCCGTGTTTTTCTCGGCCGTCTACACCGAGTCGCTCTTCTTCATGCTGACCGTCGCCTCGTTCTACTACATGCGGCAGCGGCACTGGTGGCGGGCCGGCATCATCGGATTATTTGCGGCGATGACGCGCGTCGAGGGCGTCCTGCTCATCGTGCCGTTCGTCATCGAATGGGTGACGGCCAATTGGACCTTGGTCAAGGATCCGTTCGACCCGGACAACGTGAAGGCGCTGCGGCGCGCGGCCGTCGACCTGCTGCCGCTGGTCCTCATCGGCCTCGGCTTGGCCCTGTACATGGGCTACTTGTGGGTGCTCAACGGCGACCCGCTGTACTTCTCGCACGTACAAATTCACTGGAACCGTCATCTTGCGGCGCCCTGGACTGCAATCATCAACAGCTGGCATCAGATAACGCGGACGCATAATGGTCAGACGATTGCCAATCAGTCGATCCAGCTGGCGTTCACTGCGCTCATGATCGGCGTGCTGCTCGGCGGCTTCCGCAAACTCAAACCGTCATACATCGCCTACATGGCGCTTTCCATCATCGTACCGATGTCGACCTCGAGTTTGATGAGCATGCAGCGTTTTGCGCTCGTGCTCTTCCCGATGTTCGCGATCCTCGCGCTTTGGGGAAAACGGCCCTCCGTGAACAACACCGTGGTCGCGTTTTCGCTGCCGCTGCTCGGCCTTTTCACGGTACTGTTCGCCGACTGGTATTGGGTGGGATAATGCTGCCCACAGGTGTGCGCCAGTTCGTCAAATTCGGTATGGTCGGTGCGACGGGACTCGTCGTCAATTTCGTCGTCTCGCACGGCATCCAGCGCGGTGCGCCCGGATTTCCGTGGGCCGCGGACTTTTCGATCGGATACATGGCCGGCGGCATTTCGAATTGGTGGCTCAACCGCGTTTGGACGTTCCGTTCGAGCGCGAACGCGGCGATCGAAGGCATCAAGTTCCTATTCGTCTCGCTGATCTCGCTCGGCGTTGGCGACATCTTCTTCTGGTGGCGGCCGTTCGGTAACCACTTCTCGCTCACGTGGGCCGTGGCAACCGGCGCCGGCATCTTCGTCAACTTCTTCCTGAACAAATATTGGACGTTCAAGGACGCCTAGTTTGGCGCATCGCGTTTGCGCTCATCGTGCTGCTCGCGATAGCGCTGCGCCTCAAAGGCATCCACGACCCGATCCTCGACCATCCGGGATGGCGTCAGGGCGATACCGCTTCGATTGCGAAGAACTTCGCGACGCTGCAGTACGACATTTTCTATCCGCAGACAAACTACAACGGTCCGCCTCCGAACTACGTTGAACTCGAACTGCAGATTGTCCCGATCATCGCCGCCACGCTTTATAAGTTCGTCGGCATCCATGAGGTAATCGGACGCCTCGTCACGATCGCGTTTAGCGCCGGAACCGTCGCCGTACTGGTATTCTTCGGACGGTGGCTCTTCGCAAGCGAGATTGCGGGATTGCTTGCGGCGCTGCTGTACGCGATCATGCCCGGAAGCATCTACTACGGTCGCACGTTTACACCCGACGCGACCATGGTGTTCTTCCTCACGGCCGCGTTGTACGTCGTCGCACGAATGCTCGTCGACGAAGAGCGCTGGACGCCGCGCACGCTCGCTCGCGCGACGATACTGCTCACGCTGGCATTTCTCGCAAAACCCGTGTCGCTGGCCGCGCTCGTTCCCATCGTTGCGCTGATCGTCGAACGCGCCAACTCGGGACGGACGTTCCGGTGGGGCGCGATCGCACTGCTGCTGATTTTCCCGCTCGGCGTGCTGTACGGTTACGATCGCGTGGTTTCGTCCCACGCCGAATGGCATTGGGCATCCGGCATCACGCGGCTGCACGTGTTGCCCGCACTGCAGGCCTCGCTGCATAACGCTGCAGCCCTTCATCTGAAACTCACGCGTTTTCGGGCCGTGCTCGGGATGCTCGCGCAGATCATGATCGGCCCGGCTATCACGGCCTTCGCAATTCTCGGGTTCTTCCTCACGCCGGCGACGACGCGTTCGCGCACGCTTTTATGGGGTTGGCTCATCGGCGGCCTTGCCTACACGTATGTCGTCGTCACCGTCGAGCGCGTCGATTACTACATGTTTCTGCTCTTGCCGCTCGCCGCGCTGACCGGTGCGGGATTCCTGGCGCGCATTACGGATGCCGTCTCGCAAAGCGCGCTCGACCGCACGTTGAAAGGTACCGCAATTGCATTGGGCCTCGTTGCGATTGGCGCGATCGCGTATCAAGGTCGCCGGATCGTCGCACCGTACTACCACTACAACAAGCAGGTCTATCGCAACGCGATCGCGCTGGACGAGACGCTCGCGCCCGGTGCCCTCATCGTGATGGGCCACTACGATCCATCGGTGCTCTACTACATCGGCCGGTACGGCTGGGAGGAAGACCCGTATCTCTGGACGCCGTTCGACGAACAGAGCGCGATCCGCAAAGGCGCGCGCTACTTCATCGACATCGAGAAGAACCGCTTCGCACGCAACGTGGAACTCTGCGCGTGGATGCAGCGTTTCCCCGTGATCAATCCGAACGCGCAATGGCCCGTCTACGTCACCGACCCGTCAAAAGTCAAACCCGGTGCGGAGGGCCAATGGCGCGCCTTCCGCAACGCCGAGAAAGCCGGCAAAGCGCGCGAGTGGCTTGACGCGCACGGCCTTTGCGCCGCCGAATAATCTACGGGCCGACCGCGAGCGCGCTCGTCACACTCGTCTGACCGATACTCGCCGACGCCGTTTTGCCCGAAGTGAACGGAAGCGCATAGGATTGCAGGTTTCCGGAATACGCATTCGGTTCCGCGGCGAGGTAGAGATCGTTCGGATCCAGCGCGATTTCTTCCGGCGCGCCGTTCGATGAGGTCAACTGCGTTACGGGCGAGGTGGAAGAGAGCGGCAGCGTGATCGTTCCGACCGCATTTTGACTCGGCTCCGTGATGTAGAGTGTGGTCGAATTCGCGGCAATTCGCCTTCCTTCGGTAAGAAGCCGTTTGTGCGCGGGTGCGGACGTCGACGTCAGCGGCAATGTGAAACCATAGATCGCCTTCGGATAGTTCTTGCCGCAGTAGCAGTTGCCGATGGCATAGATGCCGCTACCGTCCGTCGCGAGCACGTCGAAGCTCTGCCCCGGCTTGACGCTCACCGTCGCAGATGGGGCTTCGCCGGACGAGAGCGGCAACGCATAGGTGGCGATGTTCTTTCCTTGCGCGACGTAGAGCGTGCCGCCCACCGCCAACACGTCACCGGCCGCGCCGGTAAAGAACAGCGAGGGTGTCGACGAACTCGTCAGCGGCAGGGTATACACGTAAATTCCGCTCGCGACGGTTTTGCTCTTTACCGATACGTACAAATGCGATCCGTCGTCCGCGATGCCCGAAACGTTTCTTGACGCTGTCGAGGGCAGTTTGACACGCGCTGTGGCGGTTGCGCCCGACGTCAGCGGAATCCCGTACGCCGCAACGAGGCCGATAAGCCCCACATAAGCGTGCGTCGACGACGTGGGATTCACGAGGGCGGACCGTGGGTTCACTCCGGCGCTTAACACCGTCGGAGGCGGATTAACCGTTTGACTTACGGCAGGAAGGTTTCCGCCGCCGCGCGAGCATGCCGCGAGCAGTACCAGTGCTAAAAGCGATGGCCGCAGACGCATAAGAGAAACCCTCCCGGAGGCAAAGGTGCGATCATCATAGCGGCGGCAACATGCTAACCACATCGTTCTAAATGCTTATTTGCAGATGAGCCGGAAGGGACCGCGCGTTCGAAACTACGGCAGCGGCAAGAGCGAACCGACCGGTGCGGTAGATTGAGCGGACTGCTCGCCGCCCGGTACGCCGGACTCGACGAGCTGACGGTACGCTATGAGACGGTTCGTATTCTTTGCGACCTCGATCTGCAGCTCGTACGAATCTTGAATGGCCTTGGTCAAATCTTGCGTGTCGTAGGTGTAGTTGAAGCGTTTGAGGCTGAGGACGATGGCTTTCGTCAGCTCGTTGAGCGTGCTGTACGACATGCGAATCTGCGTTCCGGCCCGACCGTACGTCGGGTAGTTCGCGATGACGATCTCGCGTTTGAGCCTGGCATCTTCGAGCGTCGAGCGCAGCGCCTGCAGGCGCACGTTCTGCGGATCGTACTTTTGCGCTTCGGCGATCGTCGTGCTCGCGGCGTCGAAATCGCCTTTGCGAAAATCGGCTTCGGCGAGGTCGGCGGAAGCTTCCGCGAAACCCGTGCGTGCGCGCGCGTCGAGCGGATTGACCCGCAAAGCCAAGCTGTACGCCGTTTGCGCCTCCTTCATGCTGCCGTTCTGCAGCGCGACGTCGCCCTGATTTACGCGCGTGTTCACGATCCAATGCTCGACCGTTCCGGCACAGCCTTGCATCCCGATTGCGGCGAGCAGGCAGAGCAGTAAGCCAAGCGATCTCATTCCAAACTCCTTGAGGATCCTAGCGCCCGTGGTTGACGATGTGCGCGACGGCGGAGATGATCCAGGCCGCGGGCCAAAGCAGCACCTGCGAGACCAGCCAGCCGAGAATCGCCGTCACCGAAAGGTAGAAGACCATCGCCTTCACCTCCTCGTGCGGACGTTCCCCTTTGACCGCCTCGTCGACGATAATCGAGGACGTCGGATCGACGAAGAACGTGAAGGCAATGGTGCCGATGCCGTTGATGATGCCGGAGATGCCGATCGCGGTTCGCGCGACGTTCACGTCGAGCACGCTCGCGTAATAGGCCGCGACCACGCCAATCGCATAGATGCCCGTCACGACGACGTTGAAGATGAGCAGGCGGCGGGGAATGTTGCGCGTCGAGAAGCTGAAGATTTCGCGGTAATGCGGCACGCGCAGATGCGTGAGCACGTCCCAAAGCACGCGCGGATCCGCAAGGCGCGCAAGCGAATGCGGCAGCGATTTCGTGTGCTCGAACGAGCGTACGCCGCGAACGTACAGGTACGTGAACATCGGCAGCATCAAACTGCCGAGAATCGTGCCCACCGTACCGGCGACGATGATGAGGCGCAACTGCCATTCGAACGTGTGCTGTATCTGACCGATGAGTGCGCTCGTGTCCGGCAACGGCGGATGGTGCGAAAGGATTGTTTTTACCGCGTTGCCGGCCTTGTCCGAGAGCGGGCCGAGCATCAGCGTGTAGATGAGCGTGGCCAAACGGCTCGCGGTCACGAACAAATTGAACAACGAGATCGACGTCGCGATGCGCCCGGTGCGCACGCCGGCGAGTCGCGCCGCATAAGCGCCGATCTGGATCGCTTGAACGAGCACGTTGATGGCCAGAGCAACGAAAAGTTGCCAGGTCCAGAATGGAACCACGATGGCTCCCGCGCTATGCAGCGCTTCTATTCCATTCGACTGAAGCTTCGTCCACGGGGCCGAGCACGCACAAACCCAAGCGATCTTCTGCCAGCAATTCTTGCGCCAACGTTTGTATCTCCGCGGCTGACACGGCTTCCACCCGCTCTTCGATTTCTTCGGTCGTGAGCTGGCGCCCAAGCGAAAACTCGCTGCGGCCCAACCGAATCATCCGGTTCGAGGTGCTCTCGAGCGAAAGCGTAAGGCTGCCTTTGATGTGCTCTTTGGCTAGTCGCAGTTCCGCGTCGGTGACCGGCTGTTCGCGCAGCTGGGCGAATTGATCGCAAACGACGGAGACGCATTCGGAAACGTTTTGCGGCGACGTGCCCGCATACACCGCGAAAAGTCCCGCGCCGCGATACGCGGCCTGGAACGAGTAGACTGTGTACACGAGCCCGCGCTTCTCGCGAATTTCCTGGAAGAGCCGGCTCGACATGCCGCCGCCCAAAATCGTGTCCATCACGGAGAGCACGTAACGGCGGTCGTCGCAGACGGACAGGCCTCGCGTTCCGAGAACGACGTAAGCCTGCTCGCTGTCCTTGTGACGGAATAGCGTGCTCGGCGTCGCCTGCGGCGTTTCCGGTACGGGCAAATCGCAGCGTCCTGAGAACGAGCCGAACGCGTTGCCGAAAAGGTCGACGATTTGATCGTGATCGACGTTTCCGGCTGCTGCCACGACGACGGAGTTCGGGGCGTAGTGCCTGCGCATGTGCGCGCGCAAATCGTCCGGAGACAGCGCGCTCACGGTATCGGCAAAGCCGATCGTCGGCGCGCCGAGATTGCTGCCTTCCCACATCGTTTGAATGAAGAGATCGTGAATCAACTCGTCCGGCGAGTCGTCGTACATCTTGATCTCTTCGAGCACAACCTTTTGTTCTTTGACCATCTCGTGCGAATCGAAGCGCGAGTTCAGAAACATGTCGGTGAGCACGTCCACCGCCATCGGTACGTGCTGATCCATCACCTTGGCGTAGTAGCAGGTCGTCTCTTTATCGGTGAACGCATTGAGATTGCCGCCGATGCCGTCCATCTCTTCGGCGATCTGCCGAGCGTTGCGGCGGTCCGTGCCCTTGAAGAGCATGTGTTCGACCAAGTGCGAAACGCCGCGGCGTTCCGCCTCTTCGGCGGCGGATCCGACGTCGGCCCAAATGCCGAGCGTCGCGGAACGGAAGGTGGGCATCGCTTCCGTGACGACGCGTACGCCGCTCGGCAAGACGGTCTTTCGATACATTTTAAGAGGCACTCCGCCTAGCTCCGCGCCCCCCGCTTTGCGGGGCCCCCAGAACGCGACGGCGCCTAAGCATGACTGCTAACATGATCACTCCCCGTGGGCGCCGCATTGGTTTTAAAAGCCGTGCGCTCCCAGTCCTGGTCCCAGAAGACGCCTTCCCCTTGCTGGAGGCGGTGCCGGAGTGCGGAAGCGCCCTCGCCGCGGTGCACGCTGACGGTGAAGACGGTGCGGAACGTGGGTTTCGCCAAATCGCCGGCCACAACCACACCTTTTCCCACGTTCAGGGGTACGCTCGTCCAAATGTCGACCTCCTCGATAGGAGCTGCGGCAAACGCACGCTCCACCAAATCGTCGATTTCGTCGAGAAATTCCGCGCGCGTGAGCTGATGGTGGAAATGCACGCCCGAGACGTGCAGCCCTGCGACGTCGTGTCCCGTGACGCCGTCGGCATACACGTTGAGCACTTGCGCCGGCCAGACCGTGCGAAAGAGATCGCGTCCAATCCTCACCGCCATCGGTTTGCGGTTGCCGGCGGCGCGGGCATAGGCATCGGTCGCACCGACACTCGGGGGCGCCGTCGGAAACAACACCTGCGCAACCAGCGCTGCTACACTAATAACTCTGAGCAAAATACGCGTTGACCTTGGCGAGTTCGCCGCACGCGACGCACTTCGCGCCGGCGTGCTGCAGCGGGCGCATGTTGCGCGTCGTGGCGCTCGTTGCGGCTTTGATTTCCGCCTCGCACTCCGGGCGACCGCACCACGCGATGTCGATCATCCCGGCGCGGCTCCGGCACTTCTCGAGGAATTCCTCGCGATTCGTCACCGCGAACGTGTGCGAATCGAGGAACGTCTTCGCCTGTTCGAACAGCGAGCGCTGCACGTCGTCCAGCAGCGCGCGAAGGCGCGAACCCAGCGCGTCGAACGCCACGCTGACCTTGGCGCCTTCCTGCCCCTTCTCTTTGTCGCGGCGCACGACCGTCGCCGTGCCGCTTTCCAAATCGCGCGGACCGATCTCGATGCGCAGCGGCACGCCGCGCATCTCCCATTCCGCGTATTTCCATCCGGGCGTTTGATCGCGGTCGTCCACGCGCACACGGTAGCCTTGCGAACGCAGCGCGCTTGCAAGTTCGTGCGATTTCTCGACAGCCGAGCTGTCGTTTGCGCGCACGATCGGCACGAATACCGCTTCGATCGGCGCCATCTTCGGCGGGATGCGCAGACCGCGATCGTCTCCGTGCACCATGATCATGCCGCCGAGCATACGCCACGACATACCCCACGACGTCGTGTACACGTGCTTGATTTGCTGATCGGTGTCGACGAACGTGATGTCGTATGCTTTGCTGAAATTCTGCCCGAGATCGTGCGAGGTTGCCGACTGCAGCGCCTTGCCGTCCGGCATGAGTGCTTCGATGGAATACGTTTCCACAGCACCCGGAAAACGTTCGCTCGCGCTCTTCGCACCCGCGTACACGGGCACTGCGGCGACGTTTTCCGCAAAATCGCGGTACACCGCGAGCATCCGTTCCGTTTCCTCACGCGCTTCTTTCGCGGACGCGTGCGCGGTGTGGCCCTCTTGCCAAAGGAATTCCATCGTGCGCAGGAACGGGCGCGTCGCCTTCTCCCAACGCAGCACGTTGGCCCATTGATTGATGAGGACCGGCAAATCGCGATGCGATTGAATCCACTTCGCGTACATGACGCCGATGATCACTTCCGAAGTAGGCCGGATTGCCAGTCGCTCCTCGAGTTTTTCCTGACCGCCTTCCGTCACCCACGCAACTTCGGGTGCGAAGCCTTCAACGTGTTCGGCTTCCTTCGTAAGCAAGTGCTCGGGAATGAGCAGCGGAAAATAGGCGTTTTCATGCCCGGTCGCCTTGAAGCGTTCGTCGAGATGCCTTTGCAGATTTTCCCACAGTGCGAAACCATACGGCCGCAGCACCACGCATCCACGCACCGGTGCGTACGACACCAGTTCGGCTTTGAGACAGACGGCGGTGTACCAAGCGGAAAGATCGGGTGCTTTCGGCGGGATGTCTTTCACGAGAGGCTCTTTTTCGGGGGTTTCGGACGCGGCGCGAACGGTTTCGGACATGACCGGCCCGGATTCGACGGCTCCTGGACGTGCTCCCGGTATAGTCGGTCGCATGAAATATGCGAAATACGCCTTCATGCTCATTCTGGCCGGCGCAGTAAGCGGCTGCGGCAGCAGCGGCGGGGGTTCCGGCGGTTTGCCTCCGCACCCGCCCCCGACACCGAGCCCGGGAACGATTGTCGAGTTCCCGGTGCCGACCGCAAATTCAGGACCATCGAACGTCGTCAAAGGTCCGGACGGTGCGCTTTGGTTCCTCGAATCGAATGCCGGAATCAACAAGCTCGCGCGCGTCACGACAACCGGCGCGTTCACCGAATTTGCGATGCCGGCCGGCGTTACGTTTCCGTCCGGTCTGGTATCTGCGCCCGACGGCAATCTATGGTTCGACGACGAAGCCAGTCCGGCACATCTCGTCAAATCGACAACCGCCGGTGCAATGCAAGTCTTCAATACAGCGCCGGGAGAACTCGGTGAGATGGCAATCGGTTCCGACGGGAATATCTGGGCGCCCGAGTATCAGACGAGTTTTGACGATGCGTTCAATACGAGCGGGCAACTCGTGCATCACTACGCCACGGGCTATTCACAGCAAAATGTCTACATAGCCGCCGGTACGAACGATAATCTCTTCATCAGCGGGTACGGCTCGATGCTGGGCGAGATGACGACGACGGGTACGGCGAGTTCGTTCAACGTGAATCCGCCGATTCAAAACGGCACGCGCAATTTGACGATAGGCCCGGACGGCAATCTCTGGATCGCGGACGAGAACGACAATCTCATCGCAAAGGTGAACCCGTCCACGGGCAGCGTCATCGCATCGTATAGCGTACCGACGGCAAACGGATCTCCGTGGGGCATCACGAGCGGGCCCGACGGCAATCTGTGGTTCACCGAGCTCATGGGCGACAAGATTGCGCGCATCACCACGTCCGGGACGATTACCGAGTTTCCCCTTCCGACCGCGAGCGCGCAGCCGTACTGGATCGTCACCGGACCGGACGGCAACCTATGGTTCACGGAATCCTCGGGCAATAAGGTGGGCTACATCGTGCCGTAGAAGGCCTTCCGCGTAATGCCGAAGCTCACGCGCATCTATACGCGAACCGGCGACGACGGCACGACGGGGCTGGTCGGCGGCGCTCGAGTCAAAAAGAACTCCCTGCGCATCGCCTCGTATGGAACGCTCGACGAGCTGTCAAGCCATATCGGACTTGCGCGCGCTGCGATGCGTCCATACATCGAGGATGACGAAGCGATGCGCCGCGTCGATGCGTGGCTCGCTTGGACGCAGGATGCATTGTTCAATTTGGGCGCGGAGCTCGCGACGCCCGAGGGCAAACGCTGGGAAGGCATGCCGCTCGTTTCCGCTGACGATGCCAAGGCGCTCGAACGGGCGATCGACGACGCCCAAAGCGCTCTGGAGCCGCTGGCGAACTTCATTCATCCCGGCGGCAGCCTTGCGGGCGCGCATCTGCACGTCGCACGCACGGTCTGCCGTCGCGCGGAGCGGCTCTTGGTCACATTGCGCGAAGGCGAGCCTGAGATTTCGACGGATTGCGCGCGTTACGTCAATCGCTTGTCCGACGCGCTGTTCGTTTGGGCGCGCTGGGTGAATCACCGGCTGCACGAGCCGGAGCACCTCTGGAACGCGGCAACGCAGCCTCCGCCGTAAGACGCTATCGTGTAATGGAGTAGCTGAAGTAAATGGTGCGATACGGCAGCCCGAACTGCTCGGTTGCGGCCGCACCGGTGTAGGGCGCATATGCGCTCGCGGGCGCGTAACCGTTGAGCGGCAAGGGAACACCCTCATAACGCAGGCCCGCGATGCTTCCCCATTGGTTGAACAGGTTTTGCACCGTTGCGGTCAATTTCGTCCCCGGTCCCACTGGAGCCGACACGCTCAAGTTCGAGTAGTCGTAAGCCGGAAGAGACTTCGTATTGTCGGACGAAACCGTGTAGAGCGTATACCGGGCGTCTATGCCGTTTTTGAACGTGTAATCGGCGGCGCCTGAAAACGTGTGCAGAGGCAAGCGCGGAAGCTGACCGCCAAGAATATACGTCAGGTTGTTCCGGAGAAGGTCGGGGTTGGCATTCAGCAAGGACGTCGAGGTGAGCGCCCAATCGTAATCAACATAGAAGGGGCTGCTGACCCGGTACCGGCCGCTGAGATCGACCCCTTGAGCGCGCAGCGTACCAACGTTGACATTACCGGTCACACCCAAGAGATCGAACGCCGCACCTGCTCCGCATTTACCACCGACGGCCGCCTCCACTTGTGCGAGATAGGACGCCGGGACGAAACCGGTTCCCGTCGTCGATAGCGGTACGAGCGTCGAATAAAGTTTGTTGTACACGTTCGTGTTGTAGAGCGTGAGCTGCGTTTGAGAATCACCTTGCCAGCTGTGAACGTAGGCCAGGTCTTCGTCCACGCCCTGTTCGGGTTTGAGTATCGTCGAGGGAGCGCTCCCAATCGAATTGAGATTGCCGCAACCGATGGGTGCGCCGCCGCCGGCACCGCCGGGGAACGTCTCGATGAATTGTTGACCGAGCATGTTTTGACTGGGCTGCGTCGTGGTCGATCCGGCCGAAGCGCGAACCCGATCGCGCGAGTCTAGCCGATAAACCGCAGCCAACCGCGAGTCGACGTACGAGGTATTCGTGGCCGTCGAGTGTTTTGCCCAGATGTTCAAATATGCCGAGAACGGCGATTCCGCCGGCCGGAAAGCGTCGCGGATGAAATACGCCCTTTCCGTGACGACCGGCGCTCCCTTGAGAGAATTTTTGACGTAGGTGAAGTACGCGCTATTCATGTAGGACGCGCCGAACTCAACGTCGTTGTTTCGTCCGACGAGATCGTCGCTGGCGACCGCCCCCGTTTCGTTGACGCCGAAGTTTTGCCACGAACCGGCGTCACCGGGTTGCGCAAAGAACGGCAACATGAATGTTCGATCCACCAAGTTCTCATAGTAACTGTTGTACACGCCGAGCCGCATCACCGAGTGTTGCGAGGAGACGCGGTAATCGAGCGAATTATCCAACAGCTTGAGCGACTGCCACGACGGGCCGGCGCCGTCCCAGCCGGTGTTGAATTGAGCGTACTGCTGCGGCGTTTGACAAGTGACGCCGCCGTCCGGCTGCCCGTTTGGACCGACGCCGTTTGGACTGCCGTTTGCATTCGTCCCGACGAACGTGCCTTTGGGACAGGCCGGAAGATTGGGATAGTTCGCGGGGTTGTATTCACCGAGCAGCAGGTTGCCGAACGCCAGAGCAGGCGCGTACGGCAAGTAGTCGCCGTCACCGTTTCCGGTTTTGTCAACCCAGCGGTTTTCATCGACCGACGTGAACGTCAAAGCGCTGACGGGCGAGAAATTGTACTGCAGTTTCGCAAGGCCGGCGCGCGTTACCGCATCCGAATCGTCCTCATACATTCCGAGATTGTGAACCGGCCCGGAAAGCACGGATTGATCGAATGCCGCCCCGGCCTGATAGAATGAATCGTTGCGAAACGGCCCGTCCAGTGCCGACACTCCGTACGCCGCTGCGTATCCTAGCCGCCCGCGCGTGCCCGTCGCGGTTAGGCTCGTCGAAAGTTGGTTGAACGTTCCGTATCCTTGCGTCACGTTTACGGTGTCGATAGGCGTCGGATCGAGCGTCTGAAAGTCGATCACGCCGCCGATGGCGTTGACGCCCGTCAGGTCGCTTCCGCCCGAACCGTAAAGCACCGAAATGTCCCGATACGGAAATACGGGAGAAAGTTGATAGTTGAAGCCGCCTTTTATGCCGTAGGCAATCGGATGACCGTCGATTGCGGCCTCAGTTTCGAGCGTCCCGATGCCGCGAAGGCTGATTTGCACGTCGTCGGCGAGCGCCGCCGTATCACCCGTGATACCGTTGTTCACGCCTGGAAGCGTGCGCAAAGCATCAGCGGCGCGGACGACGCCTTGCTGCGTCAGTTCCTCGGTATTCAGGGTTTTCGTAAAGGTGCTCGACTGCTGAAGCGACTCCGTTGCATGAACGGTGGTGACGGCGATCACTCGCAGGTCCGAGGTCGCTCGATGCATGGTGAGCGTGACGTCAATCGGCGACTCGTTGAGCACGATCGGCTCCGAGATGGCCGGCTGGTAGCCGTCGAGTGAAAGACTCAGGCGATAGGTGCCTTTTGCAAGTGACGGGACCGTGAAACTTCCTGCGGCGTCGCTATGAGCGACCATCTTTGTCGAGACGACGCGGACCGTCACATTTGGAATTGGAAGCCCGGTAGCGGCGTCGTCGACGACGCCGCTGATTGCCGCGCCGGTTGAAATCGGCGCCGCTGCAGCCGAAGGCGCAGCAAATAAAGCAACCGTGAGTGTTCCAAAGCAGAGAACGACCGCGCGCAGGCATGCAGCTGCGCGCCGGTTGGAAAAACCCATCGTGTAATACTACTCCCGAGAGAAAAAAACGCTGGAGGATGTTTAGACGGGAGTCGCTGCCGGGGGTCCCCGTTTGCCGCCGCATCGCGAAAGCAGCAATGCGTATGCCGTGGCGATGCAATCGCACGTCACGATCGACGCCGGAAGCGCCGCTTCTCGAGCTGAGGCAGCCGGAATGAGGCGCATCATCAGTGCAACGAGTTGCGGCTCGTAGTCGGTCAGGATGCGCGCGAGCCGATGGATGATGAAACCGCCGCACAGACCTGCGGCAACCGTGGTGCCGAGTCCGAGCACCATCGAACCGCCGAAGAGCTGCGAAATTGCGGCGATCGAGACGTGCGCTCCGGCGCAGTCGAAGTACTCCATACCGGCCAGCAGCACGACCGCTGCGAACGAAGTCTGCAGCGAAAAGAACAGAGACGGGCCGAGCGCCCTTCTCACCGAACACGTCACCGTCGTTCGCGAGGCGCACCCGCGATCGATCAAAACGAATGCCATGCGCAATACGAGCGCCAGAGCGACTATTGCGATCGCAACAATGCTGATCGCGCGCGAGCCGTGGGAGACGCCGTCGTACGTGTCGTGAGCGAGCATGAAGTCACCCAGCACGTCGATTGCAATGTGAGCGAGCAAAGCCGCACAGGATGCCGCTAGGGCAACCAGCATAGCGCGCAATGCCCACTCCGCGGAACGCATCCTACAATGCAGCCTCAGCGGCAGCCGCAACGAGTGCTCCTGATGCAATGCCGTAGCGCAGGAGTGCCGCAACCGTCACCGCATCGTTGATCTTTCCGGACGCGGCCGCGGCAATCGCGACGTCTTGCGGAATGCGCACCAGTTCGATCGTTTCGACGGGCTCGAACTCCGCTTCGACGTGTTCGATCCCGTGCGCGAGAAACAGGTCGACCGGCGTGTCCATAATCGACGGAATCTCGTACAGCCGTCCTAGTTCTTTCCAGTGCGCAGCGACGATGCCGAGTTCTTCGCGCGTTTCCCGCTGCGCGCACTGCAGGCTCGTCTCACCCGGCTCCGCGCCGCCTTTGACGATCTCCAACACTTCCGCTTGCGCCCCGAACCGAGGCTGCCGCGTGAAGAGTAAATCGCCGCCGTCGGCAACGATGACGGCCGAACAGGGCGGCGTCACGATAAGGGCATGCTCGCCCGTTACGCCGCTGGGATGAACGATCTCGTGCGCCTCGATGGCGAGGAAGGGATTGCGGTAGACCTCGCGCGAGCGCAGCCGCTGGTAGGTCTTCATGCCCGAACGGTTCTTGTAGGGCGCCCGCTACTCATGCGCGAACGCGGGGCGGGATGTCGCTAGCCGCACGCCTGTTCGCCACCACCAACGTCGATAAGCTCCGGGCCCTCTCTCAACAGAAGATCTTGCGGCGGGCGCTCACCGGCAAGGACCTTATCGCCATCGGCATCGGCACGATGATCGGCGGCGGTATCTTCACGACGATCGGCCCCGGCATCCTGATGGCCGGTCCCGCAATCATCATTTCCTATCTCGTCGCCGGGCTCGCTTCACTGTTCGCGGCCCTCTCGTACGCAGAACTGGGCTCGATGGTTCCCATCGCGGGCTCGGCGTACACGTACGCGTACGCGACGATGGGCAAGATGATGGCTTGGATCATCGGCTTCGCGCTGATCTTCGAATACGGCATCAGCGCAGCCCCCGTCGCGCAGCAATTTTCGGGCGCGATTCAAACCGTGCTCAAGGACGTCGGCGTCAACATTCCGGCGTGGGCGCAGACCTCGCACTTGGCGATTACCGGACCGTGGTGGATTCCGACGAGTTGGAATTTCGGAAACTCGTCCTACGACCTCATCGGCGCCGCGTTCGTGCTGCTGCTCTCGCTCGTGCTTTCGGTCGGCATTCGCGAAACGGCGACGACGAACAACATCTTCGTCGTGCTGAAGATCGGCGCGCTGCTCGTCTTCATCGCCTTCGGAATCACCCTGTTCCATCCGGCGTACCTGCACGATTTTGCACCGAAAGGGTGGGGACATCTGAGGCCCTTCTCCGGAGGCGGCGGCGCCGGCATCATTCCGGGCGCCGCGCTGGTATTTTTCAGTTACATCGGCTTCGACACGGCAACGACCACGGCCGAAGAAACGAAGAATCCCTCGCGCGACGTGCCCATCGGCGTCATCGGTGCGCTCGGCATCGGAACGGTTTTGTATTGTGCGACCGCGATCGTGCTGGTCGGCGCGGTTCCGTGGCAGCACGTCGACCAGAACGCAGCGCTGCAAGCCGCGCTCGCACCGCTGCACAACTGGTTTGCGAACTTCGCCATCACCGCCGGCGTGCTCGCGGGAACGACGTCGGTCGCGCTCGCGTCGCTGCTCGGACAGACCCGAATCTTCTACGTTATGGCCCGCGACAAGATGCTGCCGCCGTTCGTTGCGAAAGTGCATCCGAAATTCAAGACGCCGGTGCTGATGACGATGATCACCGGCGTCGCCGTTGCGATTCTCACGCTCATCGTGCCGCTCGACAATCTGCTGAATCTGGTGAACATCGGCACGCTGCTCGCATTCATGGTCGTCTGCGCCGGCGTGATTTACCTGCGCTACAAACGCCCCGATATCCCGCGGTCGTTCCGCTCGCCGTTCGTGCCGTTCTTTCCGGCGCTCGGCATTCTTTTCTCCGGTTTCCTCGCAGTGTTCGGCCTGTCGACGACGACATGGGTTTGGTTCGTCGGCGCGCTCGTCGTCGGGCTGATCTTCTTCTTCCTCTACGGCTATCGCAAATCGAACCCGGACGAAATCGTTCCGGTCGTCGAACCGGAAGCGCTGCAGGAATACGACTAATATGCCGGACTAGCCCCGCGCTGGTAGCCGCTTCGGTCTTTGAAAAGCGAAAATGACTGCGGCGAACGGGACGAGCAGCATCACCGACTGCGTGCGGTATTTTCTCATCGCGCGCGTTCGGTCGGCGAGCTCATCGCCCAGTAGACGGGCGGCATTGTGCGCGCGGGCGATGACGATCGCATGGACGAGCAGCGGAATGTAGTTCGTCCCGATGCCAATCAGATATGCGCCGAGCGCGAGAAGCCCGGCCGAATGTCCGCGGCCGATGGCGTTATGCAACGACCACGCGCCAAAGCCGATCAAGCCAACGACACCCAACGCGTATTCGCTCAAGATGACTTTTTCGCCCAAGAGGTAGATGTCGATAGCCGCTAGTTTCCGGACGTCGAGCACGTAGCTCACGCGTGGCTACTGCGTCTGGAATTCCGAGTTTTCGGAAACGCCGGGCGTGTTCACGTCGACGCGCGCGGTGGTCCGGTTGAATTTCACTCGCACGCCGAAAACTTGCTGAACGGCGTGCAAGCTGACCATGATGCGCCCGCGCACGCGGAACGGCGCGTGCTTGAGCGTGACCGGCACCCCGTTGATCCTCGCGTTCGTCGAGCCGACTTTGAGATGCATCGTTTCATCGCCGCGCGTCACGACGACCTCACCCGACTTGTGCTCGTAACGCGTTTCCGCTCCGAGCGCGTTTCCCACCGGTCGAAGCGGGACGTACACTTCCTTCGGGGTCGTCACCGGCGGAACGTCGCTTATCACCGGCTGTCCGTCGACGCGCACCTCGACGGGGTTGGAAAACGCAAACGCAAGCGATCCGAAGACGGCCAGAATGAAGGTCGCGACGAGTGTCGTTTTAGACGGCTTGCGATATCTCATGAGCGTACTCAGGATATTTTTCGGCGATAACCTTCTCGATTTCCAGCCGAAGCGCCCCCAGGAGCTCGGCCTCCGGGAACGTCCCCACCAGCTCGCCCGCCCGGTAGATGGCGCCTTTCCCCTTGCCGCCGGCGACGCCGACGTCGGCCATCTTGGACTCGCCGGGGCCGTTGACGACGCATCCCATCACGGCGACCTTCACCGGCGCCGTGTACTCCTTCGCGATAGCCTCGACGGCGCGGCCCAGTTCGAGCACGCTGATCTCCGCGCGTCCGCACGACGGGCACGCCGTGATCTCGAAGCCCTTCTCGCGCAGGCCGAGTGCTTTGAGCATGCTCCAGCAGACCGGAACTTCTTCAATCGGATCGGCGGCCAGCGAAACGCGAATCGTGTCGCCGATGCCTTCGAACAGCAAAATGCCGAGGCCAATCGACGACTTCACCGTACCGTCCCGCAACAAGCCGGCTTCGGTAATGCCCAAGTGTAGACCGTACGGCGTGTTGCGTTCCCGCAGACGCTTGTCCATCAAACGATACGCGTGCACGGTCGTCATTACATCGTGCGCTTTGAGCGAAATCACGATGTCGGTGTGGTCGAACTCTTCGAGAATCTCGACGTGGCGCATCGCGGAGCCGACCATCGCTTCCGCAGTATGACCGAGCGTTTTTTCGAGATCGGGCGCGAGGGAGCCCATGTTCACGCCGATACGAATCGGAACGCCCTTGGCTTTGGCCGCCAGCACGACTTCCTTCGTCTTGTTGTAGTCGCGGATGTTGCCCGGATTCAGGCGCAGCTTCGCAACGCCGGCTTCAATGGCCGCCAACGCCATGCGATGATCGAAGTGAATGTCCGCGACAATCGGCACCGGCGAGCGATGAACGATCGCGGGCATCGCGGCAGCGTCCGGCGGATCCTTCACCGTGACGCGCACGACCTCGGCACCTTCCATGGCAAGCCCGTAAATCTGTTCCAGAGTCGCGTCCGCGTCGGCCGTATCGGTTGTCGTCATCGTCTGCACGACAATCGGATGATCGCCGCCGATCCACACGCCTTTCGCGTCGGCCTTCCCGGTTTTGTTTTGCAGAAAGACCGGCTTGCTCTCCCTGCGCAGACGAATCGGCACTTAGAAGGGTCCCTTTCCTTGAATGATTTGCACGACGTTGTTGAAGTTGATTACGATCATCAGTGCAATCAGCACGGCGAGGCCGGTGATGTGCACCCAGGCTTCTTTCTCCGGATCGACCGGTTTTCCACGCAGCAACTCGCCGATGATGAACGCCGCGCGCCCGCCGTCTAGCGCGGGCAGCGGCAGCAGATTGAACACACCCAGCGCAAACGAGATGAGCGCCGCGAAACCGAGGTAGTAGCCCCAGCCCCAGTCCTGAATCGTCATGGCGGCCTGTCCCATGCCCACGACGCCCGAAACTTGGCTGCCGTACTTCACCGGATGGCTGACCAGAAGCGCCAGACTCCCGAACGTCTGCTGACCGATACCGACAAAGGCGTACGCTGAATCGACGACGGCATCACCGAAGGGCACACGTTGCAGCGTGTCGACGGGAACGAAGCCGATGCAGCCCCACGACGGCGACTCCGGCGGTGGGCAGTGCCCGGCGACAATCGCGACGTTGGCTTGCGCGCCGTCGCGCGCGTACGTAATGTCGAGCCGTTTTCCCAGCGACCGGTGAATGAGTGCGACCAATTCTTGTCCGCCGCCCACCTGACGGCCGTCGATTGCGACGATTCGATCGTCCACTTTCAATCCGGCGTGTGCCGCCGGTGAACCCGGCTGCACCATCTGAATCACCGGCTGCGGATGATCGGTGCTCACACCAAACGCAACGGCACTGACGACGAGGATTACGAACGCTAAAATAAAGTTCGCAACCGGGCCGGCCAGAACGATCGAAAGACGACGCCATGCGCCCTTTGCTTGAAAGTTGTCGTAGTCGTATTCGCGGCCGTTTACTGTTACGGTGAGCTGCTGCTGAAATTCGCGCTGCTGATCGGCCTCGGACGTGCGATTGTCCTCACCGTGCATCGCGCAATACCCGCCGATGGGCAGTGCGCGCAGCGAATATTGCGTGCCGCTGCGTTTGCTCTTCCAGCAAGCGATGAGCGGGCCCATGCCGACCGAAAACTCGAGCACGCGCACCTTGTTCAATCGCGCCACCAGAAAATGCCCGTACTCGTGCAATACGATGAGGACGGACAGCATCACGATGAACAACGCAATTTTTTCGATGTTCACCAACGTGACGGCGGCGAGGAGAATGCTCACTTATACCTCTTGCTTGCAGCGCAGCCGCGCGACCGTTTCGCGCGCACGTTCGCGCGCATCCCGATCGGCACGGCGAACGCCGTCCAGACTCAGTTCTTCGGCGGACGCGCCCGACATCGTTGTTTCGATGACGGCCGGAATCTCGCCGAAGCGGATCTCTCCCTCTACAAACGCCTCGACGGCGATTTCGTTTGCTGCAGACAGCACGGCGGGCATTGTGCCGCCCGCTTTCAACGCTTCATAGGCCAACCGCACGCACGGAAACCGATCGGGGTCGGGGCGCTCGAAGTCGTACCGGAGGCTCTGGGCGTCGGGGTGAGCGCCCAAGGCAACAAGAGGATCGCCGTTTTTGCTTTTGTCATCCTGAGGTTTCGAAGGACCCCGAACGAAGTCGAGGGGCCTCGTGAGGCGGTCGGGATACGCCAGCGCATACCCTATCGGCAGGCGCATGTCCGGGGCGGCGGCCTGCATCTTCACGCTGCCGTCCGTGAAGACCACCATGCCGTGCGCGATGGACTGCGGATGAACGAGAATTTGCACGCGCTCGCCCGGCTGGCCGAAGAGCCGGCTGGCCTCGATGACCTCCAGGCCCTTGTTCATCATGCTCGCCGAGTCCACGGTGTTCTTGATACCCATGCGCCAGGTTGGATGGGCGAGCGCCGCCTCGACGGTCGCATCCGACATCTCGCGAGCGCTCTTGCGCCAAAACGGGCCGCCCGATGCAGTGACGATAATCGACTGCACCCGGCCCGGATCTTCTCCGACCAAGCATTGAAAGACCGCGGAATGCTCGGAATCGACCGGTAACAACTTTGCACCGCTGCGGCGCGCCGCTGCAATGAGCAGTTCGCCCGCGGCAACGATCAATTCTTTGTTTGCAACGGCGATGTCGATGCCGCGTTCCACTGCCGCGAATACCGCATCGAACGAAACGAAGCCGTCCGTTGCGGCAAGCACGATGTCGGGTTCGCTCTCCACCGCGACGCGCAGCAAGCCGGCTGCACCGTCCTGCGTATTCGTCGCGATCGGTACGTCGAATTGCGCCGCTTGTTCGCGCAATTTATCGATCTGCTTTCCTGCCGCGAGCGCAACCACGTCGAAGCGATCGCGATGGCGCGCGATCACGTCGAGCGCTTGCGTACCGATAGAGCCGGTACTGCCGAGAATCGCGACTTTCTTTTTAGCCAAATCCAAGAAGCCCTATAATGTGCAGCGTGCCGAAAAACGCCATGCCGCCGAAGAGATACGAATCGAAGCGGTCGAGCACACCGCCATGCCCCTGAATCACGGTGCCGCTGTCTTTGACGCCTGCATCGCGTTTGAGCGCCGATTCGACGAGATCGCCGGCTTGCGCTGCGATGCTCGTTCCCGCTCCCAGCGCCGCGCCTTGCCACCACTCGATGCCCAAATACGGTACGAGTGCGAGCACCGCGCCGAGCGCCGTAGCGAGTACGAGCGCGCCCACCGAACCTTCGACGGTTTTCTTCGGCGAGATCTTCGTGAGGTGATGCCTGCCGATAAGCGAACCGACGACCATCGCGCTGATGTCCGTCATCGCGATCAGCACGATCACGTACACCGTCCAATACGCACCGTGTACCGGCACTTCACGAATGAACACGAAATACGTGAGGAGTTTGCCGATGTAGAGCACGGCAAGCAGCGTGTAAGCAGTGCGCGCGAAATAGCCCTTTTTCTCGCCGTACATTCCAAGCCAGAACGTTGCCAGCACGATGAAGGCGAGCAGCACGCCTTCCCACTGCGACATGCCGTGGAAGATGGCCAGAAAGACGTATGCGAGCGTGCCGATGACGGCGACCTGAAACTCGAGCGGCTGGCCCTTGATGTCGCACAAACGTGAGAGTTCGTAGACCATGATCGAGCCGAGCACGATGAGCAGCGCGAAAAACGCCGGCGGCCAAGCTACGCATCCCAAGCCGACGACGGCAAGCGCAAGACCGACGACGATGCGCCGCGTCATGCCGCCGCGCTTTGCGGCGGCGGATGCGCCTACGCGCCCCCGAAACGCCGCGCTCGCTTTTGAAACTCTATCAGCGCCCGTACGAATTCATCCTTGCCGAAGTCCGGCCAGTACACGTCCGTCATGATGAGTTCGGTGTAGGCCACTTGGTAAAGTAAGAAGTTAGACAAGCGATGTTCGCCGCCTGGGCGGATCAGGATATCCGGATCCGGCATCTCGGCGGTGTACAGATAGGAGGCAATGACACCGTCGCTTACGTCGGCGGCGTTCAGGCGCCCGGCCGCCACGTCTTCTGCGATCGCGCGAATCGCCCGCTCGAGCTCGAGGCGCGAGCTGTAATTCACCGCTAAATTCAGCAGGAGGCCGGTATTCGACGCCGTGCGGCTCATCAGCTGTTCGAGCGCTTCACGCGACGCTTTCGGCAGCGCCCGCCATGCGCCGATGACATTCACACGGACGTTGTTGCGGCAGAGTTCGGCCAGCTCGTGCTGAGCGAAATAGACGCAGAGGTCGAGGAGCAGCGAGATCTCGGTCGAGTCACGCCGCCAATTTTCCGTCGAGAAGCCGTATACCGTGAGAATCGGAATGCCGAGGTCGCGCGCCGCGCGCGTCACTTCGCGCAAAGCCACCATGCCGCGGCGATGCCCTTCGATGCCCGGAAGGCCCCGCCGCTTTGCCCAGCGGCGATTGCCGTCCATGATGATAGCAACGTGCTTGGGCAGCCGCGCTTCGTCTATCTGATCGGCCAACGCCGGAATTACGCCGCTTATTGTCATCGTGAGGTATCGGAAAGCCCGTCCTGAGGCTGTCGAAGGGACCCCGAGCGTAGTCGAGGGGACTCCGGAAGGTGTTCGTATGCCTCGTACCCGCAAACGAGTTCGATAGCCTGTCCGGCGTCTGCCGATGAGCCTGCCGGGCGCGCGCGAAGCACGCGCAGCCGTCCGCGGCCCGCGTAAGGGCCGACCGGTGCCAAAACGCGCACCGTAAGCCGGCGGCCGGAGAGCGCGCGGCGCGCGTCCGTTTCCGGCATCAAAACGTATTGCTGCAGGTCGGGCGCCGTCATACCTCCAGTATCTCTTTTTCTTTGGCGGTTACGAGCTGGTCGATGTCCTTGACGAACTTGTCCGTGAGTTTTTGCAGCTGATCTTGAAGGCGTTTGCTTTCGTCTTCCGTGATTTTGTGATCTTTGAGCTGCGTCTTCAGGTCGTCGTGCAATTTGTGCCGCACGTTGCGCACCGCGACCTTGCCGTCTTCGGCCTTCTTCTTCACGACTTTGACCAGGTCTTTACGGCGTTCTTCGTTGAGCGGCGGGATCATCAAACGAATCGCGTTGCCGTCGACGTTCGGCGTGAGGCCCAAGTCGCTTTTTTCGATCGCTTTGCGAATGTCGCCGACGGTATTGCGATCGAACGCGGTAATCACGAGCGATCGCGGATCCGGCACGCTGACGCTGGCGACTTGTTTGAGCGGTACGGCGGCTCCATATGCCTCGACGTGCAAGCGGTCGAGCAAAGCGGGCGTCGCGCGCCCCGTGCGAATCGATGCAAACTCACCGCGCGTGGATTCCACGCACTTTTGCATTTTGTTTTCGGCGTCTTTCAAATCAGCCATGAGACGGCTACTCCGTTATCCATTCGAAATGGGGGCCCCGGCGGCTTTGCCGTTGGGGGGCGCGCAGCCACGGAGGGCGGAGCGCCTGTTAAACACTGGGGGTCCCCAAAGCATCCTGATGCTTTGGGGTACTCAGCGAACTGATCTTGCCGACGAGCGTCCCGATGGACTCGCCCCAAACGACGCGGCGAATATTGCCGGGGACGCCCATGTCGAACACGATGATCGGCAGGTTGTTGTCCATGCACAGCGTCAGTGCCGTGTTGTCCATCACTTCCAGGCCGCGCTGAAGCACCTCGAGATATGCGAGCTGCTCAAAACGCGTTGCGTCCGGATGTTTCTTCGGGTCGGCCGTGTAGATGCCGTCGACCTTCGTCGCTTTCAAAATCGCTTCCGCGCCGACTTCGACAGCGCGAAGTGCAGCCGTCGTGTCGGTGGTGAAGTACGGGTTGCCGGTGCCGGCCGCAAAAATAACGACCCGCCCTTTTTCCAAGTGACGGATCGCGCGGCGACGAATGTACGGTTCGGCGACTTGATGCATCGCGATTGCAGTCTGGACGCGTGAGGGAACGCCCATGCGCTCGAGCGCGTCCTGCAGCGCCAGTGCGTTGATGACGGTCGCCAGCATACCCATGTAGTCGGCGGTGGCGCGATCCATGCCGGCTTCCTCGTGGACCTTGCCGCGCCAAATGTTTCCACCGCCGACGACCACGGCTACCGAAACACCGTCGCGATGGACCTCGGCGATTTGCCTGGCCATGTCCTCCGTGGTTTGAACGTCGACTCCCGTCTCGGTTCCGGAGAAGGCTTCTCCGGAAATCTTCAGGAGAACGCGGCGGTATTTCGGTGCGGCGGTTTGCAAGGCGGTGCTACTCTCCCAGCGCGTACTTCGCGAAACGGCGGACCTTGATCTTCTCGCCGAGGACGCCGATCACGCTGTTGATGAGATCGCCGACGCTCATCGAATCGTCCTTCACGAACGGCTGGTCGAGCAGGCAGTGCTCCTCGAACCACTTGTTGAGTTTGCCGTCGACGATCTTCTGCGCGACCTCCGGCGGCTTGCCGGCCGGAACCGCGGCAATGAGTTCCTTGCGAACCTCGTCGACCACTTCGGCCGGAACGCTCTCGCGATCGATGTACTTGGGCGACATCGCCGCGATGTGCATTGCGATGTCGCGCGTCAGCTCTCCGAACTTGGGATTGCGCGCGACGAAGTCGGTCTCGCTGTTCACTTCAACCAGCACGCCGATCTTGCCGCCGGCGTGGATGTAGCTCGCGACGAGCCCTTCGTTCGCCACGCGCTCCGCCTTCTTCAGTGCTTGCGCTGCACCGCGCTTCTGCAGCTCTTCCTTGGCTTTATTGAAGTCGCCGCCGGCCTCGACGAGGGCCTTCTTACAGTCCATCATCGGCGCGTCGGTGGCTTCGCGCAGCTTCTTGATTTCGTCCGCTTTGGGTTGATAGGTCGCGGTAGACACGTTTACTCCAGTATTTCTTCTTTAATGTAGTGCTCTTCGTTATGAAGAAGGGGCTGCCGCCCCCTCTTCCGGTTACCTTTTAAACACCGGCCTCGGCGTCGGCCATCGTCGTTATCTCTTCCTCTTCGGGTTCGGCGTACGACTCGACGGCTTCGGGTTCGCCGTAAGCGGCGTCGCTGGCGCTTTCGGTTTCCGTACGGCCCTCGATAATGGCGTCGGCAATCTTCGAGACCATGAGTTTAACGGCGCGAATGGCGTCGTCGTTGCCCGGAATCGGAAAGTCGATCTCGTCCGGATCGCAGTTCGTATCGATGACCGCGATGATCGGAATCTTCAGCTTGCGCGCTTCGTTGACGGCAATCTGCTCTTTCTTCGGATCGACGATGAAGATCGCGTCCGGAAGACGGTGCATATCCTTGATGCCGCCCAAGAAGCGCTCCAGCTTGCCCATTTCGTCCGAGAGCTTCGCCACTTCTTTCTTGGGAAGCCGGTCGAAATCGCCTTGCTGCTTCATATTCTCGAGTTCGCGAAGGCGCGCGATGCGCTTTTGAATCGTCGAGAAGTTGGTCAGGGTGCCGCCCAGCCAGCGCTGGTTCACGAAGTACGTGCCGGCGCGCTCGGCCTCTTCTTTGACGACGTCTTGCGCCTGCTTCTTCGTGCCGACGAAGAGGACGACTTTACCCTCGCGCGACATCTGCTTGACCGCTTCATAGGTCTCACGCAGCTTCTGCACGGTCAGGGCCAAATCGATGATGTAGATGCCGTTACGCTCTTGGAAGATATACGGCTTCATCTTCGGGTTCCACCGGCGGGTCTGGTGGCCGAAGTGGACGCCCGCTTCGAGCAGGGCGCGCATGGAAATGACTGACAAGGTTTTATCCTTTCTGGACCTCGGCCGGCCGCCGTCCTAGCACCGGTCACGCTGAGGCCATAAGCGCCCCTCCTCCGTGAAGGGCGAGATGACAACCGCCAGAGTATAGCACGCCCCCACCGACCATGTCACGGGTAGCGCCGGCCCCTCGCGCCGGGCAGCGCGAAGCGCGTCGTGTCACCCTGGGTATCGAGGGGCCGGGGCAGCCGCTTGCCTAGTGAGCTGCCATCCTATGGCATGAAGCCCTATCATCCGAAATTCATAAGGATGCGACTCCTCGTCACGGGAGGCCTCGGTTTCATCGGGTCCACCTTCATTCATGTCGTGCTGCGGGAGCGGCCCGACTGGCACGTCCTCAACCTCGACCTCATGACCTACGCCGGGAATCCGGCGAACTGCGCAGCCCTCGAAGGCGACAAGCGATATCGCTTCGTCCGGGGCGACATCTGCGAGACGGTCGCGGTCGAAGAGGCGGTAGCCGACGGCGTGGACGCCATCGTGAACTTTGCCGCGGAAACGCACGTCGATCGCTCGATTCTCGAGCCCGGAGCATTTCTGCGAACCGACATCCTCGGAACGCACGTGTTGCTCGAGGCGGTTCGCCGGCACGGCATCGCGCGGTACGTCCAGGTTTCGACTGACGAAGTCTATGGCGACGTTTCGAGCGGAGAATCGCTTGAAACGGACGCCCTGCAGCCGCGCAGCCCGTACAGCGCCAGCAAAGCCGGCGGCGATCTGCAAGTACTCGCGTACTGGAATACGTATCGCACGCCCGTGCTCATTACGCGCGGCTCGAACACATACGGCCCGCGGCAGTATCCGGAGAAATTGATTCCGCTGTTCGTTACGAACTTGCTCGACGACCAGAGCGTGCCGGTGTACGGCGACGGTTTGCAAATCCGCGATTGGCTGCACGCCGACGATCATGCGCGCGGCGTTCTGCACGTCCTCGAGCACGGCGAGGTCGGGAACGTCTACAACATCGGCGGCGGCAATCCGCGAACGAACGTCGAGATCACGCGCATGCTGGTCGACGCGTGCGGCCGCTCGATGGATACGCACGTGCGACACGTCGCCGACCGGGAAGGGCACGATCGCCGCTATGCCATAAACTGCGCAAAGACGCATGCGCTCGGATGGACGCCTCAGGTTGCGTTCGAACGAGGGCTACACGAGACGATCGCATGGTATCGCGAGAACGAATCGTGGTGGCGTCCGCTCAAAAACGGCGAATTCCTCGCGTACTACAAGAGGCAGTATGCACACCGATAATAATTACGGCAATTATTGCGGCGCCCTCGGGGAGTGTTTATGTTTGCAGAAATGTTGAGACGCCATGAGATAGCTGCGCTGTGTCACGGTGAGGTATCGAACCACCCCGAGCTAGTCGAGGGGCAACTAGCGTGAAAGGCGTTATATTAGCCGGCGGCCTGGGGTCGCGGCTTCGACCGCTGACCAAAGTGACGAACAAGCACCTGCTGCCGATTTACGACAAGCCGATGATTTACCATCCCATCGAGACACTCGTGCGGGCCGGGATCAAAGATATCATGATCGTGACGGGCGGCAGTTCGGCCGGCGATTTTCTGCGACTGCTCGGAAACGGGCGTGAGTTCGGCTTGAAAGACATCTACTACACGTATCAGGAAGGCGAAGGCGGAATCGCCGACGCGCTCAAACTGTGCGAGCATTTCGCGGACGGCCATCGCGTCGTCGTCATCCTGGGCGACAACATCCTCGAAGATGATATCTCGCCGTACGTGCGCAAGTTCGAAGAGCAAGACTCCGGCGCGCGCATTTTGCTTAAAGAGGTGGACGATGCGGAGCGATTCGGCTGTCCGCAGCTCGATGGCGACCGCATCGTGCGCATCGAGGAAAAGCCGCTGCAACCCAAGAGCCGCTACGCCGTGACCGGCATCTACATGTACGACCGCCGCGTCTTCGACTTCTGCCGCCGCCTCAAGCCCTCCAGCCGCGGCGAACTCGAAATCACCGACGTCAACAACGCCTATATCAAAGAAGGCGACCTGTACTACGACGTCCTCGACGGCTGGTGGACCGACGCGGGAACGTTCGAAAGTTTGTATCGCGCGAACGAACTGGTCGCACGCGAACGCCTAGGCGTTACACTATAGCCGCTGCGCGGCGATCGTGAACTCCAAGCACGTCTTGTACATATCGGGAAGCCGGCCCGCGGCTGCCAGCGACTGCAATTCCGCGGCAAAGGCGCTCACGTCGCGCGTGGAGTCGAAAATTATGGGATCGGCGGTGATGTGCTCAGTGGACAGGTGCACCTGACTGTCTCGATGCTCTCGATAGATGAGCGTTTCGATGCGGCAGCCCAGAGCCGTCAGCAACGCGACCACTTGCGGTCCGGTGATGTAAAAAAACGTGCCGATGCCGCCGGTCGGGCGTCCCATCGCCCGGCACCACTCTGCGGCCTGCGCGGGCGGCATGAATCTCGGCCACGGCATGCAGTAGTGCGTATCGTACGACATGCGGTAATCCGGCGCGCGCAGCTCCAGCCAACCGCCGCGTTTGGTGACTCGCACCGCTTCAAAGAGCACGGACGGCAGATCTGCAACGTGCTCGAGGACGTGGTAGCTCGTCACGAGATCGAAAGACTCGGAAGCGTACGTAAGCGCTCCAGCGTCCCGTATCTCGACACGGTCTCGCCATCGTTCGCGTCCGGATACCTCCGCCCACATCTGCGCAAGACCGACCTTCTCTTCGCTCAGGTCGACGCCGTAGGCATCGTGGCCGAGGTCGAGAGCTCTCCATACCAGTGTGCCCGGACCACACCCTACGTCAAGAATACGCCTTGAGATCGTAAGAAATTCGTCGCGGCCGAGCAGCGCCGGCAATTCGGTGAGCCGAAAATCGTGCGCGTTCGGGTTGACCAAGTAGGAGACCAGGGACTCGTACATCGGGCCACTCTTCGGTAGGCCGTACCTCTCGCAGTCGCGAGTAACGTAGGCGCGGGCTTGCCGCGCGTATTCGGCAAGGGCATCTTCGGTGGTCTGCGTGAGGGTCATGGTCAAGTTATCGGCGCGGGGTGCCGATTGCAATAATCGGATGCCTACTGCGGTTGTGCTTCAGCCCTCGTTTTTGCCTTGGCGCGGATACTTCGATCTGATTCGCCGCAGCGACGTCTTCGTATTTTACGATGACGTGCAATACGACAAGCACGGATGGCGCAACCGGAATCGCATCAAGACTGCGCAAGGGCCGCGTTGGTTAACGGTGCCTGTTCATGCCAAAGGCAACACCATCGATCACACCACCATCAACAACGTGCAGATCGATTGGTGCCGCGATTGGCGGCGTCCTCTTCTCGAACAAATCCGGCACGCGTATTGCCGTGCGCCGTTTTATCAGCAGTACTCGCCGCTAGTGGCGCAGATGTTTTCGTGCAAGCCGCACCTGCTCGCCGATTTCACGATTGACACGACGGTTTCGATTGCGCGCCTGCTCGGCATCGAACACACGCAGTTCGTGCGTTCTTCTACCCTGAGCGCGCCCGGTGCAAAAACGGACCGTCTACTCGAAGTCCTCAAGCAGGTCGGAGCTACGCACTACATCAGCGGGCCCTCGGCGCGCGCTTACATCGATGAAGAAAAATTCGTACAGGCCGGAATAGGGCTCGAGTACATTCGGTACGAGTACGAGCCGTACGGACAACTGCATCCGCCCTATGATCCGCAAGTCTCGATCGTCGATCTCCTCTTTATGACGGGGCCTCGAGCGCCCGCGTTCATCCGCCCGGCAGCGCAAACGGTGATTGCATAATGCGCCAGTTGCAAAAGCCGGTCCCCTTCAACAAGCCGTTCGTTACGGGCAACGAGATCGAGTACTTGCGCCAAGCGATCGAGAACGCGCATCTCTCCGGAGACGGCCCGTTTACCAAGCGTATTCACAAATGGCTGGAGTATCGAATCGGCGCGCAAGCGGCCCTCCTGACGCACTCTTGCACGGCGGCGCTTGAAATGTGTGCCCTTCTCTTGAACATACAACCCGGCGATGAAGTGATCATGCCGTCGTACACATTCGTGTCCACCGCGAATGCTTTTGTTTTGCGAGGCGGCGTCCCCGTGTTCGTCGATATCCGCCCCGACACGATGAATCTGGACGAACGCCTGGTCGAGGCGGCGATTACTTCGAAGACGCGTGCAATCGTCGCAGTTCATTATGCCGGCGTAGGGTGCGAGATGGACGCCCTATTGGCGATTGCGGGTGCACATGGTCTTGCCGTCGTTGAAGATGCGGCGCAAGCACTCGGATCGACGTACAAGGGCCGGCATTTGGGTTCCCTTGGCTCATTCGCAGCGCTCAGCTTTCACGAAACCAAAAACGTAATATCCGGTGAAGGCGGAGCGCTTCTGGTCAACGATCCGACGCTGGTCGAGCGAGCAGAAATCATCCGTGAAAAAGGGACGAATCGCTCGAACTTCCTTCGGGGCGCCGTCAACAAGTATCGTTGGGTTGACGTCGGGTCGTCGTACTTGCCGAGCGAGATAATCGCGGCGTTTCTTTGGGCGCAGATTGAACAGGCGGACCATCTCCTCGTGCGCAGATTGTCGCTATGGCAGGCATACCACGAGCGGCTTAAATCACTGGAAGACGCAGGCATATTGCGCCGGCCGATTATCCCCCAACATGCAACGCACAACGCGCACCTGTACTACGTACTCGTAAACGACGCAGAAAGGCGCACGCGGGTGCTCCGCGACCTGAAAGCGCAAGGAATCGGCGGACTCTTTCATTATGTGCCGCTCCATTCGGCGCCCGCGGGACTTCGATTCGGGCGCGCGCACGGCACGCTCGCGCGTACCGATGACTTGAGCGGCCGTCTCGTGCGACTTCCGATGTTCTACGAGATGGACACGAACGATATCGAGCACGTCTGCAGCGTCCTCGAACGGTCGCTGAAAGACTAGTCGGCGAAACGCGCCAGCCGCCACACGGCGGCAAAGTTGCCGTCCCAGAATGCTTCGCCCTGCAGCGTCCCCTCCAGCGTAAATCCGGCCCGCTCGAACGCCGCGCGCGAACGCGCGTTTCGCTCGTGCACGTAGGCGTAAAGCTTGTGCAAACCCAAGATCCGAAAAGCATATTCGGAAAGTGCGCGCAGCGCGTCCGGACCGTATCCCCGCCCGGAGGCCGCCGGATCAATGACGATGCGAACCTCAGCGCGCCGGTGGCGGTTGTTCACCTCCCAAAGCCACACGATGCCCACGAGCGACCGGTCTTCAATCGTTTCTACGGCAAACCACACCGTATCGGAACGGTCGGTTACATTGGTTCGGATGTAGATATCGTGCTGCTCGCCGGTCGCGGGTAATGCCCGGTCGAGCCCGTCCATGACGGCAGGATCGTTGATCCACTCGAGCCACGGCTCATAATCTGCCGGCCGCAGCGCCCTGAGCCGTACCTGCTTGCCTGCTTTTGACATAGCAATCGCGGTTCGACGCAGCACGATATCGCTCATGCGCCCTAGCCATCGTGCCGATGACCCTAGGGACATGAATTCTACCAGAACGCTCGAAGCGAATATTGAAGTTCACACGCGAATGGCGGACCGCTACGATGCGGACGAGCCGCATTTTCGGCCGGAGAATCAACGGAAAGTTCGCACGGTGATGGAGGGCCTCGCGAAGCGTTGCGGCGGAGGCCGCCTTTTGGACGTAGGGTGCGGGACGGGATTCATCATTAATCTTACACACGATCTCTTCGATGAGATCGACGGAATCGATATTACCCCGGCAATGCTGGCGCGTGTAGGGCAATGGAATAACGTACGCCTTCACACGTGTGCCGCGGAAGAACTCCCGTTCGCCGACGCGGCGTTCGATATGGCAAGTTCGTATGCCTTCATGCATCACGTTGCCGACCACAATCGCGTGCTGAAAGAGATCGCGCGCGTACTGCGCCCCGGCGGCTTGTTCTACATAGATCTCGAGCCGAACAAACTTTTCTGGAGCGCTATGGTAGGACTCGAGCGGAATGCACAGGGAAAATACTCCGACATCCTGAGCCGTGAAATTGATTCCGTGCTCCACACCGACGAGTCCGTTGAAAACGAGTTCGGTATAGCAAGCCAAACATTCAAGGATGCAGAGCCGATCAAATCAGTACTTGGCGGTTTCGATCCGCACGAATTCGAGAGTGCCGCATTAGGGGCCGGCTTTTCGTCGTGCGAGGTTACATTCGACTGGTACGCAGGCCAGGGTGCAGTCCTCCATGGGCAGTCAGAGTACGACATGAAGGTTATAGACGCATATCTACGCCGCGCCCTTCCGCTTTCAGGCCACCTCTATAAGTATCTGCGTTTCATCTGCGTTCGATGATTGTTCCGGTCGCCGCGCCACTTGAGCGCCTTGACGAAATTCGGAAGCGCGGGTTCACTATTGCACCGGGCATCGTGTCCGCCGACGAAGTCGGCGACCTGAAGCAATCGCTCGAGAAGGCAATCGCTGAGGACCTCAACGCGTGGCACGGACGCGAATACACGGACGCGCATATGGTGCTAAACCTGATGACGCGCGGAATGCCCTTCGTGCGTTTGCTGGAAAACGATTTGCTCCACGCTTATCTGGGCCCGCTGCTCGGTGATACGTGCATTTTGTACGCTTACACGTCCTCGAGCATGCCGGCAGGCGGAACAAACTATTCCCGGCGCGTGCACGTCGATTGCCCTCGCGTGATACCGAACTACATCACCAATGTCGGCGTAACGATTGCCCTGGATAATTTTACCAACGAGAACGGCGCGATGGAGCTGTTGCCGGGATCGTTCACCCGTGAGCAGCCGCCCAGCGAAGACGAATTCGACGAGCATTCGGAGCGCGCTTATCCGCTTGCAGGCGACGCCATCATTTTCAACGCGCGAACGTGGCACCGCGGCGGCGTCAACCGCACGAGTGCATACCGGCATGCGGTTACCATGAACGTCTGCCGTTCGTACATGCGCCAGCAGTTCGATTATCCGCGACTGGTCGCACCGGACGTGATCGGGGAGCTCGGACCACTCGGGCGGCGCTTCCTCGGCTTCAACGTGCGAATGCCGGCGTCCCTGGACGAGTACTACGTGCCGGCGGAACAGCGCCTCTATCAGCCGAATCAGGGGTAGCGTGCCCGTCAGCGCGTTCGGTAGCGCCGCGACGATGTCGTGGGCTGCGATGCTTCCATCCGAATCGTCGATGGTCGTAGTGGATCCATCCGGCTTCGGCGCAGGTTTCGGCGAACTCGTCTCCCGCGGACTCAATGGGCAGTCGCGCGATCTCGTGATCGTTCCGGAGAATCCGCGCAACCGCGTTCTCGACATGGCGATCTCCTCACTCAGAGAGCGCTCGACTTCCCATGATGCGCTGCTGCGAGCATTGGATTCCCTCGCCGAGTGCAAACTCTCGCTGAACGGTCAGGCACAGGCACAGCTCGAGCAAGGTCTGATCGGGCACGCGGTGGCTTTCCAGGATCTGACTCTGCTCGCCGATCGCACGTTCTTCCGCTCGTTTCACGACCTCGAGCGCGCAGCGAAGCAGTACGGGTATCGCCCGTTGCGCTCGCACGTCTTCACACCACTCGATGAGACCGTTCCCGAGCCGCACGGTACCACGCGGAATGCCGGGTACATCGCCGTTTGGTCCTACGGCGCTTCTGCGGGCATGGTTGAGGCCTTTCGGGCAGCATGTTTCGACGTGCGCACGCCGATGAAGATGGTCGCCTGCGCGGCAGACGCAGCGCCTGCCTTGCAGTCCGCAAGCGCGATCGTCGCCCTTACCGAGAACCCCGGCACCGTATACGCCCTGGCTCGCTTTGGAAAGCCTCTTTGCGCCCCCGTCTGCGGCGCCACGGAGATCGTCGAGAACCTGTGCGAATTCCAACCTTGGCACCGCGTACAAATCGTCGATGCGCTACTCGTTGCGCTGGGGGGCAAGGCTGCAATACCGCGCGACCTAGGCCCGCGCGGCAATCCGAACGCGCCGGATCGTGCGGTAACCCCCAAAACGTCTCCGCTCGTCTCAGTCGTCATGCCGACCTTCTCTCGGCCGAATACTCTTCGCGACGGCTTGCAGCGCCTCCAGAAGCAAACGTATTCCGATATCGAGGTGATTGTCGTCAACAATGCGGGCACGCCCGTCGACGACGTCGTCGCGCCGTTTTCGAATGCGCGACTAATCAATCGCACCGAGAATACGGGTAACGCCACACGTCCGCGGAACGACGGTATAGCGGCGGCGCGCGGAGAGTACATCATGTTCCTCGACGACGACGACGTGCTGTTTCCCGAACACATTGAGCGAATGGTGGCGATTCTGGAACGCACGGGACGCGACGCGGCGTATTCCGACTTTTTGGTGCGTTTCATCGAACGCGCGGAAGACGGGACCGAGTCACTCTGGGGTTGGGACGTCCAAAAGCCGTTCGGTATCACCAGTTACGAGATGCTGGTGGCGAACCGCCTGGGTTACTTTACCGTGTTCATGCGGCGCTCGCTCATCGATCGCATCGGCGCATTCGCCGAGGAAGTTCTCGGAGGCGAAGAGGTCGAGTACTGGTTGCGTATCGCGAAACATGCCGATTTCGTGCACGTCGCGCAGCCGACAAGCGCGTATACCGTCGTTCGGGACTGGCGCGGCCAGCTTAGCGAAAAGAGTCACGCGCTGTATGCCGGCGGCTACGAAATGGTCTACGAACGGTATCCGGCCGACGATCTTCCGCTCGTACAGCAAGCACGCGCGGCTTATGTTGCATCTCTTCGAAGCACCGAAAAACCACCGCCGATGCAACCGCGCTACGTGCTCACCGCGCAATGATCGAACTACAATGGGACCGCACGCTCTACCCGGAAGAGTCGGCGTCCCTCGAGATGCTGGATTCCGACGAAAACACGCTGGTCGTCGGCACCGATTTCTCCGACGCTCCGCGTACGATTGCGTCTCTGGTGGAAGGTCGGCGCAAGGGCCGCACGGTCGCGCTGCATCCGATGCTTGCCGATCCCTTGGAACGTATCGTCGAGCACGTTGCGACCGCGATAGCCTCGCAGGGCGGCGACGCGAAGTACGCACAACTCCTTGCGCTTCGCGAGAATCGCCTGAACGTGAACCAAAAGCCGATGTCGGAAGCCGCGCAGTACGACGCGGCGAGTTTGCGCGCGGCGGCGCTTGCCGCCAAACTCTCGGACGTGCTGCTTTTCTTCACGCCCGCGGAAAAGGAGCGGTGGAGTGCGCTTACCGGCAAACCGATCCGCCGCTTCGCGTATCTTCCGATTCCGCGGGTCCACTCTGCGCCGGTCGAGGGCCGCGGTGTAGCCGTTTACGCGCCGCAGGCATCACACCAACAGCTCGCATTCGTCGCGCTCGCTCTTGCCGAGCGGCGGGTATCGTCCACCGTTATTTGCGCCGACAATCCGAATGCACCCTTGAACGTGGGAACGGTCATCGTGCCTTCGTGGTGGCGGCCGGCGCGAGTTGCCGCCCTCGCGGCGGCCGGATACCGCGTGGTGGCACCCACCTCGGGTTCGCCCGACGATCGCTGTGCGTGCGCAACGTATCGCCCAACCGACGCGTTGGCGTTATCTGCCGCTCTGGATTCCGCGCAGTCGGCACCACACGGGGTGCGCTTCGACGTGAACCCAGAAGACGTGCGCGCAATAGTCGATGGATCGAGCGTCCCGCGCGTAGCCGGGCCGCGTGTTTCCGTGATCGTGCGCACGTTCGATCGGCAGATGCTTCTCCCTCGCGCGTTGCGCAGCATTGCTGCACAGACCTACGCGGACGTCGAGATCGTGGTCGTGAACAACGGCGGTGAGGACGTGCGCGACATCGTCGAAAAGCATTGCGGCTCACGCCCGCGGCGCTACGAGCGGCTCGCCGAACGCAAGCACATCAGCGCGGCTTCAAATGCCGGCGCACGCGCCGCGAGCGGTACGTATATCGCCTATCTCGACGATGACGATCTGCTTTATCCGGATCACCTGGCGCGGGCCATCGATGCGCTGGAGCGCAGCGGCGCCGATATCGCGTACACGAATTGCATAGCCGAATATGCGCGCATGGACGGCGATACCAAGCATCTGCTCGGGTTTCAGATCTTCCGCGAGAGCGACTTCATTCCAAAGGATCTGTACGTCGACAACGTCGCCCCGATCCACAGCATCGTCCACCGCCGTGACGTCTTCGAACGCTTCGGGTTCTTCGACGAAGACCTGGCGGTAACGGACGACTGGGAGATGTGGCTGCGCGCATCACGCGGCGCCCGGTTCGTACATGTGGACCGCGTTACGTGCGAGTACTCCTGGCGCGTTGACCCGGCCAAGGGCAACATGACGCTCACACACCAGCGCCAATTCGCAGAGTCTTACGAAAAAATTACGTCTCGGTACGAAGCGGACGTTCGGGGATTCCCGAACGTCACGGCGCAACAAGCGCAGGTAAAGGCCGCGCAGCAGCAGCGCGCTAAGCAAGTCGCGGAGTTCGGCGCCCGGCTGCCCGAGCTTACAATTGCGGCGATGGCGCAGAACGCCGTACCTGCGGTTCCGCTACCCATCGACCCGTTTGCATGACTTTTAGCGCAATCCGCAAAATCGGCTAATCAATGTCCAAGTACTACCGGTACTTCGGCCTTGAGCGAGATCCGTTCTTAGATACGGCGGATCCGTATTTTTATTGCGAGCTCGGAGCGCTTCGCAAGGCGAAGGATCGCTTGGCGGCTTCAGTCGACGAGTCGCGCGGCCTCACCATCGTACTTGGAGAACCCGGCACGGGAAAAACCAGCCTTTCCGGCGCGCTCGAACAAGAGATGCTCCAAGACGACCGGATCGTTCTGGGCAAAATTCTCGACCCGACGTTCGCCACGGAGGTCGAATTCTTGATCGCAGTTGGGCGCGTCTTCGGCCTCTCGCTGCCGCCGCGTTCGAGTGCCGCGCTGAAAAACGCGCTGAAGAATTTCTTCTTCGAAACGGCCGTCCTCGAGAATCGCACGCTCGTTCTGATCATCGACGAAGCGCAGAATCTCAGCGACGAAAATCTCGAAGCGCTTCGCCTGCTGCTCAACTATCACGTTCCGCAAAAAAAGCTGTTGAACGTCCTGCTCTTCGGTCAAAGCGAACTGGAGCGCCGCTTGAACGAACGGCACAACCTCGTCGACCGGGTGGATTCATGGATTCGTCTGCAGCCGCTCGACGAAACCATGGCCGGCGCTGTCCTGGACTTTCGGCTATCGCGTGCGGGCTTGGCGCCCGGACAGCAAATTTTCTCACCCGAGTCGCGGGTGCTTCTCACCCACGCAGCCGCAGGGCTGCCGAGGCGTCTGACGATGCTCTCGCACATGTCCATGGAAGAAGCGGCAGACCGCGCAAGCACGCTCGTCCGCGAAGACCACGTGCGCGCCGCACTGCTCGCCCGCGGTCTTCCTGAACCGTCCGTGGGCGCCGGCGGCGCCATCGAAATGCCGAGTGAAAACGGCCGCCATCCGGGGTTTTTTGAGCGGCTGTTCGCTCGCCTCGGATTCGCGAAATAACGTACTTGATGCCGCAGCCCAAGGAACCCGAATTCGAAGCGAGCGCCGACATGCGCCTTGTGGAACTGCAACGCTCGGAGCTGGGCATCGCGGCACCAAAGCGCGGTGCATGGGAATCGCACACGATGACCGAGGGCGGCACCGTTGAGGTGGAACCGCCCCAACAGCTGAACAGTGCGGTGCTATCCGTCGAAGCGACCGCCACACCGCCGAGCGGGGTCATCCCCGGTGCAATCGTGACGCTCGGCATGAGCATCGCCAACGAAGGTGCGCTCGCCGCGCGCAACGTGTGTGCCGGAGCGCCTCTTCCCGGCGGCGCAACGTATCGCAACGGTTCGTTCGTGCGTGACGGCCGGCCGCAGCTGGACGACGCGGCTGACGAGTTCTTCGGCTCCGCAACGCTCGTCGGAACGATCGAGCCCGGAATGCGCGCGACGTTCCTCTGGAAGATCGGCGTGCGCCTTGGGAATAAGCCGCTCGTGATTGCTCCAGTCGTGACGGGCGAAGACACCGCGGTCGTCGGCGCGCAGCCCGTTATCATTTCGCGCAAGGCGGAAACCCAGACCGGGTTTGCCTCCGAGGTACAGCGTTTCGATCGCGCGCTCTACGACGAGCCCGCAACGCATACCGAAGAACTGCCCATCTACGAACTCGACGAAGAAGAGACCATCGAATACGAAGCGGCGCAAAGCGCGCTTGCGCCCCTCGCGGAGTATCAGCCGGGGATTGAGCCGCCGTTGCAGCCGGTTCCGCCGCCTGCCCAGCCCGGTGAGCCGATGCCGCCGTCGCAACCGGCACCCGTGCCCGAGCCGGGAGAGCCCGAGCCGGAGCCATACGTTCCGGAACCGCCGGAGCAGCCGCCGGACGTCGAACCGGCCGCACGCGAAGCGGTGGTGCTCTACGGACGCATGGATCGCCCGTCCATCGCCTATTTCGAGCGCATCTTCACCGGATCGAAAGCGCCTACGCTGCTCAACCATTTCATTCTCGGGGGCGCGCTCGCGTGCACGCGTTCTTTCGACGGCGAAGACGTCGCTGGTTTAAAAGCGCACATGGATGCGCAAGGCCAGTTGCTGCAGCGCATCGTGCTGCACGAAAAGATCGGCAAGAAAGAACCAATTGCGGAATACGCGGGCAAGATGCTGGCACGCGTCGACCAGTTCGCGCCGGGGGCCGTGCGCGAGAGCGTGCCGCCGGACGATCCGAACATCGTGCTGCTCGACGTCGAGCTCGAGACGCCGACGCTGGGCGTCTTACGCAAGATGCAGGAAGACAGCGCGCGATGGGATTTCACGAAAGCGCGGCAGCTGACGCTTGCGCTGCAGGCGCGGCACATCGTTGCAAAGGCGCCGTCTGAGAAAATCGAAGCCGCCGAAACCGCGCTGCGCGTGTACGCGCAGACGGCGGCAACGCAGTTGCAGCGGTTCTTCGTTCGCATGCGTATCGACAGGACGACGGGGTTGCTTTTTGCTCGGGACGAAACGCTCGACGCCGCTGCGAGATCGCTGGTCGCGGCGCTGAGCGCGCTCTTTACGTAAGGCCGTCGACCGCGCTCAAGCGCGGCTTCGGCGCTTTGCCCCTACCCATCGATTTCACCGCCGCTTTCCAGCGCGCAATGAGCTGCAAACGTTCGCCGACGGCGTCCCGATACTGCTGCAGGCGCGTCATTTGGTTCTGACGGATGGCGCGTACGTAATACAGGCGGTGCATGATCTGTTCATCGAACGCTGCGTCACGCACGCTCAGCGCGTCGTCCATCGCATTCTGCAGCGCGTGCGTCATGCGGCGGGAATCCGCCATGGCGCTCTCGACATCTTCCCAGCGGCGCGTCATCAGTGCGCGTTCCAAGCGCCCGCACAGCGCTTCCAGCTCGCGCAACGCCGACTCCACCGCGCCGAGCAGCGCTTCGCGATTAGCCGACTGCTGCAAAGCCTTGCCCGCTCTGTGCCGCAGCCCGTTCGCGCTGCATTGCCTTGAACTCCGTGATGGCCTGTGCCCACATTTGCCGGTAATCCTTGAAATTTGGGAGCAAGCGTTCGACGCGCACGGGGTCCTTCTGCATGTTCGCCATCACCAGCTCGTGATGCCAGAACTCGTACACGCGGAACAGATTTCGCGCCACTTCGCCGCCGAGCTCCATGTCCAGCGATCCCATCAGCAGCGCAAGCGCGCGCTGTGCGCGCAGCAGGGCTTTGTGTATGCCTTCGATGTCGTCGCGCTGATTCTGCAATTTCTCCAGCCCCTGCGTCGCCGCGAGCACGAGAATGTCGAAAATCTTGACGATCAGATCTTCTTTCGCTGCGGTCGCGATCGACGTTTCGAGGTATTGCTGTTCGGCCGAACGTTTCACCAAGGTTTCCTCTTAACCGCCGCTGTTGTTGAAGAATGAACCGAGTTGCTGCTGCAACGCTTGATAGCCGGCGAGCGCCGTTTCCGTTTGGACGAACTCGGCCCGCAGCTGATCCGCTTGCATGTTCGCATTGTCTTGAATTTGCGAGATCTGCTGCTGAATCGATTCCGTTTCGCTGTTGTTCGCGTTTTCGAAGCCTTGTATCAGCGAAGTCGTGGGAATGGACCCGAGCAGCGAATTTGCCGTCTGCGTCGGCATTCCGGTGACGCCGGTGAGATACGTGCCCATCTGCACGACCAAGCCCTGGGCACCGCTGAGCAGGTTCTGGACGGCGGTCGGATTCGCGGCGAACGCTGCTTGAAACGTCGAGACGTTCAGCGGCTGCAGCTCACCGTCGGTACCCTGCATCTGCGTCGCACCGACGCTGCTGGATTGACTTCCGCTCTGGTCGGTCGACGTGTTTTGCTGCAGCAGGGTAAACGAGTCGTCCAACGTCAACCCGATTTGCGAGAGCGAGTTATAGGCCGATCCCGCGTTTTGCAGAACGGAGCTGACCTCGTTGACTAATTGATCTTTGATAATCTCGACGTCGGCATTACCAAATAGGATGCCGGCTCCGACTGGCGGCGGAGGCGGCGAACCGACTGTGGAGCCGACGGGACTGCTCTGCACGACGGGCGGCGCCGTGGCGGTATTGATTTCGCCGATTGCCGCATTGTACGCGGAAATGAACGTGTTGACGGCCGTCACCGCCTGCGAACTATCTTGCGCGACGGTGACCTGGAACGGCGAGGTCGCGGCGCTGAGCAGATTGAGCTGGACGCCGGGGATTGCGGTCGTAACGGTATTGCTGTTGCTGTAAACCGTTTGCGTTCCGCCTCCGGGCGCTTGCAGCGTTACCGACGCTTGCTGGCCGATAGTCGAGGTCGCTCCGGAGGCGCTCGTCAATCCGGTCGCCGTCAAGAAATTGCTCGTATCGGACGACGATCCGACGACGATGCTCTGGGAGCCGGTGTTCTTGGACGTGAGCGTGATTTGCCCCGTGGCGCTGTCGTACGAAGCGACGACTCCAGCGGCAGACTGGTTGATTTTCTGCATCACGGAGTACAGGTTGTCCGACGTGTTGTCGACCGTAATCTGCACGCCGTTGATCGTGAAGTACCCCGACGTAACCGGCGTGACGTAGTTCGCGTCGGTCGCGCCGCCCAAACCATTAGTCGAGTTGAACGTCAACGCTTCGTTAAT
>DATGJX010000053.1:0-11106 GCA_035294905.1 Vulcanimicrobiaceae bacterium | reverse complement strand
GATCGTCAGTTCTTGCACGTCGTCGACGAAGATTGCGGGATAGCGTTCGCGAAGCGCGCGAGCCGCATCGGCACTCACTTGTAAAACGTCTGCGGCTTGAGCGATGACGTCGCGCGGCGTCAAGCACCCCTGCTTGACGGGATGTTCGAGATACGAGCGATAGAGCTTCGCCAAAATCTTGGCGAGATCGATCTCTCGCCGGTACTGGCGCTGCAGCTCCGCGCCGTCGGCAACGAGCGAGTCGCGGTGATTGTCCTTCGTGTAATAGAGCAGGTCGGGATGCGCCAGATTCGGGGGCTTGGCATAGAATTGCGCCGCTCCACGCAGCGCGGTTTCGAGAAAGTGTTCGGGCGTGATGCGCGCGTCACGCAGTTTGCAGAAGAGGCGAAAGGCCGAATCGAGAAACCGCTCGGGCGCGCGCAGCCCGGGGACTTCCGGATCGACTTGCGCTTCGATGATCTCGCGCCATTCGAGCGTCAGAAGCGGCTGCGCTGCTTCCTCGAAGAGCGTCGCGGCACGAACGTCGTCGATTTGCTCGGCTTGCGGCAGACATTCGAGCGCGAATTCGTGCAATTCGCATAGGCGTACGTTCGGATGCGCGATTCGACCGCGCAGTGCGTTCAGCGATGCCCCCGAAACCGACGTGACGAGCACCGGCGCGTTCTGGGCCGCCGCGAGCACGCGGCGCGCGAGTTCCGTGCTCTTGCCCGTTCCCGAACCGCCGACGATGAACGTGCACGTCATCGAGCGAAGCGTTCTTCTTCCGGGTACGGCCGATTGACGCATGCGGTTTTGTATGCGCAGTACGTGCACGCAGACGGATCGTCCGCGGCTGGAAAGGTCGCGGTTTGGCCCGACGTAAGTTCCGCACAGAGTTCGAGCATGCGATCGCGGGCGCGCTCGAGTTCACCGATAGGAATCACGCCCGTAGGGCTTGCCGATCGAGCGACGTCGGCAGGGACGGGCACAACCTCCAACACGATTGGGCGAACGTCGAGCAGTGCGTCCTTGAGCGGTACGAGCGCCAGCCGGGAAACGCGGTCACCTTGCTCCGTGCGCGCCCAGTAATAGAACGGCAGCTGAAAATCTTTGAACTGCCGAACTTTTTCGCGGTATTCGGCGGCGCTGAGAGCTATGGAGCCGGTCTTATAGTCGATTACGGTAACCGCGCCGGTGCGATCGTCGCGGTCGAGGCGGTCGATGTATCCGATGAAGTCGTAGCCGTTAATCTGCAGTTCGGCGCTCAGCTCGCAGCCGACGACCGTGAACGGCGCGCGCTTGGCCTCGGCCGCAAGCCACTCGACGTATTTGCGCGCCGTACGCTGCGCTCGCCGCCGCTGCAACTCATATTCCACCGGCGTTTCGAAAAGGTTGCGGTGCCGGTCGAACGCCGTGTTGACGTAGCCTTCCAACCGCCGATCGATCAGCGCGGGATCGGCGAGTGCGGGCTCGGGGAACTCCGCGTGCAGTTCTTCCAGCGCCGCGTGAAAGGCGGTTCCGTAAAACGACGCGGAAGAACCGCGGTCTTCAATCGCCGAGCAAAGGTAGCGGTAGTACCATTTGCGTGCGCACTCGACGTACGTGTTGAGTTGCGACGCCGAAAAGCGCGGATTGTGCGTGCGCACGCCGGTAGGCGTTTCGGGTGCGGCGGGTCGCGCAAGTGCGAATTCGGCGCCCGTGCCGGGGCTCGGCGGCACCGGCGCTTCCGCGCGTTCGTCGAATGCGCCGTCGCGCAGCGCCGCAGTGAATCGCAGCAGCGCTTCCCGGTCCGCCGGTCCGGACGGCAGCTCCTCGCGCGCGATCAGGTCGAGCAGCGATTCACGCCGCGCGGCCAGCGTCGCATATGCCCCGGCAATTTCGACGGAGACGCCCGAGAAGGGCGAGCGAAGCATTCGCGCCGCGTGTACTTCGTCGCGCGAGTGGCGCCACGCCGTCGCGGCCGCGAGAAAAGCACGATGCTCCGCAGACTGCACGAGGCATGCTTGGAGGTTCGTGAAGGCGCCCCTGCCGTTTGCGTGTAACGGCGCAAGCATGCGACGGATCGTCATCGGCGTGAGCGGCGCGAGCGGCAGCATCTACGCGTATCGCGCGCTGGAGGCGCTGCGAAGTGCGGGCATCGAGACGCATGCCGTACTCAGTCAGCAGGCACGACGCACGATTGAACTGGAGACCGACAAGAGCGTGCGCGATTTCGAAGCGCTCGCGCATACGGTCCATCGCGACGACGATCTCGCGGCCGCGATTTCGAGCGGGTCGTTCGTGACGGACGGCATGATCGTCATTCCGTGCTCGATCAAGAGCGCGTCAGCGATTGCGTATTCCATGAATTCCAATCTGCTCGTCCGCGCGGCGGACGTCTGTTTGAAAGAGCGGCGCAAGGTCGTGCTCGTCGTCCGTGAAACGCCGCTGCATCTCGGCCATCTGCGCACGCTCACGCAGCTTGCGGAAATCGGCGCGGTCATTTTACCGCCGGTGCCGGCAATGTACGCAAAACCCCGCACTGTCGACGACGTCGTGAACCACACAGTCGGCAAAACGCTCGATCAATTCGGCATCGAGCACAAGCTCTTCAAACGCTGGGAGTCGCCGGAGTCCTGAGTAGACCTTCCGCGAGTGGAATGTCGCTTACGCGGTCCACGTTTACGCCGATCTCGGCAAACGGAGAGATCACCGCGCGCACCGGCGCGCCGATTACTTGCGAGGCGCGCGCCTCGGCTTGCGCAATCGACAACCGCCGAAAAGCAAAGCGCAGCAGCACGTTCCAACCGAAGAGCCGCGCCAAGTGCAGCGGATTCTTTCGCGCTTGCCCGAGTTGTTCGATGAAGCGTTCGAGCGAGGGAAAAACGCGCGGGCGCATCGTGATGAAGCCCGTTCCGCAAAACGTGCCGTCGCGCAGCGGTGCCCACGTGTGCGGAACTTGCGGAAACTTCGCCATGTGCGTGCGTTTCTCGAGACAGCCGTACGTCAAATCGGCGTTTTTGGACCGTGCTCGCTCGACGAAATCTTCAATCGATGCGGCGGTGAGCACGGGCAGGTCGGAGGTACTCACGAGAATGTCGTCATCGGGCGCGAGCCCGTGTAAGCCGCTGCGCAAACTATCGCGGATACGCGCACCGTCGCTGCGGCACTCGTCGGCGAGCGCCAGCGCAGCCGAATCATACGTCGCGGGCGGAGCAACGGCGATGATACGGCCGACCGATGAAGCCGAACGCAAAGCGCGCAGCGTGCGTTCGACGAGTGTGACGCCCGCGATCTCGACGAACGCTTTGTTCGGCGCTCCGGGCGTGTGCGCCGCAACGTCGTCGTGCGGACCGCCCGCCAGAACGATCGTCGTAATTGGCCTCACGTCGCGCTGCGCCACGCGGCTCCGTTCCAAAACGCACAGCGGAAAACGCGGTACTCGTTCGGCACGCGGACCGCGTTCGCGAGCGCTTGCGCTTCTTTGGCGGTTTGCGCAAGCGCGAAAACGCTCGAACCCGAGCCGGTGAGGAGAGGGCGCTGCGCTCCCGCCGCCTTCAACGCATCGAGCGCCGCCGCGATCTCCGGCGTCGCCGATGCAAGGACGTCGTGAAAATCGTTCTGCAGCAATGCTTGCACGCGTTCGAAATCGCCGCGCTGCAGTGACTCTCCCATCTGCAAACTCACGCTCTGACTGCGCGCACGCGTTTTCCGCGGCGATGCGTCGATGCATTCGTACGCCTGAGCGGTTGAAACTGAAACCGGCGGTTTGATTATCACCGCATGCCACGGCGGAACGGGTCCGAGCGCCGTGACGCGTTCGCCGGTTCCTTCTACCAATGCGGCCGTTTCGACGAGGAAAAACGGGACGTCCGAGCCCAACGACCGCGCGAGCGCCAGGTGATCGGCGGAAGACGCCGTCGCCAGAATTCCGCGCTGCGCGGCCAACAAAATGGCCGCAGCATCGCTCGAGCCGCCGCCCATACCGGCGCCCGTCGGAATCACTTTGCGCAGCCGGACTGCCGCGCCCCGTACGCCGAGTGCGTGCATGGCTCGCTCCGCGAGGTTCCGCTCTTGCAACTCGGGCACATCGCACGCGAACGACGTATGGCCGGATTGCTCGACGTACAACTCGTCGCACAAGTCGACCGGCACCATCACGCTGCGCAGCCCGTGGAATCCGTCTTCGCGCCGCTGCAGGACCTCGAGCGTCAAGTTGAGCTTCGCCGGGGCGCGCAGCGTCTCGGTTGCTTTCACGCGGCTGCGGTTGCTTGCGCGGGCGGGACATCCCTGCGCGGGGTAGGAAGTGTGTGATATGCGAGCCAGTTACGACGCACAGCACAACGAGTATTGCGCGTACGTCTTACCGGAGGCGCAGACCCCGTACGGCTTATTACTCGGAAATTTCAAATCGTTCGCTCAGTCGACCGCCAAGGGCGGCATTCGCGGACTGTGGGACGCAGACACCGACCAGATTATCTTCGGCACGCATCAGATTGCGTATCGCCTGCGCGATCTCAAGCAGACCGTGTTCCCGCACCAAATCACGCGCGAGTTCACATTCTTACCCTACGCGCAGATTTCGGAGTTCACGCTTGCAGATCGCGTCCATGTCACCGAGGCGTTCTACGTTCCGCACGGCCCACGCCACGAACGCGTCGTCAGCTTCGTCGTCGACGTCACGTTGTACAATCCGGGCGGCACGCCGCTCGACGTGGCGGTCTTCCCGTGGGCGCTGCTCGTCGGACAGCGTTTCTATGGCGAGCCCGAGCATGAAGTTCGAGCATGGGTGCAAGGCGATTACATCGGGTCGAAAAATCAGCAGACCGGCGCGCAGCGGTGGTGGGGCGGCTCGCGCGAGCCGCACGCGGCGATCGTCGGGCTGCGCGAACAAATCATGCTGCATCACATGAGCGCCGGATCGCTGCGCGCGGAAGAGCACTTGGACGAAGTGACACCGCAGCTGGCCGAATGCGTGAGCCGGCGCATCTTCGGTGCGCTCGAGTATCGCATCATCGTAGCGCCGGGCGCCCGTGAATCGCTGCGGCTCGCGGTCGTTTTTCATAAAGAAGGGCAAGCAAAGTCGCTTCCGGTTCTGGAGCAGCTGCTGCACGATCCCAAAGCCCTGCACGAAACGCAGCGCTACTTCGCATCCAAGCTGAGTGACGCCCGCTTCATGACGCCCTCGACCGCCATCAGCCGCGGCGTCGTATGGGCGAAAGCGAACATGCTGCGCGTCATCAAGGACTATCCGAACGGCTGGGGCTCGACCAATTCGCCGCCCTCCGACATTTTGGTTTCTCGCGACACGTCGTGGTTCGTGCACGGTTTCGACTACTTCTTGCCGCAATTCAGCCGCGACGCAATCGAAGTGTTCAATAAATTCGCCGAAGAGAACGGCGAGATGATCGAGTACGTTCGAGGCGTCAGCGGATTCAAGACGTCCTACGAACTGAACATCAACGACGACACCCCGCTGCACATCATCGCGATGCTGCATCACTACAACGCGACGCTTGACGATCAGTGGGTGCGCGAGTGGTTCCCGCTGGTCTGCCGCATTGTGGACTACATGCTCACGCAGCGCGACAAAAACGGCCTGTTGTTCTGCCGGGCCAGCGGCGTCGACATGTTCGGAATCAGCTCGTGGCGCAACATCATCCCGTACTACACGCTGGACGGAGCGGTCACCGAAATCAACGCCGAGGGCGTTTTCGCGCTCGAAGCCGCGGCGATGCTCGCCGCCGTGGTCGGAGATCACGAACGCTGGCAGCGCTACTCGAGTGAAGCGCAGTCGCTGCGGCAAGCGATGATGCAGTATCTTTTCAACGCCGATACAGGCGCCTTCGTGCTCAACTACGATCAAGAGCAGAACTACCAGGACAACTTCACGGCCGACGAAGTCTTCCCGGTGCTCTTCAATGTCGCCGATGCGGATCAGCGACGCAAAATCCTCGACCGTCTCTGCGAAGCCGACTTTACGACGCCGGTCGGCTTACGCACGATCTCGACGGCTGATTCATGGTACTTTCCTTCGCACGGATTCGGTTTGCTCGGCGGCGTTTGGCCGGACCTGACGCTGTGGTTCGTGATGTGCCTGGCTCGCAACGGCAACACCGAAGCGGCAGTGCACTGGATGGAAGGCATCTACGACGCGATGGAAGCCGGGGCGGTTCGCAATACGGTCCCCGGTGAATTCGGCGAATGGTTTGACGGCGGATCGCTGACAAACCGTGGGATGTATCTCTCGCCCTGGACCGGCGCGAAATATTTGTGGGCCGTTGCCGAAACGGTCGGCGGTCTCGACGGATACCGCACCAGCGGCCGACCGCACTTGGTTCCGCTTCAGCCGCACTTGTGGAAGTGGGTCGCCGCTGCGCGCGTGCATTGGGGCGGCAATCTCTGCACGTACGTAATCGATTTCGAGCGCCGTACCATCTACGGCAATATGCGCGAACTCTCGGCGGAGGAGCCGTACGTGTGCATGTACGCGGGTCGCGACGTAAGCGAAGAGGTAACGACTTCGCCGGTCGAAGTCGGTGCCGTTGCGTTCGAAGACGACGATGGCGCAGTGCGGCTCTTCCTTTGCAACCTCAACGATCAGTCGCGCAGCGTCTCGGTAGACTTCAGAGGCGTCACCAAACGCGTCTCGATGCAGCCGGGCGAACTGCACGAGCTTCACTTGATGGGCAGACCGGCCGAGCGGCAAGCCCGCGCCGCGGCGCGAGACGTGCATCCGCGCAGGCTCGAAACGGTCTAGCCCCTAAGTGGTAGCGTCCCGTGCTTGATCCATCAAAGCGGTTTCTTACGCTCATCTTGGCGCTCGGCATCCTCGTCCTCGTGGTGGGCATCGCCCTCGGCGAGCACGCCGGCGATCGCGTCATCGGACAGGTTACCGAGAAGCGCTTGGAAAGCGTCGCGCCCGTCACGGTAACGCCGGCGCCGCAAGAAACGCGCGCCTCTCCCTATGGACCGGACTGGAAGCGTACCGACGTGATGGCCGTGGCCACCGACCCCGGTTTTCCGGACCCCCGTGTTCCGCCCGCGGCTCCTCCGACGCCGACGCCGTTGCCGAAATTCACCGTTCCGCCGACGATGCGCCCGACGCCATCACCGACGCCGAACATGAATCTGCCGATCTGGCGCCGGTTGGCGCCCATGCCGACGCCGACGCCCGTGGTTACGGGCTCGCCCGGTACGTCGCCGAGCGGCACCCCGGGAACTACGGCCTCCCCGCTCCCCGATTGATCTCAATGTCGCCATTGGAAATGACTGATATGATGAGATCATGGCAGAGACAACCGGAACCCTAACCGTAAAGCGCGGGCTCGCGCAGATGCTCAAGGGCGGCGTCATCATGGACGTCGTGACCCCCGAACAGGCCGTCGTCGCTCAGGAGGCCGGAGCGGTCGCAGTGATGGCGCTCGAACGCATTCCTGCCGACATTCGCGCGATGGGCGGCGTTGCGCGTATGAGCAACCTCGAGCTGGTGCAATCGATCATGGATGCCGTGACGATTCCGGTGATGGCCAAAGTGCGCATCGGTCACTTCGCGGAAGCCCAGGCGCTGCAGGCGCTCGGTATCGACTTCATCGACGAATCGGAAGTCCTCACGCCGGCCGACGACAAGTATCACGTCAGCAAGCACGCCTACACGACGCCGTTTGTCTGCGGCGCCCGCGATTTGGGCGAAGCGCTTCGCCGTATCGCCGAAGGCGCTGCGATGATCCGCAGTAAGGGCGAAGCGGGCAGCGGCAACATCGTCGAAGCCGTCCGCCACATTCGCGCGATTACCGACGCAATCAAAGAACTCAGGGTCGTCCCGGAGGAAGAGCTGGTTGCGCGTGCGCGCGATCTCGGCGCGCCGCTCGAACTGGTGCGTGAGGTTGCGCAAAACGGCAAGCTGCCGGTGGTGCTTTTCTGCGCGGGCGGCGTTTCCACGCCGGCGGATGCGGCGCTTATGATGCAACTCGGCGCCGAAGGCATCTTCGTCGGCAGCGGCATCTTCAAGTCGAACAATCCGAAGGCATTCGCCAAAGCGATCGTCGACGCTACCACGCACTACAACGATCCGCAAGTCATCGTCGAGGCCAGCAAATCGCTTGGCAAAGAAGCACAGGCGATGGAAGGCATCGATCTTCGCAAGCTTCCCGAATCGGAGCTGCTCTCACCTCGTGGAAACTAAGGCGCCGCTGATCGGCGTTCTCGCCCTGCAGGGCGACGTGGTCGAGCACATCGCCGCACTGCGGCGAGCCGGAGCACAAGCGATTCCGGTGAAAAACCGCGCGGATCTGGCGCGCGTCGATGGACTCATCGTTCCGGGCGGCGAGTCCACCACCGTGATGAAGCTGCTGCATCGCTTCAAAATGGACGAGCCGATCGTCGAGCGCGTTCGCGCGGGAATGCCGCTGTGGGGCACGTGCATGGGCATGATCGTGATCGCGCGCGACGTGGTCGGACTCGAACAACCCTCGCTCGACTTGATCGATATCTCCGTGCGCCGCAACGCATTCGGCCGTCAGAACGAATCCGCCGAAGTCGAGCTGCCGATTCCATCACTGGGAAATCGTCCGTTTCCGGCCATCTTCATTCGCGCGCCGTGGATCGAGAGCACGGGTCCCGATGTGGAAACGCTGGCGGAACGCAACGGCCACGGCGTCATGGTTCGCCGGCGCAACGTGCTGGGCACGTCGTTCCATCCGGAACTGAGCAGCGATCAGCGCGTGCATGCATATTTTCTCGATATGGTGCGCAATTCAAGCGAATACGTAGGGAAGCAGCGCAGCGTCGCGTAAAGTCTCCTCTACTATGAGTCCGCAGGCGCCCACCGGGGAATCGCCGGCAGCCGGAGCGGACCAGATGCCTCCCATCGAGGCCCTGGTCACGGATACGCTCGCGCGACTCACGCTTGCCGCACACGTATACCTTAGTGAAGAGGAAGGCAAGCAGGCCGACTTGCCGGCCGCCGAAATCGCCATCGACGTTGCCAGCAGCGCCTACGAACGGGTGAAAGAAAGGCTCAGGCCGGAAGACCGGTTAGCAATCACGCAATTGTTAACCGAAACCAGAATGACGTTTGTGAAAAAGCGAGGTTTATGATGCCTCGCTTTTGCATTACGTTGCGAAAATGGGGGACCCCGACGCCCTTCGACAGGCTCAGGACTGAAGGCGCGCCTTGGGGACCCCAAAATGTGTACATTTTGGGGAGGCGCGTTTGAGCGACGTACTCGTCTTGAATTTTACGTACGAGGCGCTGAACATCACCAATTTCCAGCGCGCCGTCAAGTTGATCTTTGCCGGAAAAGCAGAGATCGTGCACGGCCGCGAGCGGATGATCGCCTCCGCCACATTCGAAATGCGCATGCCGTCGATTATCCGGATGCTGTACTACATCAGGCGTCCGATGCAGAAAGTCGCGCTGACCAAGAAGAACATTCTGATTCGCGACGACCACATGTGCCAGTACTGCGGACTGCGCGGCGACAAGTTCATGACGGTCGATCATGTGATACCGCGCAGCAAGGGCGGCCCGTCGACGTGGGAAAATCTGGTTTGCGCCTGCATGCGGTGCAACAACCGCAAGAACAACCGCACGCCGGAAGACTGCAACATGAAGCTGCGCCGCAAACCTCGCCAGCCCAAATACATTCCGTGGATTCAAATCAAACGGAATACGCTCCCCGGCGAATGGCATAAGTTCTTGTTCTTGTACAACGTCTCGATTGAGGACCGCATCGAGGCGTAGCTATTTACATTCGCTAACGGCGGCGTAGACGAGCGGCGCGAGGTCATCCTCGGCCGCTTGCACGTTTCCTTGGCTTCGCGCAACGTTCACGACGTACGGTACGAACGGATTGTGGGTGGCTTCCTCCGCTTTGATAGTGGCGTCGTTGTATGCCGTCACCGGATCTTCTTGCGAGCCTTTGCGTCCACGTTCGGTCCCGGAGATTGGATCCTGAAACGTGACCTGCTGCTCGTCGTGGCTTACGCCTTGCTTGCCGCCTGCGTTGATTGCGCCGCTCGTCTGATCGCCGCGAGCAATGAGTGCCTGCAGCTCATAGGTGTCGGCCAGCCCGTAAATGGTGTTCAGCGCCTGCTTCTGACCATCGGCGACTATTTGGAGCTTCGCCTTGAGGTCCAAGTCTTGCCGGTCCGCCAGCGTTTTCGGGTCCGAGGGGAATTTCGTCGGATCCGCCAGCAGCTTGTCGATGATCTCCAGGTTGTGCGAGAGATTGCTCGAGAGCTGCATGATATGCTGCGCATCGAACTGCAGTGCCGCGCTTTGACTATATTCACCTGAAAATACGCCTGCCGTATTTCCCCACATCGCTTGCGTCTGCGCGTCGCTCGTCGAGCCGAACTTGCGGTTGTCGGCAAAGTCGCGGCCCATCTGCAGGACGTACATGTTCGCCGACTCCACCAACTTGTCGTTGATGCGCAGTCCTTGAATGCTCAGATAGACGTTCGACTTCAGCGCAGTGCAAAGCGGTGAGACGTGCTCGATGATGATGGTTTTTAGCGGACTGGCCGACGGCTGTGGAGTCGCAGCCGAAATGGCGGCAAAGAGCAGCGCAAATAGCATAGGCACCCCTCCAGGCGTCGTCTTTCATAACGGATGGTCCGCCGCCTTCGTGACGCACGCCTCGACGATTAAAAACCACGGCAGTGTGCTGAGCTTCTGAAACCACTCCGCCGGCACGCCTCGCAGGGGCTGCGTAAGGTGAGGCTCGATGATGCGCCGGATGGTGAACCCCGCGGCGATTATCGAGTTGAGAATGTCTTGGAGCGGACGGTGATAGTAGCGGACTTCGTGCTCGACGCCGCCGACTCGCCAGCGATCTTCGACGAGTACCGTGTCGAAATAGGACTGCCCGGAAACGAGCAGCTGCTGCACCATCGCCGGATGGTGCGTCGACATGACGAGCCGTCCGTCCGATTTCAGTACTCGGCGAAACTCGCTCAGCGGAACGGACCAATCGCGCAGGTAGTGCAGCGTGAGCGAACTCACGACGATATCCATGCTTGCATCGCCGAGCCACGAGATTGGCTCTGCCAAGTCGTGCTGCCGCGCTATCACGGCATCACCGAAACGTTGCGTGATGATCTCAACCATTGCTTTGCTCGCGTCGAGGGCCGCTACGTGCGCTC
>DATGJX010000052.1:0-18439 GCA_035294905.1 Vulcanimicrobiaceae bacterium | reverse complement strand
ATCGGCATGGTGTTTCAGCGCCCGAACCCGTTTCCGAAATCTATTTTCGAAAACGTCGTGTATGGACCGCGCATTCACGGAACGCACAACCGCAAGCAACTGATGGAGATTGCAGAGCGCAGCCTTCGGCATGCCGCGCTGTGGGACGAAGTCAAAGATCGCCTCGACCGCTCCGCGCTCGACCTTTCGGGTGGCCAGCAGCAGCGCTTGTGCATAGCGCGCGTGCTTGCCGTGGAGCCCGAAGTCATTCTGATGGACGAGCCGGCGTCGGCACTGGATCCCATTGCGACGAGCAAGATTGAAGACTTGATCGGCGAGTTGAAAAAGGACTACACCGTCGTCATCGTAACGCATTCGATGCAGCAAGCCGCTCGCATCTCCGACAATACCGCGTTCTTCTTGATGGGCGAACTCGTCGAGATCGGCTCGACGCGCGAGATTTTCTTCAAGCCGCGCGACAAGCGGACGGAAGACTACATCACCGGAAGATACGGCTAAATTTCTGGGCTTTGAAGGCTGCGGCTTCCCTTCGACGGAGCTTGTCCTGAGCGGCGTCGAAGGGCTCGGGGTCCTTCGATACCTCAGGATGACATTGATACCTCAGGATCACGTGTATCGAATCACGCCGTGGGATGTGGTCAAAGTCGCAATAATAAGCTTTTAAGAGCATCTTAATAACGCATGGCTACAATGGGGGTCATGGAAAAAACACTTTTCCGCGCCCTTCTCATTGGCGCGGCATTGACGCTGCTCGGCAGCGGGATCGCCTCGGCGGAAACAACGGCAACACCGAGCACGATCGCGCAGGCTACTCCGGCCGCCTCACCGGCGCCGAAGGCCACGGCTCAACCGAGCGCGTTTACGTATAGCGGTTTCCTTCGTTCGTACTATTTCACGCGAACGAACTTCCCGCAGATCACGAAAACGCAGAATCAGGCCAGCGAAAACCAGGCGGTGAGCTTGCACGCCGGATACGATTTCGGCGACGGCATCTCCGTCGGTGGTACGTATCTCTATGCGAACCCGTTCAACGGCTGCGAAGATCCCGCGTCCCACATCGACAAGACGAGCAGCTGCTACAAAGGCCGCGCGTTCGGTCCGCTAGGCGGAACAGTGGAAGACGACACGCTTCCCGGCTATACGATGAGCACGCTGTATGAAGCGTACTTGCAGTACAAAGATCCGAACGCGTTCGTACGTGTGGGCGATCAAGTTATCAATACACCGTGGGCGAATGCGTCGGATTCGCGTCTGAAACCGGCGGCGTTCCGCGGCGGCGACTTCAGCTACAACATCGACAAAAATTGGACGATCGAAGCGATGTACATGGATCGCTGGGAAGATCGCGTTCAGTCGGACTTCGTCGACAGCACGATCCTCACGCAGAACGGTTCGTATCCCGATGCGGGCGGCGTGAGCAACACCGGCATCCCGTCGGGCGAGTGGCTCACGAATAACGGCTTCTACTACGCACGGGCGGGTTACATGGACGGCGGATTCACCGGCAACGTGTACTACTACGGCTTCAATCAGATTGCGAGCGCCATCTGGGCGGATGCCAAATACGGCTGGAAAGTCTACGGAAAGCCGTTCATCGCGCTGCAAGGCGGATCGGAAAGCAATACGGGAACATCGCTCGTTGGTAAAATCAACAGCCAAATCTTCGGTATTCAAGGCGGTTACACGCCGTGGAGCAATGTGGACTTGACGGTCGGTGCGGACTTCATTCCGGTGAAGAGCGATGCGATCACGCTGCCGTCGGGCGTAGCCTGTTTCTCGAACGACATGCTCGGAACGAGCAAGGCCGGCAAGTGGGGCACGAGCTCTGCGACGAGCCTGCCGTACTTCTTGCCGGCGAGCGGAACGCCGGACTGTACGTCGTCCACGCCGGGCGTCGCCGGCGCAGCCGCAACGGTGTATTACGGCGGATGGGCCAGCCCGTACACCGACTCGTACGCGACGGATCAGCTCTTCGACACGAGCATCAGTCAGGGCATGGTCGATCGCCGCAGCCCGGGCTCAGGCGTGAAGGTTGCCGGAACGTTCTACACGGCTCAGAAGCAAGTGCGTCTCATCGTCAGCCACGCGTGGTACCAATACGGAGACAACACGGTCGGCGTGTCGCCCACGCAAGAAACCAACATCGACGCAACCTATTTCTTCAGCAAAGTCGGCAAGGGACCGTACCACGGGTTTTCGCTGCGGCACCGCTACGCGGAACGCACGCAGCAGTTCACCACGCAGTATGGCGGCCTGCCCGACTTCAAGTACAACCGCACGCAAATCGAATACGACTTCTAAAACAGCGTCGCACCAGAGGCAAGAGGCCGGTCGGCATGACCGGCCTCTTTCTTTGAAGGCAAAGCTGGGAAAACCGGACCATCCTTGCACTCCCTCGCGGTGGTACCATCTTTGATACTAATAAGAGGAGGCATGATGCATCTCCATCGCTTTGCTTTCGTTATCCCGATAGCAGCGCTTGTTCTGAGCGCTTGTTCACAAGGCGCAGGTCCTACGACCACCCCGCCTGTGACCACTGCGGTTCAGCCGCAGCAAATGCAGAGCAACAGTCAGCGCGAAGTTAGCCAAAGTCCGGTCAACGGGTCATACCGGCACGGTCTCGTTCCGATGCTCAACCACGCGATACGCCAGCCGTCATCCACGACGAACCTGGAGTTTCAAGGCGGAATCAGCGGCGTCGGCGTGACGACGGGAAGTCCGAAGGTGTACTTGGTGTTTTGGGGCACCCAGTGGGGCACGCAAAGCACGAACGGCCAAGGCTACGCCACATTTAGCGGCGACACGCAGGGAATGGCGCCCGATTTGCAGGCCTTCTTCAAAGGTCTGGGAACCGGCGGCGAAATGTGGAGCGGCGTGATGACGCAGTACTGTCAAGGCGTCAAGAGAACCGCGCAATTCTGCCCATCGACGGCGGCACACGTTGGTTATCCCACCGGCGGCGCATTGGCCGGCGTGTGGGAAGATACTTCAGCCGCTTCGCCTGCGCAATCGACCGGGCATCAACTCGCTGTAGAAGCTGAAGCGGCGGCGAAGCACTTCGGCAATACCACTCAGGCTTCGAACCGCAACGTGCAGTACGACATCATCTCGCCGACGGGCACGAATCCCGACGATTACCAAGGCAACGGCTTCTGCGCGTGGCATGACTACACAGGCGATTCCACGTTGGACGGAGGCGGCGGTGCTTCCGGACCGCTCGTCGCGTTCACGAACATGCCGTACGTGACGGACGTCGGCGCGAATTGCGGTGCCGGTTTTACGGACGGCAAGGAACTCGACGGCGTAACGATCGTCAACGGTCATGAATGGGCCGAGACGATAACGGATCAGTTCCCGGCCGGCGGTTGGATCGATCCCGGTGGTGAAGAAACGGGCGATCTCTGTGCGTGGATCAGCAGCGGAACGGGTCGCGCGCGCGACATCACGCTGACGACCGGAACCTTCGCCGTGCAAACGACGTGGTCGAATCTCGCCAACACCAGGACCGGCGGGTGCGTCATCGGACATAAGACCGTAACGTAAACGCGCTTACGCGCGGTGCGGTGGGCGCTCAGCGGTGACGTTGGGCGCCCCACGCTTCGAGCGCGGTGCGCGAAACCAGATTCGTGATGAAGATGAAGAGCATCAGCAGCGCCGCCGCGGCATACGCCAATTGGTGCGACTGCGCAAACGGCTGACTGATGAACGTCCACACGACGTACGTCAAATAACCGACGGGTGAATGCGTCAGCGCGAGCGACGGCATGTAATTGGACCAGCCTGCAGTGTAGATGAGCGGCGCCGTTTCGCCGAGCCCGATCCCCGTTGCAAGCAGCAAACCGGTGAGCACACCGGGCGCGGCCCACGGCAGCGCTACTTTGAAAAAGGCCGTGGCTTCACGGCTGCCGAGTGCGACTGCCGCTTCGCGCAGCTCGCGCGGCACGGCGCTGAGTGCGAGATCGGCAGCTCGAACCACGTACGGCAGCATGATGATCGCAAGCGCAAACGCACCTGCGATGAGTGAGAATCCCCAGCCGAGATCCTCGACCAGCGCCACGTAGAGAAAGTAGCCGACGACAATCGAAGGCACGCCGGCGAGCACATCGACGCAGAAGCGTATGGCCGTGCGCTGCTGCGGCGAGGCGAATTCCACAGTCCACGCCGCCGTTCCGAATCCGACGATGCCGACGAGCGCGACGCCCAAAACGACGAGCAGCAGCGTTCCGGAGATGGCGTTCGCGAGTCCGCCCGCTACGCCGTTGGTCACGGTCGTAAAAAGCTCCGGGCGGAATGCCGGCACGCCTTGAGCGACGACGAAAAAGAAGATGAAAAGCAGCACGCCGATGACGGCGAGCAGTGAAAGAACGCTTGCGCCCCACCAGATGCGTGAAGCGGCGCTCGCAATCTTGATGTGTGTCATCGGGATTCCCGCACGCGGTCCGCTCCGTGCAGAATTGCGCGCGCGATGCTATTGACGATGAGTGTAATGAGGAACAGCACGACGGCGAGTTCCGCCAGCGAACGCTGCGCCATTCCGCTGGCGTCAGTGAGCGCCGAATCCAGTTGCGAAACGATTACGGCCGCAATCGTGTTGACCGCTTGAAAAATATTCGACGGAAACTGATTGACGGCCGCGCCGCTCACCATCAGTACGGCCATCGTTTCGCCGAGTGCGCGTCCGAGTGCGACGAGCACCGAAGCCATCATCCCGCTGCGCACGCTGGGAATGACGGCGCGTATGACCGCCTGCCAACTCGTGCTGCCCAGCGCCATGCTTGCTTCGAAAATGCTCGAAGATTGCGCGAGAATGACGTCGCGCATCGTGGCGACCATGATCGGAATGACCATGATCGCGAGGATGACACCCGAGGCGAGCAAACCGTTTCCGCTTCCGGGTTCACCGCCAAAGACGGGAAGTTTGCCGACGTGGCCGGTGACGAACGGTCCAAAACGTTGGCCTATCCACGGCACGAGGACGACCAAGCCCCAAAGCCCGTAGACGACCGACGGCACGCCGGCCATGAGTTCTACCGCCGCGTTTGCAAGGGGTTTGATGCGCCTCGGAATGCGATACACCAGTGCCAGCGCGACGAGAATGGAGATCGGTACGCCCAATACCATGGCGAGCGCCGACGTGATGATCGTTCCGAAGATGAACACCAAGCCGCCGAAACTCGCACCGGGCTGCGCGGAAACGCCGTTATGCGTCACCACGCCGCTGCCGTATTGATTGCCGATGTTCCAGGTGATGCCCGTCAAGATGTTCCAGCCGTTGAACTTGATCGCCGGAAATGCGAAGACGACCAGAAAAACCAGCATCAGAACCATCAGGAGCGCGGTGATCAGCGCCGCGGCTCCGAAACCGTACCGGAACAAGAATTGCGCCGGCCGGCGCTGCAAATACGGCAACCCGGTGGTCATTTATTTGATCTGACCGATCTGCGCGAGGCTCAGTGATTTCACGCCTGAGGGCAGCGGCAGAAAATGGACCTGGCCGAGGTATTGGCTGCCGTTACCTCGTGTGACCGTCCATTTCAAAAAGTCTACGAGAGCCGCGCTGACCTGCGCGTTGGATTGCGCGGGATTGACGATTGCGTACTCGTAGTTGATGATCGGATACGAGTTCGGACCGGGTGCGTAGATGAGCGAAATGCGCTGGTCCTTCGGCGTTTTGGCGACGAGAGCGCTTGCAGCGGCGCTGATAGTTTGCGGCGTCGGCAAGACGAACTTTCCGTCGCGATTCTGCAGCGCTGCGTAGCCCAAATGCGCCGCATTCGTCTGACTGAGGAAGCTCACGCCGATGTACGCAACGCAATACGGGGTGTTCTGGCAGCTTTGCACCATGCCCGGGTTGCCGTGCGCGCCGACACCATTCGAAACCGCGGGCCAGCTGATTGTCGTGCCGTAGCCGGGTCCGCTCTTCCAGGACGGCGTCGAGAACGAGAGATACTGCGTGAAGATGAACGTGTCGCCCGAACCGTCGGAGCGGTGAATCGGCACGATCGCTTTGTGCGGCAGCTTCGACGCGTACTGCTTGTTGACGGCCTTGATTTGCGCATCATCCCAATATAGAATTTTTCCGCTATAAATGGCGGCGAGTACGGGACCGGAAAGGTTCAAGTGCACGTCGTTGAGGCCGGGCAGGTTATAGTTCACCTGCTGAGCGCTGATGGCCAGCGGAATGTTCAGCATCTTCTGCGATGCCATTTGCGAGTCGCTCATGTACGCGTCGGACGCGCCGATCTGCGCGACACCCGAAATCGCCTGCGAAATTCCGGTTCCGCTTCCGGTCGATTGCGTCGTAATTTGGACGCCCGAATGTGCCTTTTGGTAATCGGGTACCCAGAGATTCATGAGCGGATAAATCAGGCTCGAACCGGTTTCGAGCAATCGCGCGTGCACGTTGCCGGACGCGCCGAACACCTTAGATTTCGCAGCGGTTCCCGCCGGTGCGGACGCCGAACTCGTTGCAGTGCTGCTCTGGCTGCCGCCGCCGCAGCCGGTGAGCGCAAGTGCCAATCCGATGGCAAAACCCGAAATCAACGTTTTTCGCATGAAGCCTCCTATGCCGAAAGCCCAGGAGCGCCCTGCCGGGCGTCCCGGGCTTTCATTCTTATGCCGGGCCGGGGTATTAGTGGATTTCGTCGAGCTGAGCGACGCTGAGTTTTTTGACGCTTTCCGGAAGGGGCAGAAAATGAACGGCGTCGAGGAAACGTCCGTCGTTGCCGTCATTGACCGCCCATTTCAGAAAGTCCACGAGCGCGGTACGCGTATCGCCGCTCTGGCTCGGATTGACGATCGCGTATTCGTAGTTGATGATCGGATACGAGTCCGAGCCGGGTGCGAAGATGAGTGAAATGCGCTCGTCGTGCGGAGTCTTCGAAACCAGTGCTCGCGCTGCGGCGCCGATGGTTTGACCGGTCGGCAGAACGAACTTGCCGGCACGGTTCTGCAGTGCGGCATAGCCGAGCTTCGCGGCGTTGGTTTGGTTGAGGAAGCTCACGCCGATGTACGCGATCGAATACGGCGTGTTTTGGCAGCTCTGCACCATGCCGGGATTGCCGTGCGCGCCGATCGAATTCGGAACTGCCGGCCAGCTGATCGTCGTGCCGTACCCGGGGCCGTTCTTCCACGAAGGCGTCGAGAACGAAAGGTACTGCGTGAAGATGAACGTGTCGCCCGACCCGTCGGAGCGGTGAATCGGAATGATTCCCTGGTGCGGCAGTTTGCCCGCGTACTGCTTGTTGATGCTCTTGATCTGCGCGTCATCCCAGTAACGAATCGTTCCGCTGTAGATGCCCGCGAGCACGGGGCCCGAGAGATTCAGATGGACGTCGTTGAGTCCCGGTACGTTGTAATTGACCTGCTGCGCGCTGATTGCGAGAGGGATGTTCAGCATCTTGCTGCCGGCGAGCTGCGCGTCGCTCATGTACGCGTCGGACGCGCCAATCTGCGCAACTCCCGAAATCGCCTGCGAAATGCCGGTACCGCTGCCGGTCGATTGCGTAGTGATTTGGACGTCGGGATGATCCTTCTGATAGGACGCCACCCAAAGGTTCATCAGCGGATACACCAGGCTCGAGCCCGTTTCGAGAAGACGGGCACTGGCCGCAAACGCCGACGCGCCGCAGAGTATCGCCAATCCGATTGCAACAGCGGGAATGGAAAGTTTACGCATTCTGTCTCCAACTAGCTCGGAAGATATCGCGAGACCTCATGGGAGATTCTCGCTATGCTCAGGGTAGGATAACCACGCTAACTCGCGTTTAAGCCAACCTTATGGACGCCTTAATATACGTCTGCGACAATTGTCCGCGTGACTGCGCTAGACACATCGTCCAACCTCGCGGCACGCGCGCTTTTTGACGCCGCGGTTGCCGCCGATCTCACGAACTATCGCATCGAGCTGGATTCCGTTCCGGATAGCGTCGCCTCTGCTTTGGTCGTCTGGGCGACGCAGCGCAATGTGCCCGTCGATTCGATCGAGGAGCGGGGCGGCACGCTGGAGTACGGCGGCCGCACCGTGTACTGTTTCCTTTTCGGCAGCGGGGATCTTGCCGAGGATTCGCGCGTTTCGCTATGTCCGTCGACGTAGAGGCGCCGGCTAACCCATACGATGCGTTTTGCCGCGCGCTGCGGTTGCGCGGCCCGATCCTCAATATGCTCTTCGAACAGGCTCGCGTGTCGCCCGAACGCGAAGGCGATACGATTCTGCGCGATGCGTTTGCGGGCGCGCTCGTAACCGTGCTGCATGACATGCTGCGTGCGTATTGGACGTCGCTCGGCGGCACGAAAAGCGAGTGGAAACACGCCGGTCCGCAAATGAACGGGTGGTCCGTCGCGTACGTGCTTTCCGCGGCGCTCGACAATTTGCGCCATTTCGAAGAGTGGGATGCGCAGCTCCGCGCGGAGTTCGTGCAGCGTCGCCCGGTGAAATTGCTTTGTTCGGCGCTCGCCATCCCGTTGAAGAAAACGCCCAAGCAAATGCCTTTTCGCGGCAATATTTGTTGGGCTGTGCTGGAGACGCTGAGTGCCGGCGACGGATACGGATCTATCGAAGCAGCGGTTCGCGAATATGCCGCAGCGCTTCGCGACAACCACGCATCGTTAATCGCGACTTAAGTCTGAATTAACCATGGGTCCGTCATGCTGTGTTGAGCATGACTTTTGATGAATGGTCGTACGACATCACTGCTCGTGTATTCAACGAAGTGTCGGGCGTGCACGTGAAACGAAAACTCGATGAGGTGTGGCGCTGGATTCGCGAAGGAAGAGAATGTCAGGTGCACGCAGTTTCCGATTCCGTCGCGGCGTTTGTCGCTCTTCAACGCAACGGCATCATGACCGATTGCTCGTTCAAGTGTAATGTCGCGATGACCGACGATTCAAAAGAAGAAGTTGCTTCGCGCATCGTCGGCTGGCTCAATTCTCCTCCCTAGCCCGGCCGCATGAGCGGGATGGGCCGGTCGCGAATAGACCGGCCCGTCATGCTACCCGAAGCCATGCGCGCGCTGCGCAAAGTCAAGCCCGAGGCGGGCTTCGTCCTGCAAGAGATTCCCGTCCCCAAGCTCGGCCCGTCCGACGTGCTCATCCGCGTGGAAAAGGCCGGCGTGTGCGGCACCGACGCGCACATATACTCGTGGGACAAGTGGGCGCAGAGCCGCTTGCATCCGCCGCTGACCATCGGTCATGAGTTCATGGGAACCGTGGCGGCGGTCGGCGCCGCGGTGCGCATGGTGCGCGTAGGCGATCGGGTATCGGCCGAAGGGCACATTGCCGACGGAACGTGCTTTTTGTGTCGCACGGGTGAAGCGCACATTTGCGAACGGGTCGAGATTATCGGCGTCGATCGCGACGGTGCCTTCGCCGATTACATCGCGATGCCGGAGAGCAACGTCTGGCCGCTCGACCCGGCGATTCCCGACGAGTTCGCAGCGATCTTCGATCCGCTCGGCAACGCGGTGCACACGGTGATGGCGGCGGGTGTAAGCGTCAAATCCGTGGTGATTACCGGCGTCGGCTCGATTGGATTGATGGCCATTCCGGTGGCGCGCGCCGCGGGTGCATCTGCCGTGTACGCCATCGACGTCAATCCGGCGAAGCTGGAGCTCGCAAAGAAACTGGGTGCGGACGAAACGTTTTCCGCAGTGGATCCGAACCTCGTCGCGGAGATTCACGAACGCACGAACGGCGACGGCGCCGACGTGCTGCTCGAGATGTCGGGCAGCGGCCAAGCAATCGACAATGGCCTGCGTATGGTGCGAAACGGCGGAACAGCCGCGCTGCTGGGCATTCCGAGCGACAACATCAATCTCAACCTCGCCGAACGCATCATCTTCAAAGGCTTGCGCGTGCTGGGTATCAACGGACGGCGCATGTTCGAGACGTGGTATCAGACGCAGGCGCTCGTGCGCAGCGGGCGCGTCGATCTGCGGCCGATCATCACGCACGTGCTGCCGTTCGAACAGTTCGATCGCGCCTTCGAACTGATGCACAGCGGCGAAGCGGCAAAAATCGTTCTCGACCTCAAGGGAGATTTGGCCAAGTGAACTCGACGTTCGAACGCAAATTGAAAGCCGAACTCGACAAACTCAAAGCGGCAGGTACGTACAAAACGCTGCGGCACCTCACGACGCCGATGGCAGCCGAAGTCACGATGGAAGAGGCTGGGCACGTCATCGTGCTCTCCAGCAACAACTATCTCGGCCTTTCCGACGAGCCGGCAGTCATCGAAGCCGGCAAACGCGGTTTGGATCAATACGGCGCGGGAACCGCGTCGGTCCGTTTCATCTGCGGCACGTTCGACATTCATCGCACGTTGGAAGAGCGCATCGCGCAGTTTCTTTCGACGCAGGCATCGCTGACGTACGTGTCGTGCTGGAATGCGAACACGGGATTGTTCCCGTCGATTTGCGAGGACGGTTCGGCGCTGCTTTCCGACGAGTTGAATCACGCGTCGATCATCGACGGATCGCGCCTTGCAAGCAAAGCGCGCCGCGAACGATACAAGCACGGCGACATGGCGGATCTCGAAGAAAAATTGAAAGCGGTGCACGGCTGCTCGCCCATCGTCATCGTGACCGACGGCGTCTTTTCAATGGAAGGCAGCCTCGCAAAGTTGCCGCGAATCGTCGAGCTTGCCAAAAAATATAATGCGGTGACCGTCGTCGACGATTCGCACGGCACGGGCGTGATGGGTAAAACGGGACGCGGCACCATCGAGCACTTCGGACTGGAAGGACAAGTCGACGTCATCACGGGTACGCTCGGCAAGGCGCTGGGTGGCGCGGCCGGCGGTTTCGTCGCCGGCAGCAAAGCGCTCATCGACACACTCATTCAAAAATCACGCCCGCAGCTGTTCTCGAACGCGCTTCCGGCGACCGTTGCGTGCAGCGCGCTCGCGGCGCTCGATTATCTGGATCAGCATCCGCAGCTCGTGCAGCAACTGCGCGACAACGTCGCGTATTTCCGTACCGAACTCAAGCGCTTGGGGTTCAAACCGCTCGAGGGTGAGAGCGCAATCATTCCGATCATCGTCGGCGACACGGCGTTTGCGATCGCTATGAGCGATCAGTTGCTGAAGAAGGGTGTGTTCGTAACCGGCTTCGGCTTCCCGGTCGTGCCGGAAGGCACGGCACGCATCCGCGTGCAGATCAGCGCGAAACTGACGAAAGACGAGATGGATCGCGCGCTGCAAGCGTTCGAGGCGGTGGGGAAGGACGTCGGCTTATTGAAGTGAGTGGCGTGCTGCCTTTGATACTCGCGGCGGTTAGCGCGTTGCCGTTCACTCCACCGGCGGGATGGGTTGAGCTCCCGCAGAGTATGGTGGGCGCACGGGTTACCAGCGTATGGCAAGGCCCGAAACCGGCACACGGTTCGCCGCCATCCTTCACTGCGGTTGCATTTCCGTTTCCCGGAACGGTACAGATGCTCGCGGAGGGCGAAAACAAAAGCTCGGCCACCTCCGGTGTCGTAAAAACGCTTTCCGCTGCCAAGCTTCAGCTGTGCGGCACGCCGGCGTATATGATGACGAGAAAAGTGAACGCCGGCCACGCGAGCGCGATATTGCAGCAAGAAATTGCGGTGAAGAGCGGGTACGCATACATTCTTTTGTATACGCGCCCGGCCGCAACCGGCGCCAACACGCAGATTTCCGCAATGATGCGGGCGTTCTGCCCGAGCGGATCGGAAACGATACCAGCAATGAAACTGCCGGCCGGATGGACCAAATCCAGTACCGAATTGGAAGTGGTCGGAGCGTGGATGGGCACGCGGCCCGGACAAATCATCACGCTGATGCGCGGTTCACAGATGAGTTCGCTCGACAAACTGCTCTCGACTGCACGCCTGCGCTCCGGCAACGGCGGATCCGGAAAGTCGCTGTTCAAGATCACGTCGCAGCGCACCGTTTCGATGTGCGGCTATCCCGGCATGACGGTGGACATGAGCGTCAACGCAACCCAGGTGCCAACGGATATGCACTTCGCGCTTACGCAGGGAAACGGCGCATCTTACGTCCTGATGTACATGCAAATGGGCACGGCGCCAACGGATCCTGCGGCGATGGCATCGCTGCGTACGTTGTGTGTGACGCGCACGTCGCCTGCGGCTACGGCTTCACCGATGCCAACTCCGTCACCGACTCCGACACCGACTCCGACACCGACTCCGTCAACGACGTCATCAGCCGTGCCCGGCGCATCTCCCGCACCCAGCGCATCTCCCGCATCCAGCGCATCCCCTTCGCCTAGCTCATCTCCGACCACGGTACCGTCGTCGAACCGTCACAAACTTCACGGCAATAGGCGTTGAATAGACGGATGTGAGAAGATTATTCGCAAGTCTCGCGTGCGTCGCGGCGGTAGGCATGTCATGTGTTGCGGCGCAAGCCGCGATTCACTGGACGCAGTTTCGCGGACGGCCATCGCATAATACCGTCGTCAGCGGAGAACTGCGCGTCCGGTGGCGGGCCGTCACGGACGGACGAATCTCTGCAAGCCCGTCGTTTCGGCACGGCGTTGTTTACATCGGGACGAACGCCGGAACATTATATGCGCTTGGCGCGAGCGACGGTCACGTTTTTTGGAAACACCACGTCGCCAATGCGCTTATGAGCGCGCCGTTGCTCTATCGTGGTCTGGTGATTGTCGGCGAGGGAAACGCCGACACGCCGAACCCGAGCGGCGGTAAGCCGGTGCATGTCGGTACCGGCGAGAGCGCGATGATTGCATTTGACGAGCGCAGTGGAGCAATTCGATGGCGTACAGCATTGCGAGGCAGCGGTATGCCGACGCCCGCTATCGTCTGCGGAGTGCTCGTGCACCATGACGGCGCCGGCCGCATTACCGGGATGGATCCGATGAGCGGCCGCATGTTGTACGAACGCGACGTACATTCAGTCGCATCGATGTCGGCAGCAGTGCCGTTGGACAAAACGTCGTTTGTGACGTCCGGCGTGCTGCATAACGCGGTTTTGAGAGTCGATGGCCGAAACGGCGCAGTCGTTTGGCGCAGCGATCCATTTCCGAACGACGCATCCGGCATAGGGGATTGTCCACTTGCGAGCGACGGTGAGCGCGTATTCGGCGAGTACGTCGTTCCGGAATCCGGCAACAACGCGCCCATTGGCCAAAGCGTGCGCGAACACGCATTTGCGCTCGACGCGCGAAGCGGTGCGCTTTTATGGGACGTGGCGCTCGAGAGCGGGCCGTTGCCGATCAACAATCAGGCGGGCATTCCGGTAGTGAAAGACGGCGTTCTGTACGTCGGCGGTGCGGCAGCGCCTTGGGCCAATGCACTCGATGCAAAAAGCGGGCGCGTGATTTGGAAAACGCAAATTTACGGTCCGGTTAAGGGAGCATTCGTCATCAAAGATGGAATCGCGTACTTCGGCGATTTATCCGGTGCGCTCTGGGCATTAGATGCCGGCACAGGCGCAAAACTCGGCGACGAGTCATTCCCTACGGCTTTCAACGTCGGCTCGCCGATCATTGTCGGGGACACGCTCGTGATAGGGAGTTTCACCGGCTCGGTGTATGCGTTGCCCCTCGATTCGATACGCGGAAAATAGGAGATGCGCACATGGCAAAAGATGGCGAGACGGCAGGGGTCGTCGCTTTTCCGCCGCTGATTTTCGGTATTCCGCTGGTAGCCGGCATCATCGTGGATCGGGTGCTGTCCAAGCGCCGCTTGCCGCCGGCCGTGCGGCTTTTAGCGCCCGGGTTTTTCGCAGTTGCGGTGTCGCTCGTTGTTCCAGCCCTTCGCGAGTTCGAGAGAGCCCAAACAACGTACGACGTCTTCGAAGAGGCGACCGCGTTAATCGAGAGCGGTCCCTTCGCGCACACCCGCAATCCGCTCTACGCAGCCATGACCCTCGCGTATTTCGGTACGGCGCTCGCGACTCGCAGCACACTGCCTTTTGCTTTGCTGCCGGCGGTGCTGTGGGTCGTGAACCGCGGCGTCGTCGAGCGCGAAGAGCGGCATCTCGAACAGAAGTTCGGCGGCGCGTATCGCGCCTATCTGCGCCGCGTTCCGCGATGGATTTGAGGCTGCCAGCAAATTCCCAGGATTGCGGCCGATACCCCATTTGGGTCTTCCAGGCTCAGAAGGGAGGTGTTATACGATGAATCTTTCTTTACAAAGCACCAACGCCTACAATCCATTTGCGAACCTGAATCTTTCGAGCGCGCAGCAAACGCAGGTCCAGTCCATTCTAAGCGGCGCTCAATCGCAGGGCGAATCGTTCTCGCAGGTTCAGGGGCAAGTCCAAAGCATCTTGAACCCCGCACAGCAGCAGACGTTTCAAGCAGATTTGGCACAGCTCAAGGGTCACTCGGGACATCACCACGGTCACCATGGTGGTGGCGAGTCTTCAGCGGCAACAGATGTCTTGTCGCCGAGTTACGTACAGGCTGCCGCAGTGCAGTCCGAAACGGACCCTACGGTGAATGGTTTGACGGCAGCGGATCTGCAAAATCAGGCCCTTGCCTCACAAGCTATTTCGCAATCCCAACTCCAGAACACGCTCTTACAATCCGGAACAGCGCAGTTCTAGAGAGAATCCTGAATAACGTACCAACGAAAAGGCCCGGCGATTCGCCGGGCCTTTTTTTGCTTAATGCAGTTGCGTTCGCTTACTGTATTCGCGTTGCGTAAAACGTTCCGTCGCGCCAGTGACCAAATGCAACGATTTGCCGCCCTACTGCGACGTGGCCGGTGGTTTGCCTCGAGAGCGCTCGTGAGTCATCTATCGTAACCGAGCCGCGCGATTGCTGCACGGTGACCATATGTCCGCTGACGGAGGTGATGGTTCCGACAACGCGAGCGCGGCCGAGTACCATCCCGCGACGGTCCGGGCAGTTGCCGTTGGGTACCCAAACACCGTTCTGCATCGAACCGCACCGGGGACTGTTGTTGCACGTGCCGTTGCTGACCCACGTGCCGTTTTGCCAATAGCCGCAGGTCGGATACGCGGGCGGCGCCATTTGCGCCGCTGCGGGCAAGGTGCTCGTCCGCATGTATGGCTCTAACTTTGGGGAGCGCTCCGTTGTATTGCTTTTTTTGCCCACAAGTCCAGGATTCGGCTGCGCATTCAGCGGATGCTCGCTTGTTGTTGATTCTGCCTCCGGCTACCGTGATCTTCCAGCGCGCACAGGACGCTTGGGAAGCTCGATATTTGCCGCCGTACGTCGAGTTTGACGTCGCGATTCAGCATCATTACGCGTCGGGGAAAGACGTTACCGGCAGCGAGCACGTGTTGCTGCGCACGTTCGATCATTGGTGCCGCACGCGTGAAGTCGAAACCGATACGGGCGTTACGACCAGCATCGGACCTTCGTGCGTCGGGCCGGCACTTTCGCCCCTCGGCTTCAATATTTCGGCGCAGTACCCGACGAGCACGCAAATCGATCCGTTCGTCGGTCCGCTGCGGACAATCACTTCGGTTCGCGCATTGCACTACACGGTAACGTTCGACGGCGAGCAAACCCTCGACGGTCATCGCTGCTATCATTTGTTGCTGCAACCGATCGGCAATCCGGACTACTATCCGCTTCGCGCCGTGTGGGCCGACGAAGCCACCTACGACGTGCGCAAATTGACGTATGCGATGCATCAGAACCGCTGGTCTGCAAGCATCGACTATTCGTTTCGTCCGTTTCCGCCGAACGCGACATGGTGGATCGAGTCGATCAACGCGAGCTGGACTCCGCCGCCGCACGATACGGCGGATTCACCTTACACCAGTAGGCTCGAGCTGGAGAACGTTGCCTTTCCCGCCGAACGTGGGTCTAGAGAACCATAAACGGATCGAGCGATAAGCAAGCGAAGTATCGGGCGTACGAAGGGAAGGTCCCGATGAGTATTCGCACCCTCGTCCTCATCTGCGCCGCCGCCGGCATTCCGTTGGCGCTGCTCGCGCTCGTGCTGCCGATTACGTGGGGCTACGGCGGTTACAATTTCATACCCGGGGCACCGTATTCGCGCGTCTATTTTTCGGATCCGTCCGGTCCCGCATACGCTGCCGGTTTGCGCGTGGGACAGCGCCTCGTCTCGAACAAAGGCAACGAGTATGTGCAGGAAGACGCGGGCCCAGTCGGCACCGTCGTTCACGAACACGTGGTCGAGTCGAACGGCGGCGTGCGCGTCGTCAGTTTTGCGTTTGTCCCGTTCACCGGAGCACTCGGCGCGCAGCAACTGATCAACAAACTCGTCAACGGGCTGACGGCGCTGGGCGCGTTCATCGTGGCGATCCTCGTGCTGATGCGCGCGCGCAATCAGCGTGTCGGCACGCGCGCCGCTGCCGTACTGTTCTTTTCCGGTGCTGCCGCGCTCTCGCTGAGCGGGAGTTACGTGTGCGGCAACGCATGGTGCGCGGAGATTCTAAATAAGTTTTTGCCGCCTAGCTTCGGCGTGGCAGCATACTGGTCCGCGCTGTTGCTGCTTGCGATCTACCCGCCGGAGCGCACGAAGTTGCGCGCGGCGCTCTCGTGGTTCGGCGCAGCACAAGCCGCTCGGGCACTTCTTGCAGCCTATTCGAGTGCCGCGTTTATCGCAACCGGAGTCGGCCATCCGCTGGCGGACGCTATAGCATTTGGCGCCGTGGGACAGGCGCTCTCGCTCGTGTTTACACTTGTGATGGTCATCGCAATTTTTGATGCGTTTGCAAGCGCGAGTAGTGAAGACGCAGCACCTGTGCGTTGGCTTGGCGGCATGTGGCTGGTCGCAGCCGCTTTCAGCGCCGCTCCGGCGATTGAAGTGCTGGCCGGCGGAACGAGCCTCGAAACGCATTACGGCGATTTCGTGAACGCGGCGCAAGTGCTGTTTTTTGCATTCGGCGTTGCGTACCCGGTCCTGCGCCACCGACTGGTCGATCTCAACATTCTCGTTTCGCGTGCTACGGTGTTTACGCTCGTTTCGGTGATCATCGTCGGCGTCTTCATTGCTGCAGAGTGGGGGATCGCCAAGATTTTCGAGCAGTCGTTCGGGCTCTCGCACGATAAAAGCGGTTTGGCGGCGCAGCTCCTGACACTTGTCATCGTGCTGGTGCTCGGCATGTCGGCTCGCTCGATTCACCGCTTCGTCGAAGAACGGCTGACCCGCGCGTTCTTCCGCAAACGTTTACAGGGATTGACCGAGATAGAACGCGTCGCGCGCGAAGCAGACGCCGCAACTGACGCGTCCGATCTCATGCAGCTCGGCGTGCAGACCGTGAAGCATGCGCTTAGCCCGCTCGGCGTGGCATATTATCTGCATCGCGGTGATCGCTATGAGCGCGGCGCGGAAGTAGGAGCCGGAAATTTTCCGCAGGCCTACCGCTTCAACGACGGCGTACCGCTGCGTTTGCGCCGCTGGCAAGAAGCATTCGAAGTGGACGATGATTCCGGCGAGCACCTGCACATGCTCTTCGTGCCGATGACCGTGCGCGGCGACCTCGTCGGTTTTCTGTGTTGCGGCCCCAAACCCGATCGCACCGCGTATCTCGAGGACGAAATCAAAGCGCTTTCGCTGCTCGCACATCACACCGCGATCGCGACGGCGCTTTTGCCGCACGTTGCGCCCGACGTAAGCGAGCAGGCCCTTACACGAACGGCATGAGACGTTAGGCTGCGAGCGAAAGCCAACGGTCCAGAGATGACGAGGAAGAGCTTGATCTTCGCGGTCTGTCTGGCGACGCTTGGGGCGTTGGGTATTCTATCTTCAAACGGGATCGCTGCCGGCGGTCCCGCTTCTATTTCAGAGCTCGCGCCGGCGGACGAATACTTTGGGCATATGCGTCTGAGTCCGTTCGGGATCCGGCATATGATTTTCTCGCTCAAAGACGACCTGCATCACGGCCGCCGAAGGCCCGACGCGATCGAGCACGATGCGCTTGAAGTTCAGGATGCGCTGCAAGATTGGAGCACGCGCTATCCGCACGATACCTGGATTCCCGCGGCTCTGTGGAATCTCGCTATTTTGTACGAAGAACTGCCGGGCGACGATGCCCGAACGCATGCGGTTGCAGTTCTCCAGAAAGTCCACGACCAGTATAACGGGACGGCCTTCGCCACTGATGCGCAACGCGATTTGACTCGCGGCATCGGCGTGCGGCCTTGGCCGCATTGGGCTGGACCGCCGCCGGCGTCCTCATCGGCATTGCCGTCGTCGGCGTCATTAGCGTCGTCATCGCCGTCGCCTCAGCCATCGTCTTCGCCCGCGCTATCGGTGATTCCAACGAGCGATGAGCCCTCGTTGCTGCTTGCGATTCGGACGGCAAAGAATATGGATACCACGGAAGCGCTGGCTCTCGAATCGAAATTCTGGTCTTTGTCGCACGACGGAAGCGACGCTGCATATACGCGATGCGCTTGGGAACTTGCCGCGGTTTTCGAGTCGTTGCCCGGTCAAACCGCGCAAGCCCAGGCGGTCCGTCTCCTCGCGTTCCTGGTCGACCGCTATC
>DATGJX010000051.1:0-15785 GCA_035294905.1 Vulcanimicrobiaceae bacterium | reverse complement strand
ACGATCGGCGAACTGCAGCTGCTGCAGGCGATTTACGGCAACGATCTTTGCAACGCAACGCTGGCCGGTGATCCCGATTCCGCTACGTCGATGTTTCGCGGCGCGCGCCCCGACCGGATCTTCGCGCTGCCCGGAGAACGTATCACATTGGAAGAGCAGCATCGCAACCCGTTTGCGCTCGACGCTGCTTGCCGGCATATGCTTGGCGCCGGAGGCGTGTCGACGGTTGTGCCGGAAGCCGAGCCGCGGCTGCGGCTGTTTCGTGCAAGCACGCGCCGCGCGGAAGCGCAATTCGTAGCGGAGCACGTCGTCGAGTTATTGAGTTCCGGCGTCGCGCACGATGAGATTGCGGTGCTCTTCCGTTCCGTCCGGGACGTGCGACCGTATCGTGACGCCCTGCTGGAGCGAAACGTCCGCGTGCAAGTCGCCGGCGACTTGAACTTGTTCGACGAACCCGAAGCGCTGGATGCGCTCGCCGTCTTGTGGATCGCACACGATCCATTTCGCCATGAATATTTATTACGCGTACTTTCCGGTCCGGCGTTTGCGCTCTCCGATGCCGGCATATACGCCCTGTGCAGCGAGCCGCCGGATGCGCAGACGCCGCTGTTCTCCGACCTCGCAGTCGAAGAGAACGGCGCGCGCTCGGGGCGATGGGATCCCAAGCGCGACGTGCGCTTGGCGTGGAACGTGCTCCGCGGAGATCAAGATGCGCAGCTCTCGAACACGGCACGCGCACGCGTCGAGCAGCTTCGAGTCCGTCTGGCAGGCTGGCGAGATGCGCTCGCGCAGATGGAACTGCTCGACTTCGTGCGTTTGGTGTGGAGCGAAGGATTGGCTGCGGCTGGTGCCCCGGGCAGCGCCCGCGCGTGGTATCAGCAGCAGACGTTGGCGCGCCTTTACGAGCGCATTTCGCAATTTGCCCGAACGCATCCCGACGCGTCTTTGGGCGAGTTTCTGGAACACGCGCAAGCGCGCATCGACAGCGGCTTCGAGACGAGCGAGACGGGCGAACGCGCAGGTGCCGTCAGCATACTCAGCATCGACGCGGCTCGCGGACGCGAGTTCGACCACGTCATCATTCCGCGCGCGCGCGCCGGCTCGTTCCCGCGCTGGTATGCGCCGGATTCATTCTTGTACAGCCCGAGCCTGGGCATGATTGCCAAAGAGAACGTCGGCGACGCGCGCGCCGCGCGCACCGCGAAGTTCACCTATTATATGTTCCGCACGAAAGCGCGCGAAGCGTACAACAAAGAGGAGCGCCGCGCGTTCGTGTATGCGATGCGCCGCGCAAAGCGCAGCGTGCTCGTCACGGCAAGCGAGCGCGCGACGCGCGGAGTCGCGGCCCCCGAGTTTCTGGCCGAGCTGCAAGCGGCGCGTTTGCCGGCTTGCGTGGACGTCTCCGATCGCTGGCGGCCCACGCGCGCAGTCTTCGCCGGATGAACTATCGCCTCGTGGAACTTTCCGCGCACGCATATGCTGCGCAGGTGCTTCCGCTTACCGAATCGCTTTGGGCGTACGGACGCAGTTCCGAAACGTATGCCGCTCAGACGACGCAACTCGCCGTCACTCCGTATGGCCGCAAATCGTACCGCACCATCGCGCTCTCCGACGGCAGCAACATGCTCGCAACGTTCAAACGCTACGAGCGGGAGGCCCGCGCCGGCGCACAGCGGCTGCGAGCGATCGGTATCGGCGCAGTGTTCACGCCGCAGCCGTTTCGGGGTCACGGTTTTGCGACGGCGATGCTCGGCATGGCGCTCGACGACGCGCGAGCAGCAGGGATTGATTTCGCGTTTCTTTTTTCGGATATCCATCCGCAGTTTTACAAGGAACTCGGCTTCGTAGAACTGGCGTCGCGTTCCATTTCGGTGCGCGCCGATTCACTGGCGGCCGCCCGCATCGACGCGCGCCCAATCGACGATCACGACTGGAGCGGCCTTCGCGCATGTTTCGATGCGATGGAACTGCGGCGCGACTTCGCGCTGGTCCGCACGCCTGCCGTATGGAACTGGGTCCGCACGCGTCTAACGCAAGCTGCGCACCTTCAGGCGCACGCGCAGCAAGTAAATCTCGTCGTCCGCAGGGGCCGGTCCGTCGCGGCCTACGTGCTCGGGCGGCGCGAACCTCGGCACGACGCCTACGTCGTCGACGAATTCGCGGCTGCCGACGGCGGCGCGGCGGACGCGCTCGTTCCCGCGGTACTGCGCATCGGCGCCGGCGATCTTCGTCGTATCGCCGGCTGGTTGCCACCCATGCCCGCTCGCGACGCCCTACCGCGCGGTTCCGTGCGCAAACGCAATGATGCAGTCTGGATGATCGCGCCGCTTAGCCGCGGCGGTAATGCCTTCGTGCAATGCGCGCAAGAAAGCCGCAGTGCCGACGGCGTGTGGTCGCAAGATCGCATCTAGCGCACGAAGAGGCTCTGCTGCTTCGGCTCTCCGGCGACGAGCGACGCCACTCTGGTGCCCAAAAGCCGTACGGCATAGTTTTCGATGCCGGCGCGTCGCAGACAGTGCACGGACGCTACGAAAATTTGTCGCGCCTCCGAGGTTGGTTCGGCGAGATTGGTTTGTCGGGCGACGATTTTGAAATCGGCACGCTTGACTTTGATGCCGATCGTGCACGCCGAGAGACCTTCGCGCTCGAGTTTTTGCGCAAGTTCAATCGCTTGTTCGCGCAATACTTCCCGCAAACGCCGCTCGTCGCGGACGTCGTATTCAAACGTTTCCTCGGTCGAAATAGATTTGGTCTCCTGGTCCGCCTGGACCGCGCGGCGATCGATGCCGCACGCGAGGTCGCGCAGCTCGACGCCCCACGATCCGAAAATCGCTTTTGCATGTTCGTCGCTTAGCGCCGCCACATCGCCGATAGTGGTGATGCATCGCTCATGCAGACGCGCCTGCGTCTTCGGACCTACACCCCACAGACGGCCGACGGGCAGAGGCGCAAGAAAAGCGCGCTCCTCACCCGGCGTGAGTGCTTGCAATCCGTTGGGCTTGCACGAGTCGGAAAGGATCTTTGCAACCATCTTTCCGGATGCAACGCCCGCGCTGACGGTCAAGCGAACGGCGTCGAAGATCTCCGTCCGAATGTTTTGCGCAAGCGCGACTGCGCCGTCCAACGGCACGTCGCCGAAGTCGACGAACGCTTCATCCATCGACAGGCCTTGCACCGGATGACCGCGCCGTTCGAGAATCCCGAAAATCGCGCGCGAAACCTCGCGATACTTCTGCATATTAGGCCGCACGACGACAAGCTGCGGGCACGCAGCCAGCGCCTTCCAAAGCGGCACGGCGGACTTTACGCCGAAAGGGCGCGCTTCATACGACGCAGTCAACACAACTGCCCGGCGGCTCGAGCCCGCGACGGCAACCGGCAACCCTCGCAACTCGGGATTGTCCCGTATTTCGACGCTTGCGTAAAACGCATCGACGTCAAAGTGCCCGATCATGTTCAAAAGGCGCTTCGCGCTAAGCCGGAGCTTGTCCTGAGCCTCGTCGAAGGGCGCCCCCGCTTTGCGGGGCCCCCAAATTCATGGCGCTTAAACATACTGGCTCCGCATGCCCTCCCCGAGGGCGCCGCAGAGATCTATTTCACTCTGTCTACCCGTGCGGCGTAGCAGCCGCGCTTGGCATTGTGCACGTGCAAGTATGCCGTGCGCGGCTCGCCAAAGAGCCGTTCGATCAGCGGTTCCAGGACTGCACCCTCAATCACCTCGGCGTCGAGCATCATCCCGCCCTCGTCGAACGACCGAACCGACAGTTGCCTGACGCGAAGAACATCCGGGATGCCGTCAACCTCATCGTATCGTTCGACATCCGGGTTCTCAATCACAAAAATTGCGTGCGAAGCCCGGTACGGTGACTCGGCCGGCTGATGCTCGTAGTTCATCAACAGCAACCTTTCACCGATCTCCGCGTCGCGAGGGCTCACCCGGCACGGAAATCCCGGTTTCTCATCCGCAACGACCCGCACGACATTCCGCTTCGCGAGTTCCTCGTCACTCAAGCCAAAAAGCGGCCGAAACCGCTCGACATCCAATCCAACGATCCTAAACGACATGCATACAAGATAGTCTCCCCAACGCATTCGCACTATCTGAAAATTGCTGTTAGTTCATCGACTAGGGCTGCGCGGCTATAGCGGCTTGCCGGATTTCCAACTTTTTCGCGCTGGACAGGATGTCCATTTCAAAACTTCGTTTTCGCGAAAAAGTGGATAAGCAGAAAATTGCCTGGATGGCAATTTTCGAGCGGTCGGGCAAACCGCTATAGCCGCGCAGCCCTAGTCGACGGCGTGCCCGGCGCCACGGAAGATGGCGCGAATCGTCTCCATGTTTCGCAGATCGTCCGCCTCTTCGCCCGGCGTTTCGAGAATCGCCGTTTTGTCACGCAATTCCGGCCGCGCCGCCAATGCGCGAAATCCTTCGAACCCGATGTTGCCTTCGCCGATATGGTGGTGGCGGTCGCGCGCGCCGCCGAGCGGCACTTCCGTGTCGTTGAAATGGAACATATGCACGCGGTCCAGGCCGATGTGCGTCGCCGCTTGATACAGAAAGTCGTCGACGCCGCGCTGGGAATTGATCTCGTATCCTGCAGCCCATGCGTGCGCCGTGTCTAAGCATACGCCCAGTTGCGGGTGATCGAGCGACTTGACGAAACGGCCGAGTTCCTCGAGCGTGCCGCCGCAAAGTGCGCCGGCGCCGGCGGAGTTCTCCATCACGAGGTAAACGCCCGGAGCAACGTCCTTCAGTGCCTCTTCGAGCAAGCGGCATGCGGCAACGAAGCCTTCGTTACGGTCGCGTTTTCCGTACGAACCTAGATGCGTGTTGACGTAACGAATGCCGCCCACGGCTGCCGCGGCGAGATCGTATTTGAGCAATCCGAGCGAACCCGCGCTGATCTTCGGATCGTCGCTGGCCAAATTGATGAGATACGGCGTGTGGATCACGCACGGATCGATTGCAGTCTGCTCGCGCGCAGCTCTAAATGCTTCGAGCGCCGGTTTGTTGATTGGCGGCGTGCGATACGCACGCGGATTGCTCGAGAAGATTTGAATCGCGGTGCATTTGACCCGCTTCGCATACTCGATTGCCGCCGCATAGCCGGCGCCGACACGGACATGCACGCCCAAACGCATGTGCGAGTTACAGCTTCTTGGCCATGTACAGATATTGAATGTACGCGAGCGAGATCGTAGGATTGCCCGGCCCGACGCGCTCGTGCAAGCGGCTTTCCAGCCGCCGGAAATAGTCGTCCGCTTTCGCGCCGAGCGCCTTTCGAACCGAGCAGCGCGAGCGCTCGTACCCGAGATACCGGTCGAGCGGCATCGCGATGCGCCACGGCAGCACGCGCAGCGTTTGCTGCACGAACGGCGAGGCGTAAAACTCCTTGAATCCGCCGCCGAGACCGCTTTCTATCGGATCCTTGCCGAGCTCGCGAATCACGTCGTCGCGGAGGATCTTTATGGCGTCGTTCGACATGATGTGCTTCCACCAAATCGCAACGATGCCGCCGCGCCGCAAGACGCGGTAAGCCTCGGCGAGCGCACGCGCGCGATCGATCCAGTGGAACGTCTGCGCGCTGATGACGACGTCAAAGCGTTCGTTCGGGAACGGGAGCGCTTCGGCTTCGCCCTTGACGAACGTAGCGCTCGGGAGCCGCTGTGAAGCCGCGGCAAGCATCGCTTCCGATGGGTCCACACCGGTGACGGGAAACCCGTTCGTCGCGAAAGGTTCGCTCGCCAAGCCGGTGCCGCAGCCGACGTCCAAGATGGTCGCATTGCGGCGCAGGCCGAATTGCGCGATCGTATCGTACAGCTCGTTTGAATAGCCGCTGCGAGAGTTCGCGTATTCCTGCGCGAGCGCGGCCCACTGATCCGTCATGCCTGCGTTTGCGTTGCCTCTTCCTGGGGCAGCTGTTCCGCTTGCGGTTCCTGCGGAACGTTTGCAGTGATGTTCGCCGTGAGCAAATCGAGTTCGAGCGGCTGCCCGGCTTCGAGTTCCATCGGCGGCAGATCGTCGAGCGAGCGCAAACCGAATGACTCGAGAAACTCCGGAGTCGTTTTATAAAGCATCGGGCGTCCGACGACGTCCTTGCGGCCGGCTTCGGCGATGAGCGCGCGGTCGAGCAGGGTCGAAACGACGCTATCCGACGCAACACCCCGAATTGCTTCGATTTCACCTTTGGTGACCGGCTGCATGTACGCGACGATCGCAAGCGTTTCAAGCGCAGGCGTGGAGAGGTTCGTCTTGGGCGGGAGCAGATATGCTTCGACGACGTCGCGCGCGCAAGGCGCGCTGGCGAAACGGTAGCCGCCCGCGATCTCGCGCAGCACTATCCCGCGATCGGCAAAGTCCGCCTCGACGCGCTGCAGCGTCGCGGCAATTTCCATCTCCGTCGCATGCGTGAGTTTCGCGATTTGTTTGATGGTCAGCGACTCGCTGGCAACGAAAAGCAGCGCCTCGATCGGAGAGCGCAAGCGTTCGACTGCGGCTTCAATCGCTTCCGCTTCGAGCGGTTGCGGCTCGGCGGCAAGAATCTCTTCTGTTTCTGTCGTGTTCACTTTTTACGGCTTAGTTTGCAGTTGCGGTGATGGGCAGGATAAGTATGTCGTCGAACGGTTCGGGTTGGTCGTAGGAGACTCGGTGACGGCGGATGAGTTCCAAAATCGCAAGGAACGTTACGATGATCGAGTCACGCGTCATGCCAAGCTCCTTACAGAGCGCGGAGAACAAGACCTCACCGTCTTCACGAACCTTGCGCATGATGTAATCCATCGATGCCATCAACGAAAGCCGTTCGCGCGCGATGGTGCGTTTTTCCGGCCGGGCGCTTCGCAGCATTGCGATGAACGCGCGCGTGAGCCTTTCCGGGTCGACGCGGTAACGCTGACGGAGATCGCTGACCGGGTCCCCGGTGTCGCGATAATAATACGAAGACGCTTCCAGTTGCCGCGCTCGCAGCTCTTCGCCCACTTCGCGGTACTTCGAATACGCGATGAGCCGCTGACGCAGACGCTCTTCCACCTGCTCGGGCGTTTCGGCCTCCTCGTCTTGAAACTCCGATGGAATCGGCGGCAGCAAGGCTTTGGACTTGAGGAACACGAGCGTCGCCGCGATCACGAGGTATTCGGCGGCTATCTCCATGCTGCGCGCTTCGAGCATCGACACGTACGCCAAGTACTGCGCGGCCACCGTCGCCAGCGGCACGGTCGCGATATCGAGCTGGCGCTCTTTGACGAGGCTCAAAAGCAAATCGAGCGGCCCGTCAAAGACCTCCAAACTGACGCGAAGCTTGTCGGTGTCTTGTTCGGCCGCAACGGTGGTGTCGGCGTTTTCGATCATCCCCGGCTCAACTGGTTCTCTGCTCTGCTGTCCTCGCGACGATTGGGACGTCGCCGAATGCGGTTGGATTGGCCAAGACGTAGTCCAGGCCCAAATCGATAAGGCGCTTTTCGTTCACGTACTTGAGTGCCTTCTTTGCTTGTACGATATCGAACCACCGCGCCTCGTCCACTTCGTGGTCGTGATTGGCAGTGTCGCCCGAGAGATACCGCATCAAATAGAAGGTAACCGATTTCTTGTGCTTGGAGCGATTCAGGTAGAACCAGTACGAGATATCGTTGAGTTTGGTGATGATTTCAGCCCAGCAGCCCGTCTCCTCACGAACTTCGCGCAGTGCGGCTTGCTCGTGAGATTCTTTCGGCTCGACGTGACCCTTCGGCAGCGTCCAAATGCGCGGCGTGCCGCGTCCGATGAGCAATGCATCGTACGTCGACTCGCGCCGGCGTAGCACCAAGCCGCCGGCCGAAACCTCGTATTTGATCCGCATCTTTCAAGCCCCTAAGAGGACTGCAAAGGCGCCGCTGGTGGCGCCTTCTGATTACCTCAATTATAGCCGACGGGACCAAGAAGGCGGCAAGAGCAGGGGCACCCTTTTTCGGATGCCGGGGCACTAAGCAAGGCATGCGGGAGCGCGGCATAACCCTGGTCGAGGTGGTCATCGTGGCGGCGATTGTCGTCCTGATTGCGGCAGCTTCGCTCTGGCTCGCGCAGGGGGCTCGCGCCTACGGCATGCGCTCGGCGACGCGTCAATTTGACGCGGTACTCGGGTACGCTCAGGCGCTCGCAGCCACCAGCGGAAACGGCGCAACCCTGGTCTTCACTTCGCCTGCAAGCGGAGACGGGTTTGTGCTGACCGTCTACTCGGGAAGACCGGACGCTCCGGGTGCGATACATCTTGCGCCGATGGCGCCCTTGACGTCCGCCGGTAACGTCCGCGAGGCCAAGCTCGGCGCCGTACCGTTCACGATCTTCTTGAACGGCGCCGGGCACGCAAGCGGCACAGCGGAGGCGGTGACGCCGAGGACGGTGCTCACAAGCGATCCCGGCTGTCCTCCAGGCGAGAGCAGTATCGTCCTGACGTTCTCCGACCCGCGGGCAACGGACACGCGAACCATTACCTGCAACGCCGCGGTCGCAGGCGCCCCGGTTCCCGTCGGCACGGTCAACCCGTAGCCGCCTGAGGAAAGTCCGTTATCCCCGCGACCAGCGCAAGTCGGGTTGACGCGCCGCGCGCGTTTCGTCCAGGCGGCCGACGACCGTGTATTGCGGCGCCGCCGTAATCGCGTCCGGATTGCTCTTGGCGGTCTGCACGATCTCGCGCAGCCCCTCGATGAATTGATCGAGCGTTTCCTTCGATTCGGTTTCGGTCGGCTCGATCATCAAACACTCGGGCACGATGAGCGGAAAATACATCGTCGGCGCCATGAACCCGCGGTCGAGGAGTGCCTTCGCGATGTCGAGCGCCCGCACACCCGTCTCTTTTTTCAATTCTTGCGCGGAAGCGACGAACTCGTGGCGGCAGATCTCGTCGTACGGCGTCTCCAGAAACTCCCGCACCTTCACGCGGATGTAGTTCGCGTTGAGGACGGCCAGCTGCGAAACTTTCGTGAGTCCTTCAGCGCCGTTCGCGTAGATGTACGCGAGAGCTCGCACCGCGTGCGCGAAGTTCGACCAGAACGAACGCATCGGTCCGATCGATTTCGGCCGGTCGAAGTCGAGCCAAAACTCCATTTGATCGCTGGGCGCCGCATTCGTGTCTACAGATGCTTTCTTCTTTGCGCGCACGTACGGCGTCGGCAAGAAATCGACCAGATGCGCGGCGACGCCGACGGGACCGTGACCTGCGCCGCCGCCGCCGTGCGGAATCGTGAATGTCTTGTGCGTATTGAGATGCATCAAGTCGAAACCCATGTCGCCCGGACGCGCGTTACCCATGAGCGCGTTCGCGTTTGCTCCGTCGTAGTACATCAAGCCGCCGACGTCGTGCACGGCTTTCGTGATCTCGTGAATATGATCTTCGAAGAGCCCGAGCGTGTTGGGATTGGTCATCATGCACACGGCAGTGTCAGGGCCGATGACCTTCTTCAGTTCGTCGACGCCGACGCGGCCGCGCTCGTCGCTCTTGAGCGAGATCACCTTGAATCCGCACATCGCCGCCGAAGCGGGGTTCGTGCCGTGCGCCGTGTCGGGAACGATGACTTTGTCGCGTTCCGTCTCACCACGATCTTTGAAGTACGCTTTTGCGATCAGCAGGGCGGCCAGTTCGGCATGCGCGCCGGCCGACGGATTCAGTGAGAACGCGGCCATACCGAAAAGCGAACAGAACGTGCGCTCGAGTTCCCACATAATCTGCAACGCGCCTTGCGCGAGTTCGTCGGGTGCATACGGATGCAAATCGCGAATCTGCGGCAGATTGGCCATGGCGTCGTTGACGCGCGGATTGTACTTCATCGTGCACGACCCGAGCGGATAGAAGCCGACGTCGATGCCGAACGTGCGCTGCGAGAGTCGGGTGAAGTGCCGCACGACGTCCAGTTCGCTGTTATCGGGCAAAGGCAAATCGCTGCGCAATACGTCCTGGGGCAAGAAATCCGTGAGCGGCGCGCCGGACGGCACGTACCGGTTCGCGCGTCCGTCCTGACCTGTTTCGAAGATCAGCGGTGATGCGGTGTGATCAGACGCGAGCCGGGACATTCACGACCTCTTCAAGAGCAGCGCACAGCGCTTCGATGTCGGCGGACGACGTTAGTTCAGTCGCCGCCATCAGGATGCAGTCCGCGTATTCCGGATAGTACCGTCCGAGATTGACGCCGCCGAGGATGCCGCGTTCCTGCAATTTCACGAGGACGTCTTTTGCCGGTTGATGCACGTTGACGACGATCTCGTTGAAGAACGGCGCATCGAACGCAAGCGTGCAGCCGCGCAGTGAACTCACGCGCGTTGCGAGCTCTCGCGAACGCGCGAGATTCGCCGATGCGACGTCACGCAAACCGGTCTTACCCATCAGCGCCAGATACATCGTGGCGATGAGCGCACAATGCGCCTGATTGGTGCAGATGTTCGAGGTCGCGCGTTCGCGCCGGATGTGCTGCTCGCGCGCCTGCAGCGTGAGCACGTATGCCTCGTTGCCGTGCACGTCCAGCGTTTTTCCTACAAGACGGCCCGGGATACGGCGCAGGTGCTCTTTGCTCGACGCAATGAATCCAACGTAGGGACCGCCATACGCAACCGGCACGCCGAAGCTTTGCGCCTCACCAGCAACGATCTCGGCACCCCACGACGCGGGTGTTTCCAGAGCGGCGAGCGCGAGCGCTTCAGCCACGACGCCGATGAGCACCGTGCCGCTCTCCTTTATCGCCTGTTGCGCCGCGACGCCGGGCGTGTCGATGTTGCCGAAGAAGTTGGGCGACTGCAACGCAACGCACGCATACGCTCTGGTCGCGACGCGCGCAGCGACGTCGGACAGATCGGTCGTGCCGTCGGCACGAACCGCCAGCTCGTCAATCTCGACGTCCAAACCGTCGCAATAGGTCTTCAGCACCGCGCGATAATTCGGATGAATCGCGCGCGAAACGAGTACCTTCTTACGGCCGTTGGCGTTGATCGCCATGATCGCCCCTTCGGCCAGCGCGGTCGCGCCGTCGTAAACCGACGCGTTGGCAATGTCCAAGCCCGTCAACAGGCAGACGTAGGTCTGAAACTCGTAAATCGCTTGCAGGTAGCCTTGCGATACTTCGGCTTGATACGGCGTGTACGCAGTAAGAAATTCGCCGCGCATCGCCAGCACCGAAATCGCAGGCGGCGAATAGTGCCGATACGCACCCGCACCCAAGAACGAGACGCACGAAGCGCCGTCATTCTTCTTTGCAAAATGCTCGAAGCGGCGCGCGATTTCCGATTCCGCAAGCGCGGGAACCACGTCCAGATGCTCGCGCAATTTGACGGGCTCCGGTACTTCGACGAGTTTCTCGAGCGACGGCACGCCGATCGCCTCGAGCATTTCGCGAATGTCTTTGTCGGTATGAGGTGTATACACGCGCCTACTCGGAAACCAACTTGTCGTAATCGCCGGGCGAAAGCAGGCCGCCGGTCTGCGCGCCGTCACTCAGCTTGAGTTTGAACATCCACCCGCCGCCGTATGGATCGCGATTCACGACCGCCGGATCGTTCTCGAGTTCGGCGTTGACTTCGGTGACTTCGCCGCCGATAGGCGTGAACAAATCGGAGACGGCCTTCACGGACTCGACGACGCCAACGCTGGAGAACTGGGCGATCTTCGCGCCGACTTTCGGCAACTCGACGTACACGATATCACCCAAAGAATTCTGCGCGTAGTCGGTGATGCCGATTGTAGCCACCTGGCCGTCGACTTTCACCCATTCGTGCTCTTTGCTGTACAACAAGTCTGCTGGCTGCGCCAATTCTCGTTCCTTTCTACTGCGCGCGTTTGTAAAATGGTAGCGGTGCGACTGTCGCTCCGTACGCGGTTCCGCGAATGTGCACAACCAGCGGCGTACCCGGAGCCGACGCTTCTTTCTCGACGAGCGCGGTCGCGATGTTTTTGTTCTGTACCGAAGGCGCAATCGACCCGCTGCGGATTTCGCCGACGCGGCGATCGCCTAGAAACACGTGATACCCTTCGCGAGCCGGCGCGCGGCCGTCCATGACGATGCCGACGACGCGCTGATACGAATCCTGCCTTTGCTGCTCTTCCAGCGCGCGCTTGCCTAGAAACTCCGGCTTGCTCAGTTTGACGGCCCACTGCAAACCGGCTTGCAGCGGCGAAATGTCTTCAGTGAGTTCGTGACCGTAGAGCGGCATGCCGGCTTCGAGGCGTAAAACGTCGCGCGCACCCAGACCGGCTGGGATTAACCCCGCACCGCCGTTATCGCGCAGCAGCGCGTTCCAGACGGACGAAGCGTCGGCACCGTCGACGAAAAGCTCGAAGCCGTCTTCCCCCGTGTAGCCCGTGCGCGCGATCACGGCGCGTTTGCCGTAGGCGCTGCCTTCGGCGCAGAAATAGTACTTGAGTGCGCTCACGTCGACGTCGACGTGCGCATTCAGCATCTCGACGGACTTCGGCCCTTGAATCGCGATGAGCGCATTGCGGCCGTGCAGGCTCGTCAATTTCACGCCGGAATCGCCGAGGTTCGCGTGCAGGTGCGCCCACATCTTGTCCGCATTGCTTGCGTTGACGACGAGCAGCCAGCGTTCCGGCAATTTATAAAAGATGACGTCATCGTGCGCGCCGCCGCGGTCGTTCGTGAAGATGTTGTAGCGCGCTTGTCCCGGCTTCATCGTGGAGACGTTGTTGACCGTCAGTTTGTCGGCCCACGCCGCGACGTTCTCTCCTTCCAGGATGAACTGCCCCATGTGCGAGAGATCGAACAAACCGGCGTGATGGCGCACCGCTTCGTGCTCTTTGAGAATGCTGCTGTACTGCACCGGCATGTCGAAGCCGCCGAATGGAATTAGGCGAGCGCCGAGGCGCACGTGTTCGCCGTAGAGCGCGGTGCGTTTTGCGGGAGTGGCCTGCGTTGTCACTTTTTCTTCGGCTTCTCTTCCGGATAGCTGTTGAGGAAGTTGAGCGTAGCGTGCGCGACCAGTTTCTCACCGCTGCGCACGTGCACTTCTCCGTACACGACGCGCCGCCCAGCCTTGAGCACGGTCGCTTCCGCGATCAAGTCATGCGGCGGAAGCGCGGGGGCCAAATAGTTGCACTGCAGCGCGACCGTCGTCGTGTCTTGATCGCGTCCATAGATCGACGCAAGCGCCACGTAGAAGCACGTGTCGCAGAGGCTGACGATTGCACCGCCGTGTACGGCCCCGGTGCCGTTTGAAATTTGAGAACGGTACGGCATGCGCATGACCGCCCGGCCGTTGCCGACGCTCTCGAGATTCAAATCCAGCAACTCGACGAAATGCGACCGCTCTTTGTCCCATTGCCGGCGCGCGTGCTCTTGGTCTATGGACATGACATAATTGCTCCCCGGGGGCGCCGCATTAGTTTAGTATCTGGCAACTCTTTAGGCTATGCCTTTTCCGTTGCCGGGCCCGCCAGCGGCTGACCGCTCATGAGGCGGTCGTAGGCCGAGCGGAAATTCAGCGTTCCGCCGTGCAGCCAGTGCGCGCCGTCGACGGGCAGTGCCGCTCCGCTGACCCAGCCGGCATCGACCGAGCAAATCCATAGCGCCGCGCGCGAGATGTCGTCCGGTGTACCCAACCGCCCCAGGGGCACTTGCTCAATTAGTGCAGCGTCATTAGCCTGCCCTGAGCCTGTCGAAGGGTCGGCGACACTCCAGAGGTTCTTGTCGGTGCCTTCGGTGTGAATCGGTCCGGGCGCGATCGCGTTCACGCGAATGCCGAACCCGCCCCATTCCGCGGCGAGCGTGCGCGTCATCGCCAGCACGCCGGCCTTCGCGCACGCCGAGTGCAACGCGCCCGGCTCACCGCTCCAAGCGTAGGTGGCGATGATGTTGAGGATGTTCCCGCGCGACTCGCGCAGGGCATCGAATGCCGCGCGCGTGCAATGAAACGTGCCGTTGAGCACGATGTCGACGACGGCCTTGAATCCGTTCGGCGACAGCTTCTCGGAAGGTGCCACGAAGTTCCCCGCCGCGTTGTTGACGAGGACGTCGATGCGCCCGGTTCGTCGAACGATCTCCGCCGCAACTTCTTCTACGCGCGCCGCGTCGCGCACGTCGCACGCGAGTCCGAAAGCCGAACCGCCTTGCTGCGCGATAACCTGAGCCGTTTCGTCGAGCGCTTCTTGCCGCCGCCCGATCACGCACACGCGGGCACCTTCTTGCGCAAACGCGATCGCCATCGAACGCCCGAGCCCCGATCCGCCTCCGGTCACCCACACCACTTTGCCGGCGTAGCGCGTGCTGCTCAAAACCGGTCTCCTTGTTTGGCAAGTTCGCGTCGCAGATAGAGCGGCAACGAAAAGATGCGGCGGTGCGTGACGCCGTCGTAGAAAAAGCTCTCTCCGCGAAGCTGCGAGCAATACGCGTCTACTTCCGCCGGATCGAGCGTTGCAAGGTCGACGCGGTCGCTGCAGGCGATGAAAGCCCAATCGCTGTCGAACGCCGGAACGTGCGTATAAAACGATGCGACGTGTTCGTAGTACGCGCGCAGCGTGCGCACCATCTTCGCGTGCAGCGACATATTATGAAACCCGGCTGTGCTGGCTTGGAGCACGTAGACGCCGCCGTCCGCTAGGCGCGCCTTGATGTTTCGGAATACCTCGTCGCAAAAGAGCGCATTGCTGGGCGAATCTTCGAGCGGTTCGGTGAGATCGGAAATGATGACGCCGTAACGATCGCGATCCTCCGCCAAAAACCTGAGCGCGTCGCCGATGATGACTCGCGCGCGCGGGTCGTCGAACGCGCCTGCAGACCATTCCGGCAGATACTGCTTCGAGAGTTCGACCACTTGACCGTCGATGTCGACCATCGTACAGCGCCGCACGTCCGGGTGCCGCAAGACCTCCCGCAACGTCGCGCCTTCACCGCCGCCGAGGATGAGCACGTCGGCTCGATCGGCGGCTGCGGCCATCGCCGGATGCACGAGTGCTTCGTGGTAAATCTTTTCGTCGAACTGCGCGCTTTGCGTGTCGCCGTCGAGTATCAGCATCTTGCCGAGCACCGGCGTCTTGATGACGCCGACGCTCTGAAACGGCGTACGGCCGGAGTAAAAAACGTGTTCGATGGCGTGGTGGTGCTGCTCCGTCGGAAAGAACTCTTCGACGTACCACTGCCAATGTTCGGTCTTGGGCATAGGCGCCTAGCCCCCTTGTGGAAGGGCCGCTTGTGGCTTTCGCGTCCCGATTTTGCGGCGATTTCTAGGCGCTAGGACGGACGCAATGCTGCAGCATCGTGGCCGCCGCAGCAACGACGAAAGCGCCCGAAAGCGGGCGCGAGAGACACGTGTCGGCTCTTTCACAAGGGGGCTTAGATACTATTTTTGCGCCAAGCCACCTTGCAGCGCGAAGCTCGGCGTGCTCGTCGTCACCGAAATGGGCGTTCCGGCCGCGGGTACGCTGCTGATCCGGACGAAAGCAACCCCTCCGAGCGGCGCATTTACGCTCATTCCGGTACCGGAGTACGGCAGCGCGGAAACGCCCGTCAGTGAGGTCGACTGGCCGAATTGATCGGCGTACGTGCCGGTCAAATTCAACGATCCGAAGCGAAAGCGTGAATCGGGTGAGTTCACCTGCAGCGTGTTCGCTGCCATCGCGAGCGTGAAATCGCCGATCAGGGAGGATTCACTCTCTCCCGTTGCGGCTTGCAGGTTTTGATCGCCGACCACGCCGCTCGTTTCCATCTCATGCGTATACTCGTCGCCGCCGAATCTATCGCGCAGATAACGCTCGAACAGGTACGCTCCGCCGTAGCAGCCACCGCCGCAGTTGTATTGCGCGCTGCCGTTCCCGCCC
>DATGJX010000050.1:0-33015 GCA_035294905.1 Vulcanimicrobiaceae bacterium | reverse complement strand
CCGGCAATTTGCGCGCCCGGTTCCTTGGTAAGCGTACCGCCCACAACCGTAACGTCGCCGTCCACCGTCCCGGCAATGTCGGCATTGCCGCCAATCACGGTGACGTCGCCTTTGACCTCTTCATCCGCGGGCACGGTGATGCTGTGGCCGATGGCGGTAATGTCTTGTTCGATTGTCGTGGCGCATGCCGGCGCAAGAGTTGCGAGCAGCACGGCGGCGAGGAAACCGAACGAAAGTGTGATTCGATACTTCATGACAGCGACTCCGAAACGGAAACGAGCCGCGCGGCCACGCGCGGGCGGATGACGAAATAGACCAACGCGAACGCAGCTGCGAGTGCCACGTCGATTACGAGCACTCCGACGCCGAATGCCGCGAGCGTCGGTGCGAGCGGTGCAACGCCGTGTGAAAAGCTTTCGGAGACTGCACCCGAGAAGAATCCGAAACGCGTCAGCGCACCGGAAATCGCGCGAAGAACCGCAGCCGGCGGCGTTCCGGTGACTGCCATCGCAAGCACGCCCGCAACCCATGCGGCGGCGGAATACAGAATGAGAAAACTCCAGAGCGGATGCTGGCGCGGGCGAGGCGCGGGAAGCGAACGCGCTTCCGCCATTACCGCAAACGTGAAGTTCTGCGGTAAATCGAGAACGCGCGTGGTGGCGAATAATCCGTCGATCGCCTTCAATTCTTCGAGCAGCGCGCGGCACGATTCACATTCGCGCAGGTGCGCGGAAATCGCAATCATCTGCGGAGGCTTGAGCGTGCCTTCGACGTAACGGTCCAGTACCGGCTCACAGGCAGAGCATCGCACGTTTCGCCGCTCCTTTCCGCAACTTGTCATCGTGAGGTGTCGAACGCCCGCGAGCACCGTCGAGGGGCGCGCCACGTCGCGCGGCGTCTTTTTCGCGCATCTTTTGTGCCAACGCGATCTTGCCGCGGTGAATCAGCGTCTTGACATTGCCGAGCGACAGGCCGAGCGTGCTGGCGATCGTGTGATATTCCATGTTGTTGTAATATCGCAGGGTCAGCACGGTGCGCGTCCGCTCCGGAAGTTCCGCGAGCGCCTCACGCAGCTCGCACTCGGCTTCTTCGCGAAGAATGCCGCCCGACGGATCGCTCTCCCGCGAGATATCGGGGAGAGCGTTTTCGAGCGTTTGATCTTCGGGCAGTTCTTGGGTCGGGACGCGACGCTGGGATTTGCCCAGGTGCGTGCGCACGACGTTGCGCGCGATCTGGTAGATCCACGTGGAGAACTTGCCGAGCGCCGGATTGAACGTCTCGAGGTGCGCGTAAGCCCGCAGGAATGTTTCCTGCGAGAGGTCGGCGACGTCCGACGGGCTTCGGACTCCGGCGCTGATAAAACTTGCGATTCCACGCTTATAGCGGTCCACCAAGACGGAGAACAGCTCGCGCTCGCCGTTACGGACCTGCCGCACCAGAGCCTCGTCGCTCTGCTCTCCGATCTCCATGCTCCTTAAGATTCGGGTTCTTGCCGGGTTCTACCGCCGCCGCGAGGCGTTTGTTACATGGGCGATTGTAAGGAATGCGACGCACGGGGTGCCGCTTCGCGAGCACCAAGGGAGCGAGCAAACTTGAGTCCAAAGGCCCGAGTGCCGGCGAACATGTGTCCGGTCTTTCCTGGGGAGGTATTCATGGGTCGCCGGAAGCTCTTTGCATCGATGCTCGCTATCGCGATCCTGGCGGGTTGCAGCAGCGGCGGCGGTGCTACCGGTAACGACACCCAGGTGCTTCCGAAACCGGCACCGTCTTCCAACTACATCAAGCACGTCGTCATCATCGTTCAAGAAAACCGTAGTTTCGACGACGTTTTCGAAGGCTTTCCCGGCGCGAATACCGCGACTAGCGGAACGATGTCGAACGGTACCGTGGTGCAGCTCACATCGCGACCGCTCAACACGTTGGAAGACATCGACCACCACCACAGCACGTTCGAGGCCGCCTACGATGGCGGCAAAATGGACGGATTCGACAAAGAAGGCTACTCGCCGGCCGGCAATCCGGGTGGCTACAATGAATTGGCGGGCACCGTCCCATACCATTACATTGCGCGCAGCGACGTGCAGCCGTATTGGGATCTTGCCCAGCAGTACACGCTCGCGGACGACATGTTCTCAACGCAGAGCAGCGGCAGCTATACGGCGCACCAGGAACTGATTGCCGGAACGACTCCGGCCGTCTCACCCGGACGCATCGTCGATTTTCCGACGAACCTTCCGTGGGGCTGTGACGCACCGTCCGGCACAACGACCAGTATCATTGCTACGGACGGATCGGTAACGACGAACGGGCCGTTTCCCTGTTATGACTATCCGACGATTGCGAATCTGCTCGATGCGAAGGGCGTAACGTGGAAATACTACGCGCCGATGGTCGATACCGGGCCGACCTTCCCGAACCTCGGCGGCGACGTATGGTCCGCATTCGATTCGGTAAAACCCGTACGGTACGGTTCCGAATGGAACACGAACATAAGCTCTCCCGAAACGAATATCTTCACGGACATTTCGTCCGGCAAGCTCGCGCAAGTGAGCTACGTCATTCCGTCCATGCCGAATTCGGATCACGACTCGTCCGGTTCGAACACGGGCCCGTCTTGGGTTTCGTCGATCGTCAACGCTGTCGGTCAAAGCCCGTACTGGAACGATACGGCCATCGTCATCCTGTGGGACGAGTGGGGCGGCTGGTACGACAACGTCAAACCGCCGCAGCTTTCGTACGACGGTCTCGGTTTTCGCGTTCCGATGATAGTCGTTTCAGCGTACGCGAAGCACGGATACGTGTCGCACACGCAATACGAGTTCGGTAGCGTTCTGAAATTCGTAGAAAACACGTTTGGGCTGGGCTCGCTCAACACGACGGACGTGCGGGCGAATTCGATCGTCGACTGCTTCGACTTCACGCAATCGCCGAGTGCGTTCAAACAGATTCAAACCCGCTATTCGCGGCGCGCGCTTTTGGCAATGCCGCGCTCGTACGAGCCGCCGGACAACGAATAGGCAGCGAGTGCCGTCACCGCGTCGCGTATTGGTTTTCGGTGCTTCCGGACAGCTCGGCGGTGAAATCCGGCGCTGCTGGACGGGCGCGGAGCTGTTGACGCCTTCGCATGCAGAAGTAGACATCACGGACGCCGCCGCGGTGAGCCGCGCGATTGCCGAGAACGCTCCCGACACGGTGGTGAACTGCGCGGCATTTCATAACGTCGAGCGCTGTGAAGCCGAGCCGGAAAAAGCATTCGCAGCAAACGCGCTGGCTGTGAGTGCGATGGCCGGAGCATGCGCGCGGCGCGGCGCGGTGTTCGTCACGGTCAGCACCGACTACGTCTTTGACGGGCAGGCCGCTCGCCCGTACACCGAAGCGGATGAACCGCGCCCACTGAACGCGTACGGCGTTTCGAAATACGCGGGCGAGCTGCTCGCGCTGCGATTGCAGTCACCGGCATACGTCGTGCGCACGTGCGGCGTCTATGCGACGCGCGCCAGCACGAGCAAGGGCCACACGTTCATCGATCGGATTGTCACGAAAGCGCGCGCGGGAGAACGCGTGCAGGTCGTTCGCGACCAAACCGTCTCGCCCACGTACGCGCCGCATCTGGCACGCGGTGTTCTCGCGCTGCTGGAATCCGGCGCGCCGTACGGCGTGTATCACATCGCGAACGAAGGCGCGGTGACCTGGTACGATTTCGCCGGCGAAGCATTGCGCGTCGCGGGCGTCGATCACCCAATCGAAGCGGTATCGTCTCAGGATTGGGCATCAGTGGTACGGCGCCCGGCGTTTTCCGCGCTCGAGAACGCGAAGTTGCATACACTTGGGATATCGCTGCCGTCATGGCGTGAAGGCGTCGCACAATACACAAGAGATGTGTCACGCTAAGGTATCGAAGGGTGGCCGAGCTTGTCGAGGCCTAAATCTCGCCGATCGGCGCGGCAACGATGGTGCGTCCGTCCGCGACGAAGATCGTGTCGCCGACGATAACCGGAGGCGACGTAGAAAAGGGCTGCAGATACGAGCTGGTGTGGATGATACGCCCGGACTTGCGGTCGACGCGGTAAAAGATACCCGCGGTATCGCCGAAGTAGACCTCGTCGCCTTTGACGATCGGGCTCATCTTCACGTTGGCCGACGTATGCGCTTCCCATAGCAGTTTGCCGTTGCGTTCGTCCAATGCAACCACGCGCGACGCGTTGCCGATTGGCTGGAACAGCACGCCGTCATGTGCGTCGCCGGTGATCTGCCGCTCTTGTGATGCAACGTAGGTGTACGGACCGGGCGGCGCCTTCCACGTCCACCGTGTCTTACCCGTCTGCTCGTCGAGCGCGGCGACCGTAATCTGGCCTCCGGTGTGAAAGCGCGAGTCCGAGTCGTCGGACGCGTTGACGAACACCATGCCGTTGTCGATCGTCGGCGTGCAATCGCTGCCGCCGTACGAATTCGTCCAGCGCGTGCGGCCGTCGCGCACGTCGATGGCGCGCGTTTCGCACGTGTAGGGCGCGTTGTGGCACGTGCTTACGAATGCAAGGCCGCCGGAAATGTTCACGGACGCCATCGTCGCGACGCCGGGCAAATCGACGGTCCAACGCGGCTTCCCGCTTTGCAGATCGATTGCGTAGGTGTGGAGATCGCCGTTCGCAAGTATTGCAACATCGCCGGCGATTGCGGGCGACGGCATGTTCTGCCCGATGGTGTGCAGCTTCCAGACGAGCCGGCCGTCGCGCGTCGAGAACGCGTAGACGTCATCGCCTTCCGGCCGGCCCCACACTTGCGACATGTAGTCGTCAGGCTTCAGGAACCCGTCTTTTCCGCTTCCGACGATCACGATGCCGTTTTGCACGACCGGCGTCGACATCAAGATATTGTCCGCTTGCGCGCTCCATCGGACCTCACCGGTGCGCTCGTCGACGGCGTAGAGTTTCTTGTCGAAACTCACGGCATAGATCGTGCCGCCGCTGACCGCGAGGCCGCCGTTGATCTTGTCGCCGAACGACGTCGTCCAGCGAACGTGCAGTCCGCCCTGAGCCAAAACCGCGTTGTGCGTCGGATCCCGCTGGTACATGGGCCAAGGCTCGTCCGGTCCGGCCGTCGGCTCGAGCGCGGAGGGCGCCGCATGCGGGACGCGCAGCATAACCAGCGCAGCAATGGCCGCTGCCGCCACAGCCGCCAGGAACGGAAATCCGTACCGCCGGGACTTCATCGCTCCGACTTATTCCCCGCGCGACGCCGATCCGGCATGGGCAGCCGCAGTTCGTGTCTTGAGATCGCGAAGCGCGCTCAGCACGCTCTCCCGCGGCGCCGGCGTTTGTCGGAGGTCTTTTGCAACTTTGAGCGGCCAACCCGTCGCGGCGCGCACGCGCTCGACGTCGACGCCGGGATGCAATTGCACCAGCGTCAGCTCTTTGGTTTCCGGATCCGGCTCGAGCACGCAAAGATCCGTAATCACTTTCGTCGGACCTGCGCCCTTTGCGCCCGAGCGCGCACGGCTCTCGCCGCCGCTCAAATATCCCGGCGTCGTCAGAAAGTCCAGCCGGTCGACGAACGTGCGCGGGTCCTGTTTGAGAATCAGCAGCACTTCCTTCGCGGAAGCCGCAATCTCCGGAGCGCCGCCGGCGCCCGGCAAACGCGTTTTCGGCTTGTCGTAATCACCGATTACGGTCGTATTCAGATTGCCGAAGCGGTCGATTTGCGCGGCGCCCAAGAAGCCGACGTCGATGCGCCCGCCCTGCAGCCAGTACGCGAAAATCTCCGGAACCGAAACCACCGCGTCTGCGGTTTCCGCAAGTTCTCCGTCACCGATTGAAAGCGGAAGCACGTGCGGCTTCGTCCCGATTGTGCCGGACTCGTAAATCAGCACGAGGTTCGGCGCATGCGTCAAGCGCGCAAGATTCGCGGCTGTCGACGGCAAGCCGATGCCGACAAAGCACACGTCGCCGTCACGCAGCGATCGCGCCGCTTCGACGGCCATCAATTCATCACTCGTATAGTCGGCGTTAGACATGTGCTTCAGCCTTCAACACGTTCGCTTCCATCCACGCGAGAAAGCGATCGCGATCCCGCGAGATCTTATCCCATTCGATGTAAAAGGCATTGTCGCGCTCGTAGTAGCCGTGCGCGTACGACGGCTTTGCTCCTCCGGGCGCAACGCACACGGCGTCGAGCACCCAGTTGGGGATCACCACCGAGTTCGGCGGATGCGAAAACTCGTCGACGATCTCTTCGACCGTTACGATTGCACGCGATGCGGAAAGTATTGCTTCCTTCTGGACGCCGACGATGCCGTGAATCAGCACGTCGCCCGCGCGGTTGGCTTGCTGTGCGTGAACGATCGCAACGTCCGGACGAAGTGCGGGCACGGCGGCGAGCGCCTCGCCTGTAAACGGGCAGACGACTTCCTTGATATGCGGGTTGTGCTGGATCAGGTCCGAGCCGATGTACCCGCGCAGCATCGCGAAGGGCAGGTTCGAAGCGCCCGCAGCGTACGCCGCCGCCATCGCCGCGTGTGAGTGTTCCTCAATCTGCAGCGGCACGGGCCAGCCCCGCTCGACCGCGTCGCGGAAGCGGTGGAGCGAGCCGACGCCGGGATTGCCGCCCCACGAGAAAATCAGCTTGCTTGCGCAGCCCACGCCGATGAGTTGGTCGTAAATCAGGTCGGGCGTCATGCGCACCAGGGTCAGATTGCGTTTGCGCTGCCGAGCGATCTCGTGGGCGGCGGCGAAGGGGATGAGGTGCGTAAAGCCTTCGAGGGCCACCGTATCTCCGTCGTTCACGTGGCGTGAAACGGCCTGCGCCAGGGCCAGGAACTTGAGCATTGCGAGCGAGCCTTCTTTTGGAAAAAACTGGCTTTCGGCAAATATATACGGTATATTGGACCTATCCCTCCGAATAAGTTTTGAGCAGATGGACGAAAAGGCGAAAAATCTCGACCATCCCGGGAGCCGTGTGTTCTATCGCAAGCTGAACACGGCGTTGCCGCGCATTGTGCGCGGCTCGGGAGTCTACCTTTTCGATGATTCCGGCAAGCGCTACCTGGACGCGTGCGGGGGCGCGATGGTCTGCAACATCGGCCACGGCGTACCGGAGATCGCCGACGCTCTGGCGGAGCAGGCGCGCAAGGTCACCTACGTCAACGGCACGGCCTTCACGAACGAGCCGGTCGAGGAACTGGCCGATCTGCTCGCGACGAAAACGCCGGCGGCCGTCGATCGCGCGTATTTTCTATCGAGCGGATCCGAGGCCACCGAGGCGGCGCTGAAACTTGCGCGGCAATACCACGTCGAGCGCGGCGAGCCTTCGCGGCGCACCGTCATCGCGCAATCGCCGGGTTATCACGGCAATACGCTCTTCGCGCTTTCGGCTTCCGCGCGCGGACACTATCGCACGATGTTCGGTCCATGGCTGGCCGACGTGACGATGATAGAAGCGCCCTATCCCTATCGCAATAGTGAAGTGGTTGCGGACGCGTCGGCGCTCGAAGCGGCGATTCTGCAAGCGGGGCCGGAGAACGTCGCGGCATTCATCGTCGAGCCGATCGGGGGATCGTCCACCGGAGCGTCCGTTCCGCCGCGCGGGTACTTCGCGCACGTGCGTGAGATTTGCGATCGCTACGGCGTGCTGTTCATCTGCGATGAAGTGTTGACCGGTGCCGGGCGAACGGGAACGTACTACGGCCTCGAGCATTTCCGCGATGCCGCCGGCGCTGCAATCGCACCGGACGTCATCACGATGGGCAAGGGCCTGAACGGCGGATACGCACCGCTCTCGGCGATGATCGCAAAGCGTTCGATCGTGGAAACGATCGCGGCCGGGAGCGGCGGGTTCATGCACGCGCAAACGTACTCACACAATCCGCTCGCCGCCGCTGCGGGCCTTGCTGTGCAGCGCTACATCGATAGCCATCATTTGGTCGAGCGCGCGGCACGCACCGGCGCGCAGCTCGGCGGCGCGCTCAAACGCATGGAGCACGAACTCATAGGTGACGTGCGCGGCGTCGGCATGCTGTGGGCCGTCGAATTCGTCGCCGACCGCGAAACGAAGCAGCCGTTGCACCGAGAGTTGAAACTGGCCGAAACGCTCGTGCAATGCGCCAAGAAGCGCGGGCTGGTGTTGTGGCCGAACGTGGGGCACGCGGACGGCACGAACGGGGATCTCGTAATGATTGCACCGCCGTTCACCATCGAACCCGCGCAAATCGAAGAATTGGTTACGCTGCTGCAAAAAAGCATCGGCGATACCGCGGATAGACTACTGGCAAGGAGACAACCATGACCGCACCCGTCGCGCAGAAGCAGCCGAAGATTACGTATTCCGCCATCGGCGGTAATCTCGACGAGATTCACGAGCGGTTCGAAGAAACGCTTGCACGCGTCACATCGCAATTCGGCGCGACGCATCACGCGATCGTCGACGGTTCGCAAGCCGCGGGCAGCGGCGTTACGCAGGAGTCGCGCTCGCCGATCGATCGCAGCGTACTGATTGGCGCGTTCGCGAGCGCAAGCGAGGCCGACGTCGACAAAGCGGTCGCCGCCGCGCACCGCGCACAAAAGGAGTGGTCCGCGCTCGCCTGGCAAGACCGCGTCGCGATCATGCGCGAGATTGCCGAACGCATTCGTTCGATGCGTTATGAGCTCGCAGCGGTTATGAGCATGGAAATCGGTAAGACGCGTTTCGAGTCGCTGGGCGATGCGGAAGAGTCGGCCGATCTCATCGATTATTACGCGGATCAAGTAGAAGAAACCAAAGGCTTCGTGCGTCCGCTCGGGCAGTTGGCGGCAAACGAACAGACTGCAGACGTTCTGCGTCCGTACGGAGTCTTCGCGGTGATTGCGCCGTTCAATTTCCCGATGGCGCTGGCAACCGGCATGACCAGCGGCGCGCTGCTCGCGGGCAACGGCGTCGTCTTCAAACCGGCCGAAGGCGCGCTGATGACCGGCGCCATGATGGCGAAAGTTTTTACCGAGTCACGTCTGCCGCGCGGTCTATACAACATCGTTTACGGCAGCGGCCGCACCATCGGCAATTATCTGACGCGCCACCCCGGCATCGACGGGATTGCCTTTACCGGATCGCACGAGGTCGGCATGCAGCTGCTGCGCGAAATCGGCGCATCGGGCCGCCATGCCAAACCCGTGCTCGGTGAACTCGGTGGAAAAAATGCCGCCATCGTGACGGCCAGCGCGGATTTGGATATGGCAACCGAGGGCGTAATGCGCTCGGCCTTCGGCCTGCAAGGTCAGAAGTGCAGCGCCACCTCGCGAGTCTACGTCGATAAGCGCGTCGCCGAGCCGTTCCTGCAACTGCTCGTCGAGAAAACGAAAGCGCTGGCGGTCGGCGATCCGACCAAACGCGACGTCTTCGTCGGCCCCGTGATAAACCAAAAAGCCGTCGAAACATTCGAGCAGGCCGCTGCGGCTGCAAAACGCGACGGAACGATCCTCATCGGGGGTAGCCGGTTGGAGAAGCCGCCTTTCGATAAGGGGACGTTCGTCGAACCGACGATCGTGCAGCTGCCCCTCACGCACGAGCTTTTTCAAGAAGAATTGTTTCTGCCGTTTCTGGCCGTCGGCATCGTCGATTCGTTCGACCAAGCCCTGGAAGAATCGAACCGTTCGCACTTGGGATTGTGCGGCGGGCTCTTTTCCCAAGATGAACGCGAGATCGAACGCTTCTTCGACGAGATGGAGGCGGGCGTACTGTACGTGAACCGGCGCACCGGTGCGACGACCGGCGCCTGGCCCGGCGTGCAGTCGTTCTGCGGATGGAAGGGTTCAGGCATGACCGGCCGCGGGGGCTGCGGTCCGTATTACGTCGCGCAATTCATGCGCGAACAAAGCCGCACCCGGATGCTGTAGAGGAGAATGTCTTGAAAAATTATCCTTCGATCATCGTTACGCCGCCGGGTCCTAGGGCGCTGGCCGTTATCGAAAAGGACCGCGCGTATGCCTCGCCTTCCTACATCAAAGAGTATCCGCTCGTGGTCGAGCGCGGCGAAGGCGCGACGGTCGTCGACGTGGACGGAAACCGTTTCCTCGATTTCATGACGGGCATTGCGGTCGCCTCGACCGGGCACGCGCATCCGAAAGTCGTGGCGGCGATCAAAAATGCAGCGGAGAAATTTCTGCACATCTGCGCGACGGATTTTTACTATCCGGGCTTTGCCGATCTGTGCGAGCGCTTGGCGAAGATTGGCCCCGGGTCTGACGTCAAGCGCGTTTTCCTCACGAACTCGGGCGCGGAAGCAGTCGAAGGCGCGATCAAACTCGCGCGCAGCCACACGAGACGCGCAAATTTGATTGCGTTCGAAGGTGCGTTTCACGGTCGCACGATGGGAGCAATCTCGCTAAACTCCAGTAAGGCGAAGTACCGTCGCCATTTCGGTCCTCTGCTCTCGGGCGTGCATCATCTGCCGTACGCGAATCCATATCGTCCGTGCGATTGGAAGGGCGCTGCCGAAGAGCTGTTTCTGCAGCGTGTCGCGCCGGATGAGATTGCCGCCGTGTTCATCGAGCCCGTATTGGGCGAAGGCGGCTACGTCATTCCGCCGCGCGAGTTCCTCGAGTATTGGCGCGCGTTTTGCGACGAGCATGGCGCGCTCCTGATCTTCGACGAAGTGCAGTCGGGCATCGGCCGAACCGGCGAGCTCTTTGCTTCGAACGCGTTCGGCGTCGTTCCCGACGTGACGCTCGTCGCGAAGGGCCTCGCGTCAGGCATGCCTATCGGCGCCATCATCGCAAAAGAATCGGTCATGTCGTGGGAGCAGGGCAGCCACGGCAGCACGTTCGCGGGCAACCCCGTTTGCTGCGCCGCAGCACTGGCGACGCTTGATTTGGTCGAAGGCGAACTGGCCAAGAACGCGACGCGCGTCGGGGAAGTCTTGATGGGCGGCCTGCTGGAACTCAAGAAAAAGCACGAGATCATCGGGGACGTTCGCGGCCTGGGATTGATGATAGGCATCGAATTCGTTCGCGATCGCGCGACGAAAGCACCCTACGCCGAACTCGTCCCGCAGCTCGAACTCGAAGCGTTCCGCCGCGGCCTGTTACTGCTCGGATGCGGGCGAAGCACGATCCGGCTGGCACCGCCGCTCATCATCGACGAGGAAGACGTTGCAATCGCGCTGCGCATTCTAGATGAATCGCTGGAGGCCATAACGCTGGCCGTCGCGTAAAAAACCACTCACGTCATTTTTGGTTAGAGGTAAATAACCGCAGCGCAACTGACTGCGGTTATTTTTGTGTGCGCATTCATGGCGTGAGTCACACGGACTATATTCGGGACGGCAATGGACGATACATGAACATGTACGCGCGTTCGGGTGACGCACGTTCAATGAACGCTCGAGAGGGGCCCGCAGCAAGAATGAAGCTCTCGTTGTCAGTGTGTTTTGCATATATGCACGATTTGCATTGACGGCGTTCCGTAATATAAAGTTTTGAGTTTTTCCAAGGAAGCCCGTTGCGTCGACTAGCAAATACGCGCATCGGACTGTGGTTGTCTTAGGCAGCCACTCCCTTTTTTGCATGGGGAAGAATGACGAGGAAGATCAGCGTGGTTATGCCCGCGTACAACGAGGCAAGCCACATCGTTTCCAACGTTATCGAGACGGCTAAGACACTAGCCGAATTCGGCTACGATTTCGAGATCATCGTCGTCGACGACGGCAGTCCCGATAAAACGTATCTTCACGCGACCCGTTTGCTCGCAACGCACCCTGAGCGTGTGCGTGTGGTCCATTACGACGAGAACCAAGGCAAAGGGAACGCACTCATGTGCGGTACGTCATATGCCGGCGGCGAGTACATCGTTTTCCTCGATGCCGACATGGATTTACACCCGGCGCAGTTGCCGACGTTCTTCGGAATCATGGAGGCCGGGGGCGCCGACGTCGTCATCGGTTCAAAGCGTCACCCGCTCTCAAAGGTCAACTACCCGCGGATTCGCCGGCTTTACAGTTGGGTGTATTACGGCATCGTCAACCTGCTGTTCGGTTTACCCGTGAAAGATACGCAGACCGGACTGAAAGTTTTCAAACGCGAGGTCCTCGAACGCGTCTTTCCGCGCATGCTGGTCAAGCGCTTTGCCTTCGATATCGAAGTGCTCGCCAACGCCCACCGGCTCGGTTACAAGATCGAATCGGCGCCGGTCTCGCTCGAGTTTCAGCGAGCGTCCGGACGGATCAATTGGGCTGACGTCTATTGTGTCCTCGTGGACACCGCGGCAATTTTCTATCGCATGCACGTGTTGCACTACTACGACCGCACGTCCGGCAACCACGCCATGGCGCAACTCTTCTTCCATGCGCGCGAGGTGCGTGATGACGTTGCCGTCTAGTCCCTCTGCGCGGACGTTTACGGTTTGCGTTCCCTCCTACAACGCCGAGCGGGTCATCGGTGAAACGCTGCGGAGCCTCGTCCGGCAGACCTTCGAGGACTGGGAATGTCTGGTCGTGGATGACGGAAGCACCGACGGCACCGAAGCGATTGTAAGAAGCATCCCGGACGCGCGCATCCGGTTCGCACGCAACGCGACGAACCTCGGCTGCGCCGGAAACTTTCAGCGCTGCCGCGATTTGGCGACGGGGAAATTCATTTACTTCCTGGCCAACGACGACATCATTGCGCCGCATGCGCTCGAACGCACGCTGCAAGCTTTCGAAGAGCATCCGGACGCCGGCGTCGTTACCAGGCCGTACTATTGGTTCCGGGATGACGCGCCTGACGTCCCCGTGCGCCGCACGAAGCCGTTGGATCCGGTGCGCGATCGAGTGATCACCACTTCGGACGACCCGGATTCGTTTCGCATGCTGCTGGACGTCCTCGGACAAGTCTCGGGGCTCGCATTTAGAAACAGTGCTCTCAAACATCCGTTCAACGCGCAGGTGTGGACCACGCACATCGAACCGTTTCTTGCGACACTGAAAGAGCATCCGGGTGTCTTCATGCACGATTACCTGCTCGCCGTTCGCACCGAGCACAGTCAGGCGCGCAGACTCCCGAAGATATACGACCCGTCGCCGCTATGGTGCTGGATAGACATGTTCGAGCGACTCTATCCCGATCCGCAGTGGTCCGCACAGCGTAAAGTCGGAATAGACTTCCTGGCTTCACGGGTCGAAGGCCTCGTCCAGCTGCGCTGTCATTCGACGCTGCAGCGGTTCATTCGTGAAGCGTGGCTGTATCTGCGATTCCGGCCTGCGAACGCCGCATCCGCGCGCTACTGGTTTTTTGCGCTCGGATGCCTTTGCATGCCGCCGCGACTGCTGCGCAAGTTCGTAGACTGGTGCCTCCCCCGAGTGACCAGCGCTCAACGGCTCGATCTGGCTCCGATTGGACGATAGGCAGCGCTGCAGATGATAAACGTCGAGCTCCTATCCGCCATACACGATTCCGCCGTTGGACGCTGCCGTCTGTGCGGCAGCACGGCGAAAACGCTGTTGGACCTCGGGTCGATGCCGCCCGCAAATTGGCTGATGTCGACGCATATTCAGGCCATTCGGGAATTTCCGCTCGTCCTGGAAAAGTGCGATTGCGGAAACTTCCAACTCGGCTATTGCCTCGATGCGGAAGATCTGTACACCCACTATAACTATGCGACGCCGAATTCACCGTCGCTCAGCGAGCATTACTCGCGGCTCATCCGACACTTGGAGCAAAACGGCTATCTCACCCCAGACAGCAACGTCGTTGAAATCGGCAGCAACGTCGGGAGATTTCTCGCTGCGCTGCGGCCCCGGGTAAAATCGGTTCTCGGCATCGACCCGGCGAGAAACATTGCGGAAATCGCAAACCGGAACGGCATTCGAACGCTCGTCGAATTCTTCGATCGCCGGGTCGCCCGCGATGTCGCGCGCGTCGAGGGAACGGCCGATCTCGTCGTGGCGCGGCACTGCTTGGCGCATAATCGCGATCCGTACGAGATTCTCGACGGCATAATCGAGCTGTTGGCTCCCGACGGCGCACTGCTGATCGAAAATGCGTATGCGATGAGCACGCTTCAACAAAACGAATTCGATCAGATCTATCACGAGCACATGTTCTACTTCACGCTGCACGCCGTGCGAACCATGTTGGAACGGCGGGGCCTGGCGCTCGTGGACGTGATGTTCTCCGACATTCACGGCGGCTCCATTGCGTGCGTGGCAAAACGGTCCATGTCGAACGCGGCCATCACGTCTCGTATCGCGGCGGAGCTTTGGCGGGAGCGGGAGCTTCTCGACTACGGGCTTGCGCAGCGCTTTGTCGACGGCACTGCGTCTATTCAGGCACAACTCAAATCGACGATTGGCGATCTTCGCGACCGGGGCTGCGTCATCTACGCCTACGGAGCCACCGCGAAAGGCGCCACATTGATGAATTCGATCGGCCTGACTAGCCGGGACATTTCCTATTGCGCCGATTCGACGCCGATAAAGCAAGGCAAGTTCATTCCGAAATGCGGCATCGAGATCGTTTCGGAAGAGTGGGCGTTCGCAAATCCCCCTGACGTGTTTCTGCTTACGGCGTGGAATTACAAGAACGAGCTGATTGCAAAAGCGCGCGCAGCCGGACTCGAACGCGTGCGCTTCATCGTACCGGTTCCCGACGTGACGATCGTTTAAGCCATTCGATTCATGGCAACTCTAACGATCGAAAGCGGAAGCGCGTTCATTCGGCGGTTTGCAGCCGACGCAGTCAGGGTGGAAAACCGCAGCCGGCTTTTCGTCACCCTCGCGGCGGTCGTCGCCGCATTGGCAATGAGCCGCACGTTCTTTGCTCCCGGGACGATCGGTTACGTCGACGACTGGAACGTTCCATCGACACCCCACGGCCTCTGGATTTGGGGGCTCGCCCATTTTTCTCCATGGCAGGCTGTCGAGTTCGGAATGCCGCTGGCTTATCCGACCGACGTCTACATGCAGTTCGCGCTCGGTTTGTTTGGTTTGGCCGGTGCGGCGCCACATTATGCGATCGCGATATTCTTGAGCGGAGCTTTGGCAGCCGGCTTCATCGGCATGGCCGCTCTCGCGCGCGATCTCTGGCAAGCTTCGACGACGCGGCAGATCGTTTCAGCGCTGCTTTATATTACGGCGCCGGTGCTCTTCGATGCGCTCGTTCCCGGCTATTTGACGTTTGCCTTTTCGTATTGCTTGTTTCCGTGGATCGCCGTCGCGCTCGTTCACGCTGCTCGCGGGCGGCGCAAATCATGGATCGACTATGCACTGCTTTTTGGCTTGAGTTTGGCGCAAATCCAGTTCATCGTTTTTGATGCCGCAGTCTGCATCGCCTTACTCGCAGGGCTGCGAACCCGTGCCAGGACATGGTTCTGGGCAGCAATTTTTGCAGCGGTCGGCGGTGCCGGCTTGTACCTGTTCATCATCGCGAACACGCTGGGCGTCATGACGATCGTCCAGAAGACGGCGTCCTTGAGCGAGCACTCATGGACCTCGCTCAGTTCACCCGGCGTCCTCAACGCGTTAGCGCAGATTCCATCGGTATATCCGTTTTTCGACCAGAGCCTGCACGATTGGTCGTTCCTCTATAGAGTGATTGCCGTTGCGTGGACCGTTTCCGCGATAGTACTGGGCTTTTGGTCACCCTCTCGCGTCGCGCGTTCTCTTGCATGGCTTCTCGTCGCGACGCTCGTGTTTTTGCACGGCCCCCGATTTCCCATCGTGGAACCCATGCGGTGGCTGCTGGAACTGCCCGCGATGGTTATCTTGCGAAACATCAACTATGCCTTCGTGCTGATGACGTTCGCAGCGAGCCTGTTGATTTCCGCGCCGCTGCTGGAGCCGCGCTATGAACTGCGCAGAACGTGGTGCGTCGTGCTGCTTGCCGGTTTGTGGGCCATCCCGTTTTTTGAAAATACCTATTCGCAGTGGCTCAAACCCGTTCCGGAGCCAAATACGACGAGCGCAATCGCCGGCGAAGCCGATCGTACGCTCGTGCTGCCGCATCTTCAGGTCACCGATCCGCGGCAGGCCTCGACGGGCGGAGTAAATCCCAATGCGGTCGGAACGATAACGCCGATCTTCGTAAGAAACACCGCCACGGGACCGCTAGAGGCGGCAATCTTGGACGATCTGACCGATTGGACCCCACAGCCTCGCATGATCGACGCTGTACTGGCAACGGGACGCATCAATCGCGTCGCGGTGCAGACGGCGCTCGACTCGACGTTTCCGGAGTACGTCAATTCCTATCGGGATGATTGGTTGACGGCGGCATTTCAAACAGCAGGCATCACCGACAAGCTCTCACACGACGGTGCTCTCGTCGATACGATCGACGGAACGACGCAGACGTTCACCGGCAACGGCCATTTCAGCGACGTGCAAACTGCGCGTTCCGCGATTGCCGTGTCCGGAGGTCTCGAAGATGAAATCGATGCCCGGGCGCTTGGCGTTTCGAGCCTTTTCGTGCCCGCGACGGAGGTCCCGGCCGGCGCTACCTGGATCGGTGGTCTCGTTCACGACGTCACCATGCCGCCGCTGCTGCCGTCTCCGGATGACGTCCGTACGCAAGCGTACGTCATTGCCGGTCTGCAAACGGATCATAGGACCGCGGACTTTCACGAAGATTGGGTCGACCCGATTGCGTCCGCAAACTGGTGGATCGACTCGCGCATCTTGAGCGTTACGCACGCGGCCATCACGGACAAGCCGGGTGAATCGTTCTCCATCGACGTGCCTGCAGGGCGCCGCCATATCTACGTGCAGTATTATGCCTCGCGCATGGGTGGTGCGCTCCAGGTTGCAGGGGCAATCGCGCCGGTGACCATCGACACCTACGATCTCTCCCTCGGTGAATTCCGATGGCTGGATTTGGGCCCGGAAACTGCGGGGCGTCCGCTGGTGTTCACGTCCGTCAACGGGTTCAATGCAGTCGGCGCCGTGATGATGCTCGATGACGGGCAGATCCGCGCAGACAAGGCTCGCTTTGCGGCTTTCGCGGCGCACGGGCAAGTCGCGATTCAGCCGTCCGTCACATTCGGAGAATCATTGCCATTGCTCGTGTCAGACCCAAGATGGCGTCCGAGCGTGCTTCTCTCAAGACCGTCGCAGGAATTATCGGCCGACGTGCAAGCACGAGTTCGCCGCGGCGCGCGCGGATGTGAAGTCGAGATTGGAAACGCCTTGCTGACCGATTTTAACGTCGATTTGGACGGCCGTCCCCAGCGGACCGGGACGGGCCGGTTCTTTCCGCTGACCGCATTCGACTGCAAAGCATCGGCGGTCGTCGTCCACGGTGTGCATTTGAGCGCGCGGGCGCAGACGATTCACGACATCGGGCCCTTGATGCAAATCGTCACGCTGTTCGGACGCGCTGATGCAGCGCGCGTCGTCGATAGAACGATTGCGGTTCCGTTTCTGCCGCTCGCCATTACGCCGCTGCAATCCGGGAAACACCACTTGACCATCAGCTATCCCCCGCTCTTTCCTGCGCCCGGAGATGCGTGGTCCGCGCTCGAGGACGCGCAGCGCAACGATCCGCCGTACAACAACAATGCGAACGCTACCGTCTCACAGCGCAGTGACCGGACGGACATCGAATTGCAAACGACCTACCATACGGTGGACGTGCACGTACCGCTGCGTGCTCCGCTGCCCAACGAACAGCTGATTCTTACCGGTTCCTACACTGCATCAGCGGGCTCAGCTGTGCGGATTATGCTCTACGACGGCCTTCACGACAAAGAAACGCTCGCGCAAACCTTTGCGGGTGATGGAAACCGTTTCGACTTTCACATCGATCTGTCGAGCGTACAGCGCACCGAGAAGGATTTGCTCTACGTCTATTTGGACCCCCAAGGAACCCGGAAAGCCAGCGCGTCCATACTGCTGAGTCCTGCCGTGCCGAAGATTTCGGCGAACGTGGTTCTCGCCCGCCCGGGCTTTCGAGTCGACGACGAGCAGGAACTGATTCCCGAAAACCACCATTTCCTGCGATTCACCGCTGCAAATGGCGCTCGCATCCTTCAGTACGACCAGACGTTCGACATGGGATGGCAGGTACCGGGCGCCGCGCAACATCTTTCGTCCGCAGCCGGATTCAATCTGTGGGTGATGGACTCGCCTTCCTCGCGAGTCGTCATTCGGTACCGGACCGGTCTGGCTTATGCACTTGGATTGGTTGCATCAGCGTTAGTAGTGATTGCTTTGTTCGTACTTCGAGCATTCGCCGAGCGCGGAATCCGGCGCGGTCCCGGCACGCTCGCTTAAGCGGGACCACCCCTAGAGTAAGCGAAGAAGCCGCAACATGCTGCCAGAGCTGCTGGCATGGTTCACCGGTAAGGAACCGAACCGGCGCAAGTACCCGCGCAAGCGGAAGCCGTACAGGGCGACGTTTTCGGTCGATGCCGGGGCGACCCAGAAGCCGGCCATCGGACTCGACATCAGCGGCGGCGGGCTGTGCGTGCTCACGCAGGAGCCCGTCGGCAAGGATGAATTCGAAGTGCGCGCGACGATAGAATCGCGCGTCGTTCGTGTCCGTGCGAAGTCCGTCTGGCAAGACACGGTAACGCATCAAGGGAAATCGGTCTGGCGCTACGGCATGCGTTTCACCGGCATCTCGGCCGACGATTGGGACGCGATCATTCGTTACACCACCGACAAGCCGATCGAGGAAGGCAACAAGGCGCAGGATGAGCTGACGACGGTTCGCATGACGCCCGACGATGCGAACCGCCTCTTACCGACGCGCCTGCAATACCGCTTGCTGCAGATGCTCGTCGAGCGCCGGCGTCTGGCGCCGCTCAAAGAGAACCAGACGCCGCTGGTGCAATACTTCTACTCGGGCGTCGTCCGGCACGAGGGCAAGCTGATGCACCGGCTGACGATTCAGTCGAAAGTCGTCGGATCCGAAGGCGACGAGATGTTCGAGACGCGGTTCATCTTCGACGATGCGGGCAGCAACATCATGATTCTCAATTAATGCGGTGCCCTCGGGGAGAGTATGACTAAAACTGCGCTGATCACCGGAATCACCGGCCAGGACGGATCGTACCTGGCCGAATTGCTGCTTGGAAAGGGCTACCGCGTCGTCGGCATGACGCGGCGCACGAGCACGGACGTGCACGAGCGCATTCAGCATATCTTCGAGGACATCGAATTCGTTTCGGGCGATCTGCTCGATCAAACTTCGATCACGTCAATCATCGATACCGTGCGCCCCGACGAAGTGTATAATCTCGCGGCACAGTCTTTTGTTCCGACCTCGTGGTCGCAACCCGTGCTCACGGGCGAGTTTACGGCGCTCGGCGTTACTCGCGTACTCGAAGCGATCCGCGCGGTGAATCCGAAGATTCGCTTCTATCAAGCATCCAGCTCCGAGATGTTCGGCAAAGTGCAGCAAGTTCCGCAAAACGAGAGTACGCCATTCTATCCGCGCAGCCCGTACGGCGTCGCTAAAGTGTACGGCCACTGGATCACGGTGAACTATCGCGAATCGTACAACATGTTCGCGGTGAGCGGGATACTGTTCAATCATGAAAGCGGACGTCGAGGGAAGGAATTCGTCACGCGCAAGATCACCGATGGCGTCGCACGAATCAAACTGGGCTTGCAGAAAGAATTGCTGATGGGCAATCTCGATGCGCAGCGCGATTGGGGCTTCGCCGGCGACTACGTGCGTGCGATGTGGCTTATGCTGCAGCAGGAACATCCCGACGACTACGTCATCGCGACCGGTAGAACGCACAGCGTGCGTGAGTTTTGCCGAATCGCGTTCGAAAGCGCCGGCCTCGGGTCTTACGAGCAGTACGTGCGAATGGATCCGCGTTTTATGCGCCCTGCTGAAGTCGATTTACTCATCGGCGACCCGGGCAAAGCGCATCGCGTGCTCGGCTGGAAGCCGGACGTGACGTTCGAGCAGCTCGTCGAGATGATGGTTCAAGCCGATCTCGATCGCCTGCGCCCGCTCGCCGGTGTCTGATGCGAGCGCTGGTCACCGGCGCGAGCGGATTCGTCGGCCGCTATCTGGCCGAACATCTGCGTGCGCAAGCGTATGACGTCATCGCAGCGGGCGGTCCGCACGATGCCGCGACGCATCTGCCGATCGACCTGGCCGACCTAGAATCGCTCGACGCGGCATTCGACATCGCGCAGCCGGACGTCGTTTTTCACTTGGCGGCGCAAGCGTTCGTTCCCAGAGCAATCGAAGCGCCGCAGGAAACCTATCAAACGAATGTCATTGGTACTGCGAACGTGCTTGCCGCGCTGCGTGCGTGGCGCGAGCGCAGCAAGCAAAACGTGCGGCTGCTTTTCGTGAGTTCCGCCGAAGTTTACGGAGTGCAGCCGCAAGAGGCGATGCCCCTCGACGAGACGTCCACGCCGAATCCGGCGAACCCCTACGCCGCAAGCAAGGCGGCTGCCGAAGCGCTCGTCCTCGGCGAAGTCCGTGCCTTCGGCGTCGATGCGGTGATTACGCGCGCGTTCAACCATATCGGCCCCGGTCAAAACGAGCGGTTCGCCGTGCCGGCATTTGCCGCGCAACTGGCGGCGATTGCAAGCGGAAGCGAACCGGTGTTGGTCGTGGGCAACCTCGATGCGCGCCGCGACTTTTTAGACGTGCGCGACGTGGTCGATGCGTACGTCGCGCTTGCGCGCGGCGGCAAGAGCGGCGAAATCTATAATGTGAGCAGCGGCAGTGCAACCAGCATTCGCGAAGTGCTCGCGGAGCTGATTCGCATCGCCCACGTGCCGGTGGAAGTGCGCCAGGATTCTTCACGCATGCGACCGTCCGACGTCCCGCTGCTTTACGGCTGCAACGACAAATTGCGTGCCGCAACCGGGTGGTCTCCGCGCGTACCGTTGCGGCGCACGCTGCAGGACGTTTATAACAGCTTCGACAAGCTCGAAACTCCCTCGACGAACTCGGGGTCCTTCGATACCTCAGGATGACAAAAGCGAATTGACTGATCCGCGAAGCGACGAACTGCAAGCGCTGGTTTTCAAAAACCGCGGCGCGCTGCTCTCCATTCCCGCGTTGATGCTCGCGGTGCTCGGCAAGCCGAGTGCCTTCAGCGTCACAGTGGGACTCCCCATTGCACTTGCAGGCGAGCTGATCCGCTGTTGGGCAGTCGGATATTCCGGTGTGACGACGCGCGACGATCGCGTGACTGCGCCCGAACTGGTTACCGCCGGGCCGTACGCGTACGTACGCAATCCGCTCTATGTCGGCAACTTCATCACTGCGGCCGGATTTGCGCTCGCATTCACCGGCGGCAATGTGTTCGGGGCTCGCGCCGGATTGATTGCTGCATCGCTCGGAACGATGGCGGCGGTGTACGGCATCGTCATACCGCATGAAGAGCGGTATCTGCGTTCGCAATTCGGCGAACCGTACGAACGCTATTGCGCCTGCGTTCCGCAGATCGTTCCGGCGATGCAGCCACCCCTTCGACAGGTTCAGAGTGACACGCCGCGGGGAGAATGGAAGCCCGACGTGATTGCTCGGGCAGAAAAGAACACGTTCCTCACCTTCGGCGCGATGCTCGCGATTCTCGCGCTCAAGGCGCTCAAAGGCTAAGATGTCGCCGCGCGCGCGGCTGGCTACGGCTCTCGGGCTCGTTGCATGCGTGGCCGGGCTCGAGTTCTGGGGCGGCGTGCGCGCGAACTCGCTCGCGCTGCTCACCGACGCCGTCCACGTCTGCATGGACGTGTTCGCTCTGGCGATCGCACTCTTCGCGCTGCTCGGCGCGCAGCGCCCCGCAACCGTGCGTAAGACGTTCGGCTACGGCCGGCTCGAGATACTGGGTGCGATGCTCAATGGAAGCATTCTGCTCGCGGCTACTGCGTTTATCGCGTACGAAGCCGTGCATCGGTTCTTCGTTCCGCATCACTCCGAAGGAACGATCATGAGCGCGATCGCCGGCATCGGCTTGGTGGTAAACGGTACCGTCGGTTTCATGCTGATGGGACACGGTAAGGAGAATCTCAACACGCGCGCCGTGCTCTTCCATGTCGCGGGTGATGCGCTTGGTGCGCTGGCCGTCGTCATCGGCGGCTCGGTGATTGCGGCAACGGGCGCAGTTTGGATCGACCCCGCACTCTCGCTGTTCGTGGCGGCAATCATCGTCGTCGGCGTTTTGCGCGTGCTGCGCGATGCAGCGGACGTTCTGCTGGAAGGCGTGCCGGCGGGGCTCCACGTCGCCGACGTGCGCGACGCAATGGCGGCGATCGGCGGCATTCAAGCCGTGCACGATCTGCACGTGTGGACGATCGGCAGCGGCGCGCTCGCGCTCTCGGCGCATATTCTCGTGAACGACCGGCGCGTCAGCGAAGCAAGCATCATCCTGCGGCAGCTCGATGCGCTGGTGCGCGAGCGCTTCGGCATCAGTCACGTCACGCTGCAATTCGAATGCGAAAACTGCCAACCCGACGAGCGCATCGTCTGCGCGCAGCCGCTGACGCCCCCCGTCGAGGGGAGACATTAGTCATGAGGGACGGCTCCCGGTAAGCCGCGAAGCGAACCGGGCTATGACTTCGATGAATTCCAAGGCCGTGGTGCTCGCCACGGCTCGCACGCCGTTCGGCCGCCTCGGCGGCACGCTCTCCCCATTGGAGGCAACGACGCTCGGCGCAGCTGCGGTGGTCGCGGCGATCGAGCGCTCGGGCATCGATCCGGTGGAGATCGAGCACGTCATCATGGGGCAAGTGCTCCAGGCGGGGGCGGGACAAAACCCCGCGCGACAGGTCGGCTTCAAGAGCGGACTGGCCAAAACCGTGACGGCCGAGACCATCAACAAAGTCTGCGCATCCGGCCTGCTGGCCATCGTGAACGCCGCGCGCCTTGTGAACGAGGGCAGCAACGAGGTGGTCGCCGCCGGCGGCATGGAGTCGATGTCCAACGCTCCGTACATTCTAAAGGAAGCGCGCAGCGGCTACCGCTTCGGCGACGGCCGCCTCATCGACGCGATGATCCATGACGGCCTTTGGGACTACTACTTCCCGATGACGATGGCCACGCAGGGGTCGAAGGTCGCCGGCGAGCTGGGACTCTCGCGCGAAGAGCAGGATCGCTTTGCGTACGAAAGCCACCGGCGCGCGACGGAGGCCCAGCAAAGCGGCAAATTCGCCGATGAAATGGTGCCGGTGCGCGTCGCGAACAAAGTCAAAGGAAAGATCGTCGTCGAGCGATTGCCGGAGCCCGCGCGAGCGCGCGTTCCGGTCGCCGCAGGCTCCTCGAGCAGCGCAGCCGACGATGTGTGGGCGCACGAGCCTTCAGCGGAATTCACGCTCGACTACGCGCAGTGGGCGCCGTTCGTTACCGGCGACGTCCCGCATACGACGCTCGATCGCGACGAGTCGGTGCGCGCGGACGCGAGTTTGGAAGCGATGGCGAAGCTCAAGCCGCTCGAGAAAAACGGCACCGTCACCGCCGGTAACGCGCCGGGTGTGAATGACGGCGCGGCTGCTGTCGTCCTCGCGAGTCCGAACTATGCGCAGTCGCACGGTGCACAAGTGCTTGCCGCGATTCTCGATCACGCGACGGTCGGTTGGGATTCCCCATACATTGCGCTCACGCCGGCAATGGCCGCGCAGAAACTGCTCGCAAAAACCGGCCTGAGCAAAGACCAAATCAACGTTTGGGAGATCAACGAAGCGTTCGCCGCCGTTGCAATCACGTCGGCGCGCAAACTCGGCCTCGATCCCGAAGCCATCAACAAATACGGCGGTGCAGTCGCAATGGGACATCCGATCGGCGCATCCGGAGCGCGCCTGATCGGCACGGTGATCAATCAGCTGCGCGCGCGCGGCGGGGGCTTGGGCATCGCCGCGATCTGCAGCGGCGGCGGCCAAGGCGACGCAGTGCTGATCAAAGTTGAATAGGCCGAAGCGCCTTTGAACTTAAAAATTGCGATCGTGGGTGCCGGACAAATGGGGGCCGGCATCGCTCAGGTTGCGGCGATGCATCATCACTCCGTCGTGCTCGTAGATCGCGACGAGCGAAGCGTCGAGCGCGGCATTGCCGCAATCGAGCGAAATCTCGGCAGGCTGGTAGAAAAGGGACGTCTGAGCGAAGAGCAGCGCGGAACGGTGCTTACGCATATTCGTCCGGAGATCGCAATCAAAGATTTCGACGTCGACGTGGCCATCGAAGCAGCCACCGAGGATTTCGAACTCAAGGCGGAGATTTTCCACCGTCTCGATCAATCGACGCCGCCGCAGGCGATTCTCGCAAGCAACACTTCGTCGATCTCGATCACCACGCTGGCCGCGCACACCAAGCGTCCGACCCGCGTAATCGGCATGCATTTCATGAACCCCGTTCCGGTGATGCAGCTCGTCGAGATCATCCGCGGCCTGGCGACGTCACAAGAAACCTACGATTTCACGGAAAATCTCGCGCGCGACCTCGGCAAGACGCCGGTCGAAGTGCGCGACTTCCCCGGCTTCGTTTCGAATCGCGTGCTGATGCCGATGATCAACGAAGCCATCTACGCGCTCTACGAGGGCGTCGGATCGGCCGAAGCGATCGACACGGTGATGAAGCTCGGTATGAATCACCCCATGGGGCCGTTGCAGCTTGCGGACTTCATCGGTTTGGATACGTGCTTGTCGATCATGAACGTGCTTCACGACGGCTTCGGTGATTCGAAGTACCGTCCATGTCCGCTGCTGCGCCAGTACGTCGCCGCCGGTTGGTTCGGCCGCAAGAGCGGCAGAGGCTTTTATCGTTATGAGTGACGCGCTCGCGACCCAGCACGCAGCGTTCGAACTGACGGAAGAGCAGCGGCAGATCGGCGACCTTGCCGCGGAGATCGCGCAGCGCGAGATAGCGCCGCACATCGTGGAGTGGGATCGCGAGCATTATTTCCCGCGCGATCTGTTCACGAAACTCACGGAAGCCGGAATCATGGGACTGCTCGTTCCTGAAGCGTACGGAGGCGCAGGCGCGGATTACGTCTCCTATGCGCGGGCAATAGAAGAGATCGCGCGCGTCGACGCCGGCAGCGCGGTAACCGTTTCGGTGCATTCGATGATCTGTATGGCGATTTTGAAACTGGGCAGCGAAGAGCAGAAGCGCCGCTATCTTCCGAAGCTCTCGCAGGAAGACACGATCGCCGCGTTTGCGCTCACCGAACCCGACGCAGGCTCGGATGCCGCGAACATCCGCTCGACGGCAAAGCGCGTACCGGACGGCTTTGTTTTGAACGGCCGCAAGCAGTGGTGCACGAACGGCAGCTATTCCACCGTGCTGATGGGGATGTTCCGCACGGGCGGTGCCGGCGCGAAAGGCGTGAGCGCGTTCCTCGTGGACAACGAGCTTTCGGGCGTCGTCGTGGAAAAGATCACCGAAAAACTCGGGATTCACACGAGCAACACGTGCGACGTCGCCTTCGACAACGTGCGCGTGCCGTCGTCGGCGCTGCTGGGAGATGAAGGCACGGGGTTCGGTAATGCGCTGACCGCGCTCACCGGAGGCCGCATCGGCATCGCGGCGCAGGCGTGCGGGATTCTCGCCGCGTGCCTCGATGCATCGGTGAAGTTTGCGCAGGAACGCTCCGCGTTCGGTCAGCCTATCGGCGCGTTCGAAGGCGTGTCGTTCAAAATTGCGCAGATGGCGACCGATCTCGACGCTGCGCGCCTGCTGACGTATCGCGCCGCCGCGCTGTACGATGCCGGCAAGCCGTTTTCGCTCGAAGCGAGCAAAGCCAAACTTTTTGCGTCCACCGCCGCGCGCAAACATGCGGCGGAAGCCGTGCAGATTCATGGCGGCTACGGCTACACGACGGAGTTTCCCGTCGAACGCTATTACCGCGACGCGAAAATCACGGAGATCTACGAAGGCACGTCGGAGATCCAGCAGCTGATCATCTCGCGTGCCTACTTAGGAAAGTTGTAATCCCCTCGACTGTGCTCGGGGCCCTTCGACAAGCTCAGGACTCGATACCTCACGATGACAAGATAAGGAAAAACGAAACACACACTACATGAACCTGATGGAGTATCAAGGGAAGGAACTGTTCCGCCGCGCCGGCATTCCCGTTCCCCGCAGTCAACACGTGACCACGCCGGACGAAGCGGCGAAGTTCGTCGGCGCAAACCCGGGCAATTGGGTCGTCAAAGCGCAAGTTTTGATGGGCGGCCGCGGAAAGGCCGGAAAGATTCAGTTCGCCAAAACGGCGGACGAAGCGCGCGCGAAAGCGACGGACATCATGTCGTCGCCGATGCCGCCGAATCGCCAGAACCCGCACGGCGAACCGATCAACTCGTTGCTGATCGAAGAAACGTTGCCGGTCGCCAAAGAAGCGTACGCGGCGATCGCGATCGATCGCACGACGAAAAAGCCGGTCATCATGGTGAGCGCCTTCGGCGGCATGGACATCGAGGAAGTCGCCGACAAGCATCCCGAGTCGATTGCGAAGGCGTTCGTCGACGTCGCCGGCGGTTACTGGCCGTTCATCGGCCGCGAACTCGCCTTCAATGCGAATCTCGACAAAGGGTATCACAAGGCGCTTCCATCGGTGCTCGCGGGACTGTACGAGTTGTTTTTCCGCTACGGTGCAAAGCTCGTCGAGATCAACCCGCTCGTGCTCACGGAAGACGGACGCGTTATTGCCGCGGATGCGAAAGTCGAGCTCGACGACGACGCGCTCTATAAGAATCCCGAATTCAAAGAGTGGCAAACGACGCTGCCCCTCGACGAAGACGAGACGCTTGCAACCAAAGCGGGTCTGGGTATTCGCAACTTCCGCCGCTTCGACGGAACGGTGGGAACGATGGCCAACGGCGCGGGCCTGGCCATGGGCACGATGGACGCGGTGAAGAACGCGGGCGGCATGTTCGCAAACTTTCTCGACGTCGGCGGCGGCGCCGACGCCGAGCGGGTGCGCAACTGCTACGAACTGGTGATGAACAACACGAACGCCAAATCGTTCTTCATCAACATCTTCGGCGGTATCACGCGCTGCGACGAAGTAGCCAAAGGCATCGTCGAAGCGCTGCGAACGACGACCTCGCGCAAAGTGCCGCTCGTCATTCGCTTGACCGGCACGAACGAAGAGCAAGGCCGGCGCATTCTCGCCGACGCGGGCATGACGCCGGTCGAGACGATGGACGAAGGTGCGGCGCAAGCCGTAAAACTCGCGAATGCGTAATGTCATCGTGAGGTATCAAGCGACCCCGAGCGTAGTCGAGGGGATGGAGCGAAAATGAGTATCTTTCTAGACAAGAACAGCAAAGTGATCGTGCAGGGCATCACCGGCGGTGAGGGTTCGTATCATACGGGCCGCATGCTCGACTACGGCACGAACATCGTCGGCGGCGTCACGCCCGGTAAAGGCGGGCAGAAATCCGCGCACGGCCTGCCCGTATTCAATACGGTGAAAGAAGCCGTAGACGCAACGGGTGCCACGCATACGTGCATCTTCGTTCCGCCGCCGTTTGCGGCGGATGCACTTTTCGAGGCGCATGCTGCGGGCATCACGTTTGCGGTGTGCATCACCGAAGGCGTGCCCGTGCACGACGTGCTCAAAGTCGTCGCGGCAACGCCCGGTATGCGCATCATCGGACCGAATTGCCCGGGCCTCATCTCACCCGGCAAATCGTCGATCGGCATCATGCCGGGTCACGTGTTCAAAGAAGGCAACGTCGGCGTGATTTCACGTTCGGGAACGCTGACGTATGAAGTCGTCGATCTGCTTACGCGTGCCGGCTTCGGACAATCAACCGCCGTCGGTATCGGCGGCGACCCGATCATCGGCACCACGTTCGTCGACTGCTTGCGCGAATTCAAAAACGATCCGCAAACCGAAGCGCTCGTGATTTGCGGCGAAATCGGCGGATCCGACGAAGAAGACGCCGCAGCGTTCATCAAACAGCACATGCGCAGCGTGCCCATCGTCGCGTTTATCGGCGGACGGAACGCGCCGCCCGGAAAATCGCTCGGCCACGCCGGTGCCATCATCTCCGGAAAGTTCGGCACGCCGCAGAGCAAGGTGGACGCGTTCAAGGCTGCCGGGGTTCCCGTCGCGGACCGCCCGTCCCAAATCCCCGGCTTGCTCGCTCAACGCATGCCCGCAAGCGTATAAGCCAAAAGGGGGGCGCTCCCGGTGGGAGCGCCCCTTTGCGCTGCCGGGGTGGCGAGGTGTCTCAGAAGCTTCCCAGAGGATTAAGAATGCCTAAAAAGAAGCAGTCGCTCAAGTCGCGGGGGAGCGACTTCTGTCTGCATGCCCCCACGGCTTAATGACACTAAGCCTACCTCAAAGAGGAGGATACATGCCAAGACTCAGATTGCGGCATGCGTTCGTGGCTGCGGTGATTACACTGGCGATGCTTGCCCAGGGAACATGGGCACTGGCGGGCACCACCGGTAACATCACCGGCACACTTACGGATAGTACGAACGGCAAACCGGTCGCTGATGCAAAAATCACGGCCGTTTCGCCCTCACAGTCCGCAAGTGCCACGACGGATGCCGGGGGGCACTTCACGCTCCTTGCACTCGCACCTGACACCTATACGATGTCGGTCGAGAAGGACGGATACACCCCCACCTCGCTGGCAGGCGTGACGGTTTTCGCAGACCAAACGCAAACGCTGGCACTCACAACGCAACCCGTCCTCAAGACGATTGCGAAAGTGACGTCGCGTGCAGCCGGATCGCTCGTGAAATCGGGCGTCACCGGTGACACGTACAACGTCACCCCCGGCGCAATGAAAGCCGCGCAATCGCTCGGCGGCGGCGGTAACCTCGACAACGCCTACTCGGCAATCGCGTCGGTTCCCGGCGTGACCGTGCCGATCGGCGGCATGGGTTGGAACCAATCGACATACGTTCGCGGATCGCAGTCGTTCTTTTCTGGTTTCGAGTTCGACGGCGTTCCGGTCAACCGCGCATTCGACAACTACAACGCTTCGACCGAGTCAAACCTCGGTCTGCAAGAGTTGCAGGTGTACACGGGCGGCGGACCTTCTTCCAACTCGTCGTCGGGTACGTCCGGATTCATCAACCAGGTCATCAAGACCGGTACGTATCCGGGCTACGGAATGCTGACCGGAACCGTTTCCGGGCCGCAGTTCTACCATGCGCTCAAGGCTGAAGTCGGTGGAGCCTCGCCCAACCGGAATTTCAGCTACTACGCAGGTTTTAGCGGCTACGATTCCAGCCCGCGCAACTTCGATGAAAGCAACGGCGCGTCGCTGGCAGAGCCGGGCGGCGTGTTCGGCTATTCGTCTGCCTATTCGACGACAGACAACTTCCATACAAACGGCCGCGGCGATGTCCCGTTGTGTAACGTGGACGGTTCGACGCCGTCGTCCGTGACGAGTCTGCCGTGGTATGCCGGCTCAGGTTATTCGGGCGTTCCCGGATACGGTTCCGGAGACACGTGCTTCTACGATTGGCCGTCGGCCTTCGTCGTAGGTGACGTTGGAACGTTCACCGACCGTGAGAACGTCGTGAACTTCCACTTCGGCATCCCGCGCCACGATGGACAGCGCGACGACGTTCAGCTCCTCTGGAGCGCGTCGGCGTTCAACACCATCTTCTATTCGAGCACGAACGACATGGGCGGAAACAACGGCGCCAACCTCAACCAGGTAAACCTTGCGGTTGCAGGCGGCCCGTACTGTCCGCCGACGCCGACGGCAACTACGTCGCCGTACTGCGGCAGCGGAGCCGGGTACTTCTCGTTCCCCGGTATCACGTATCCGTCGTACATCGACGCGCCGGGGACGTATAACCTGCCGTTCGGTACGACGGTGTGCACCCAGGCCGGCGGATGTTTGCCGACGGAAACCTATCTGCAGCCGTCGAGCAATCAGAACCGGCAAGCCTTGGTCGCTCTACCGAACGATCTGCAAGACTCGTTCCGTAACGACACGGGCGTCGTCAAACTGCAGTGGACGCATCCACTCTCCTCGAACGCGTACGTACGCTTGTTCGGCTACACGTTCTTCTCCGACTGGACTCAGGCCGGCGCGGTCGACACCTGGTCGGATTACGTGAACGGCTTCGGCGGTCCGACTGCCGGTGCCGAAGCCGCCAACTACGACCTCATCACCCACACCGCCGGCGGTGAATTGCAGTTCGCCGATCAGTTGAGTCCTGCACACTTGCTGCAGTTCACGACGAACTACACGACGGCGAACGTGATGCGGTTCAACAACTCCGGTTGGGTCACGAACTACTTTGCACCGCTACTCGGTTACCCGAGCATGGGTTCGCCCATCGGACTCATCAGCAAGGGTGCCGGCGGCTACAATTGCTACGACCCGACTTCGGGCGCTTCAGAACCCTGCAAGCCGGGCGGAACCTGGGAAAGCTTCGGACCGAATCCGAGCGGCTTCCCCGCGGCAGGCACGCCGGCAGCGCTTGCGGGCGCCACGTGGGCTACGCTGTGGAACGGCGATGCGAGCGGTCCTCGCAACACCGTTACGCCGAAGTTCACGTTCGCTTCACTCGAAGACGAGTGGCGTCCGACCGACAAGCTCCTGTTCAACCTCGGAGTGCGTCTCGAAAACTACGAGTACGACATGGGGACGCCGGTCAACGGCAGCGACTTCTACGCAGACATCATCAAGAATGACCTTTGCGTAAACGGCGCGGGCACCGTCTACTCCAGCCCGCTCAAACCGGGACAGCCGCCGCCGGCACCGCCGATCTACACGACGACGTGCCCGGGCGGGTACTCGCACCCGAACTTTACGACATCAGGCGTAAGCACGTACACGCTGCGCGACGTCGCGCCGCGTGCCGGCTTCACCTACACGCAGTCTCCCGATACCGTCTGGCGCGGTTCAATCGGCCGCTATACAGAGCCGCCGATCTCGGCGTCGGTCCAGTACCTGGGCGCTGCGGGCGATGCCAGAAGCGTGTGGGCAGCGACGCTGCCGCTCGGCTTCCTGAGTCCGTTCCATCCGATTCCGGCGATGTCGGCAACGCAAGCCGACCTCTCACTGGAGCATCAGATCCACGGTACGGACATGTCGTTCAGAATCTCACCGTTCCTGAATCTCACGCAGGGCTACCAAGTCCAGTCCTTCATCGGACCGAACTTCGTAACGCAGGCTCCGGTGGGACAATTCCGTAGCGTCGGTGCCGAATTCGCCTTCACGAAGGGTGACTTCAACCGTAACGGGCTGTCGGGGCAAATCTCCGCGACGTTCACCAACGCCCGGATGCAGTACCAGAGTAAGTACTTCGGCGTTAACCAGATCAGTACGATCAACGGCGTTATCGCGCAGTACAACTCGCTGACCAGCGCCTGCGGAAGCAACGCTGCGCCGGCCGGAGTCAGCAACGGCTCCATGTTCCAGAACAGCAACGGCGCATGGTGTATGGCTGGTGAAACACCCGCTTCGGCTTGCTACGTCGGCGGTGCCCCGTCCTCGTGCAGCGTGGCAGGTGCGATTACCAACCCGTACTACAACAAACCGGCTCAGGGCCTACTCGACCAAAATGGTTGGTATGCGCCAGGTGACACCGGTCTGTCGCCGACGAACAATCCGGGAACCTCGTATTACGACGTTCCGTTCAACGGCTCGCTGATCCTGAACTATCGTCACGATAAGTTCGCGATCACACCGTCGTTCCAGTTGACGGCAGGCCCGTCGTACGGCGGACCGATGGACGTCGTCGGTTACGATCCTCGCGTTTGTGCCGAGAACTCCGCGCAGACGGGCGTAACCACCGTTTCGCCGAGCACGAATCCGAACCAGTGCAACTACATGTATCTGGCCGGAAACAACGGCGCAACGTTCGCGCAGTCGCCGATGCTCTACATCCCGAATCCGTCAACCGGCGCATTCGAGAAACCGGGCGCGTTCCAAGATCCTTGGGCGTTCTTGGCCAACCTCCAGCTCACGTACGATATCTCGCCGAAGGTCTCAGCAACGCTCACCCTGGCGAATATCTATCACCACTGCTTCGGCGGATCGTCGGAAACGTGGACCAAGGGCTATGCGGCGCCGAGCAACTACGTGTGCGGTTATGCAGGTGCCGGCGCGAACTACGTCAGCAACTACTACAACGGCACGAGCCCGACGGATACCGCTGCCAACGGCATTACGCCGCAAAACTGGCAGATGAATCCGTACATTCCGACCAGCGGTAATGACGGAGCCGGTGCGCCGGCGCCGTTCAACGCGTACCTCCAGCTGCAGATCAAGCTCTAGTCGAGCGAGTTCTCTAGCAACAGGGAAGCAAGAAGAGGGCGCCTGCGCGATGCGCAGGCGCCCTTTCTCTATTTTCAGAAGCCCACGGCGTGAAAGCCGGCTATCTGTGCGAAGACTGCGAAGTCGCTATCTGGCCCACGACGACACGCTCAGAACTTGCGTGGCTCAAAGATCGCATTCACGTCGTTCGCGAAGTTGCAAAACATTCGCACGGCGGACTCGATAGCTGGATGATGGACGGCTTAGAGTTCTTGAACGATCACACCGGACACAGCGTCCTCGTCGTCACAAAACGCTAGCTGTCAGCCGGGGGCGCTGGGCGTGATATACTCGCGTGAGGAGAGCGCAATGCCCGTCGTGTTGGAAGATCTTCCCGAAATCGAGTACATCGACGGCAAAGGCTACCGCAAGGTGAGCCCGAAGCGAACTCACGCGATCGTGCAAGCGGCGCTGCTGGGTATCTTTTCACGCTGTGCGCAGCAGCGCGGGTCCGTAGGGCCCGAGTGGCGCTTCCATCTTACCTCGAAAACCTCATTGGTTCCCGACGTTTCCTTCGTATCGTATGAACGGCTCAGAACTTTAAGCGACGAGGAGGCGGAAGAACCGCCGTTCGCTCCGGACATTGTCGCAGAGGTGCGGTCTCCTTCGAATCGTGCGGCGCCGCTTGCCGCAAAGACTCGTTTATATCTCGAGCATGGCGCATTACTCGTTCTCGACGTGCATCCCAAGACGCGTGCAATTCGCGCTCATACCAAGGCCGGAGTCGCGGCCTATCGCTGTGGTGAGCGTTTTACGTGCGAATCGGTGCCCTGGCTCGTATTCGAGGTTGACGAGTTGTTCGAAAAACTCGACATACCGCGCTAGCACTTCGCAAACAAAAAAGACCGCGGGAGGGGCGGTCTTTT
>DATGJX010000049.1:0-15138 GCA_035294905.1 Vulcanimicrobiaceae bacterium | reverse complement strand
TCGTGCCGACGCCGTCCGCCGATGCAACCAGCGCGCGGCCGCACTCGTCCGGGACGCGGAAAAGCCCACCAAACCCACCGATGGCGTCGAGTTGCAGCGGGTGACGCCATGCTTGCATCACGTCTTTGTAGCGCGCGACCGCCTCGTTGCCTGCGGCGATGTCGACCCCGGCGGCCGCGTAGGCATCTTTGCTCACGAACGGCCTCGATGGCCCGGAGGGCCGAGTCGCACGGGGGGACAAAACATCTGGTCTGCCATCACGGCCCTACGTTTCACCCTAGCGAAAGGTTGACCATGCAAGTTCGTATCGTTGCCGATGCGCCCGCGGCCGGCGCCATCGGAGCGCTGGTAGTCCCCGTGTCCTCAGGTGCTTCGCTCGACGGCGTCGCAAAAACGCTGGACGCGGAGCTGAACGGCGCCATCACCGAAGTGCTGTCCTCGGGAGAGATCAAAGGGAAGTTGAGCGAGCTGAGCTTGCTGCATACGCACGACCGGCCGTACAAGCGCGTCCTGATCATCGGCCTGGGCGAAGCGGACAAGTTCGAGCCGTGGATGCTTGCGCGGTACGGCGGTGCAGCCGTGCGCCATTTGGGGCGCAAAAACGTGCGCGAGGTCGCCTTCGCTCTTCCACCGCAAGTGAAAGGCAATGAAACGGCGTGCGCGTCGTTTCTCATCGAAGGCGTAACCGCCGGAGCGTTCGACACGTCGGTCTATCAGAAAGATCCCGACCGCCGCAGCGGCGCGGAGAACGTGACGATTCTCGCGCAGGGCTTCGACGAAGCGGCACTGCGCAAAGGTGCGGAACGCGGACAAATTCTGGGTGATGCGGTGAACTTGGCTCGCCGTCTGGCGATCACGCCCGCCAACGACATGACGCCCACGCGTCTTGCGGATGAAGCGACGAAAGCCGCGAAGGACAGCGGTCTGCAGATTGAAGTGCTCGACGAGAGTCGTTGCCGCGAACTGGGCATGGGTTCGTTCCTCTCCGTTGCGCAAGGCAGTGTGCAGCCGCCGAAATTCATCGTGATGACGTACAACGGCGATCCGGGCAGCAAAGAACTGCTCGCGCTCGTCGGCAAAGGCATCACGTTCGACTCGGGCGGCATTTCCATCAAGCCCGCCGAGCGCATGGAAGAAATGAAATACGACATGTCGGGCGGCGCGGGCGTTATCGCCGCGATGAGCGCCATCGGCAAGTTGAAGCCGAAGCTCAACGTCGTCGGCATCGTACCAGCTACGGAGAACATGCCGGGCGGCAAAGCCACCAAACCCGGCGATATCTTCACCGCGATGAACGGCAAAACGATCGAGGTGATCAATACCGACGCGGAAGGCCGGCTCATTCTCGCGGACGCACTCTGTTATGCAAACAAACTTGGCGCGACTAAGATCGTCGACGCCGCCACGCTGACCGGCGCGTGCGTTATTGCGCTTGGGCATGCAGCCAGTGCCGCGGTGAGCAACAACGATGACTTCGCTGCGCAGTTTCTCAACGCCGCAAAACCTACCGGCGAACGCTACTGGCAACTGCCGCTGTACGAAGACTACAGCACCGCGATGAAGAGCGACATCGCCGACTTGAAGAATACCGGCGGCCGTCCCGCCGGAACCCTGACCGCGTCGGCATTCCTCAAGGCATTTGCAGGGGATACGCCGTGGGTGCATCTGGACATCGCCGGCACTGCTTATCTAGACAGCGAGTCGGCATGGCAGGCAAAGGGTCCGACCGGTACGCCGGTGCGAGCCTTTGTCTCGCTCGTCGAGCAGCTCTCCGGCTCACCCGTGATTCACACGAATGGAACTGCCAAGGCAACTGCTTCCGTTTAAATTTCAACCGCTTCCGAGCGGTTGGGCAGAAACACAGGGCTTCGCAACTGCGGGGCCCTTTGTTTGTGTTCGCGACCCGCTGTCATCGTGAGCTATCGACGACTTGTCATCGTGAGGTATCGACGTCATCGTGAGCATTTTGTCGTGCGCGCCCCTCGACTGCGCTCGGGGTCGTTCGATACCTCACGATGACAAAAGGTGTCGCCAGCGACTACGAACACCCTGTTCTTGCGCTGCAAAGCCGCCATGCGCTACGCTTTGACGATATGAAACCGCTCGATCTTTCAAAGCATCCTCCGCGAAGCCCACGTGTGATGCTTGCCGGGTTGCTGATGATGGGACGCACCGTCGACAAGGCGCGCGCGCTTCTTCCGGGCGGAAACCCCGGCCAGTATTACGTCACGCCGGGGATCAGCGCGTGGATCCTGAAAAGACTCGGGCTGAGCGAAGCGGAGTTCATCGACGTGGTCGCGGCGGCCGACGATGACGCGGCGGTCGAGGCGTACATCGCTCCGCGGGTTACAGACGAGCGGAGGCAGAAAATCAACGATTTTGTGTCGCGCTTCACGATATTGGACGTCGGCGACGAAATGCGCGCGCTTTTCGAGCGGCATCACCCGGGATTTGCGGAGGAAACGACGCCGATCATCGAATTGCTGGAGCGTGACGACGTTCGCCGGTTCCCAACCGTTAGGAGTATGGAATGATCGCACGACATTGGCGCGGCTGGACGACACTGAAAAATGCGGACGCCTATGAGGCACTTTTGAACTCGACGGGTCAAATTCTTCGCGCGCCCGACGGCGGCGAGATGGAGTTCGTCGTCATCGACTACTTCGAGTCGCTCGAAGCCGTCAAATGTTTTGCGGGCGAAGACTATAGCGCGCCGGCGTTCGAGCCCGAGGCTCGCCAATGAGCGTGACAAAGCGAATCGTTGCCTCGCTCGCATTAGTGCTTTGCATGTGCGCCGCTCCCGCATCTAGCCCGGCTGACTATAATGCTTTCGGAATAACCGCTCTGCAGCAACTGACTGCGCAGTCGAACAGTGAAAACGTCTTCATTTCGCCCGTCAGCATCGGCGTTGCGCTCTCGATGGCCGCCGAAGGCGCAAAAGGTGCGACGCGCGATCAAATCATTCACGCGCTGGGTACCGGCGAATCCGATCTCAACGGTTCGAATGCGGCGCTTATAGCCGCTCTGACGCAAAACACGGATGCGTCGGTCGGACTCGCAGACGCCGTATGGACGCGCAGCGACGTCAGACCGCGTCCGGAATATCTGGCGGCGCTGCAACAACACTATCGCGCGCAGGCACAAGCGCTGAAGTTCGGCGATCCGTCGGCGGCGCAGACGATCAACGACTGGACGAAGGCGCACACGCTGGGTCTCATCGATCGCATCGTCGACCAGACGTCACCGTCTGATTTTCTGTATCTTACCAACGCGCTGGCATTCAAAGGCACATGGTCGCAGCAGTTCAAGAAAAGCCATACGCATGCCGCGCCGTTCACGAACGCGGACGGCAGCAAGAGTATGGTGCAGATGATGTCGCAAGACGCTGACTTCGAAACGGTCGACGCGCGGAGCTTTCGCGTGCTGCGCATGCCGTATGGTAACGGTGGCTACGCCGCGTACATTTTGCTGCCGACCGGCGATGACGTCTCGCCGCTCGTCAAAGACCTGAGCGCCGGCGGTTTCGACACGATAGTCCATGGCTTGCACTCGTCCTACATGTCCATCTCCGTGCCGCGTTTTACGGCGAACTATGCGCAGGACCTCGTTCCGCTGCTCAAGTCCATGGGCATTACGAACGCGTTCACGACGCAAGCCGATTTTTCAGGCATTCATGCGGTACCGCCGTCGCTGGCCATCAATTCCGTGAACCATGCAGCGTACGTGCGCGTCGACGAAGAGGGAACTACTGCGGCTGCCGCAACATCGGTCGGAATCACGATGACCGCCATCCGCATCCCGCAGAAAACCTTCGTGGTCGACCATCCGTTCGTTCTCGCGCTGCGCGACGAACGGACGGGGTCGTTGCTCTTCATCGGCGCCATCCGAACCTTGAAAGCCTAAGCACCCTGCGTGTACACTTGGAAGGCACGCCAGCGGAGGTGAACGATGTACGAAGTCACCGTCGAAGAACTTGCCGAACTTCTGCGCGACGCTGAGAAGGCGCACGCGGAGTACGAGAAGTCGCTCGGTCATCGCGATGACGATTGGGCGTCTTGGTATGCCAAGTACGTCTTGGAAAACTTAGAAAAAGCCGTCGTCGAATAACGATCCGTGCTGCGTCACACGGCCCATCCCACCGAGTCGCGCTATGAGATCCTCGGCCTCTTCACGACGTCGATGATCGCCGCGTCGCTGGTGGTCATGGCCATCGGCACGCTGCTTCCGTACATCGCGCGGGCGTTTCCGCAAAGTGCGGCACATATCTCGCTGATCGTTACGGCGCTGCTGCTCGGTGATGCCCTAAGCAATGCGCTGAGCGGTGCTGCAACGGACCGCTTCGGTGACAAGGCCATATTGATCGTTTGCGGCGCGCTCATGGGGATCACGCTCATCGCTGCCGCGACGGTGCAATCGTTCTGGTGGGTCGTGGCGTGGTTTTTCATTTACGGCGTAACGTTCGCAGCGATGAATCCCGTAGGGAGCCACGCGATCCTCTTTTTCTTCAAGCCCGAGGAGCGCGGTCTAGCGATGGGTGTGCGGCAGATGGGTATGCCGCTGGGCGGCGTCGCCGGTGCGATCATTCTCTCGACCGCGGGTGAATACTATGGCTACCGCGGAGCGCTCGTAATCGCGGGAATTCTCGTGTTCATCGTCACGCTCGGATGCGCCGCGTTGTACCGCGAACCGTCAGCCCTTTACGGAAAACCCGTCAAAGCCGGTGTGATGTTCGAGGATATGCTGCGCATCGGCCGCGACACGCGGTTGATCTTGCTGACGCTTATCTCGATCATGCTGTTCGCCGCACAAGTTGCGCTCATGAGCTTCTTTCCGTGGACGCTGGTTCACCAAGCGCATATGAGCGTGGGATTCGCAGCGCTCGTTTTCGTCGTTACGCAATTTGCCGCGGCGGCGGGCCGCATGGTATGGGGCTGGGCCAGCGACCGGCTCTTCCAGGGACGGCGCGTTTTGCCGCTCCTTATCACGTGCTTGCTGTGCGCGCTATCGGCCTTCGCCGTTGCACATATCGGTTCGATGCCGGCGCCCGCCCTCGCCGGCGTTGCGGTTGCGATTGGCTTTTCGGCGGAGGGATGGTTCGGCGTAGCCGTCGTGGCGATGGCCGAAGTCGGCGGTACCGAGCATGCGGGCAGTGCGCTCGGTTTCGGTCTGACGTGGGTTATGCTCGCCGGCGTATTCGTGCCGGCTGCGTTTCAAGCGCTGATGCAGAGTGTGGGCATTCCCACAGCATGGTACGCGGTGGCGTTGCTGTGTTTGCTCGGAACGATTCCCTCAACGGCGGCAATCATCGGTTCGCGCAGCGCGGCTGCCGCGCGGGTGGCATGACGGGAGGCGCCGAAGGGCGCCCCGTGAGCACCGTTACACCTCGTCCCGCAACCGACGCGCGAGACGCGCGCCCGTATGCTCCCGAAAAAGCGGGGTCGGTTCGTCGCGTTACCGCAGGAACGATCAAACGCCGCAAGAGCAAGACGCTGTTCCCGATCATCACCGCGTACGACGCGCCCTTCGCCGAGTTCGCCGAACTCGCCGGCATCGACGTCATTTTGGTGGGCGATAGTTTGGGCAACGTCGTGCTCGGCTACGACGAAACGACGCCGGTCACGCTCGACGACATGATTCATCACGCGCAAGCCGTGTGCCGCGGCACCTCGCGCGCGCACGTCATGGTCGACATGCCGTTCGGCTCGTATCAAGTCAGCGACGAGGACGCAATCCGCAGCGCGATTCGCTTGGTCAAAGAAGGCGGCGCGTGTTCGGTCAAGATGGAAGGCGGCACCGAAGTTTCGCATCGCATTCGCGCGATTTACGGCGCCGGCATTCCCGTCGTCGGTCATATCGGCGTGATGCCGCAAACGGCCGGCATGGGCCCCGGCTACAAGATGCGCACCAATCGCGAGCGTTTGCTGGCCGATGCGAAGGCCGTCGAAGAAGCCGGTGCGTACGCGATCGTCCTCGAAGTCATCAATCACGAAGTCGCGCGCGAAATCACCGAGTCTCTGACGATTCCGACCATCGGCATCGGCTCGGGCCCGCACTGCGACTCACAGGTCCTCGTGCTCTACGACGTGCTCGGGATGTATCCGAATCCGCCGAGCTTCGTCAAACAATACGCCGAAGTCGGAAATATCGCGACGAAGGCGCTGCGCGCCTATGCCGACGACGTGCGCGAACGCAAGTTCCCGTAAGGACCGCTTTGTCATGGCGGCCACGTCTATCTGGCTTTGCGCAAGTCTTCTTTTCGAATCATGAGCGCCGCAACGGCGGCGCCTGCCGCAATAAGCAGCGCGGCAACCCGCATCGTATTCGCGAAACTTTGCACCCACGCCGCACGCGTGTCGCGTGAAATCTCGGGGAACTCCGGCGATTTTTTGATGCGCGGCGGAGCCTGACGCAAGCCGCTGCTGCCAGCCTGCGTGCCGGCTTTCTCAATCGCGCGCACGATCTTGGGCGGCAGGTCGTGTGCTTTCACCGCCGTGTTGTACTGCGCAGTCAGAAAAACGCCGAGCAGAGCGATACCGAATGCGGTTCCCGTTTGACGGCAGACGTTGATGATTCCGGACGCAACGCCGGCCTTTCCGGGCTCCGCCGAACCCACGGCGACCGTGTTGATCGGCGCATTCGCGCTGCCGATTCCGATACCGATCAGGACGAACGACGGCACGAGCACCGTCCACTGCGCCTGCCCGTCCGCCGGCGAGATTCGCGTGACGAGGTATGCGCCCACGGCTCCCAGCGCAAGACCGAACGTGATGATCCAGCGCGGCCCCACGGAATCGACGTATCTTCCGGCGATGGGAGCGCAGATACCGACCAAGATCGTCATCGGCAGCAGATGAATGCCGGTCTGCAGCGCGTCGAATCCGAGCGCGTTCTGAAGATAGAGCGTGAGAAAAAAGATAAACGCAACCAGTGCCGCCGACAGGCAAAACACCGAGATCGCATCGCCGGTGAAGCTTCGATTTTTGAACAGCCCGAGATCAACCATCGGGTGCTCGATTCGCCGCTCGCCGAGCATGAACGCGATGAACGCGGCGATGCTGATCAAAAACGGCCAAATCGTCTGCAGGATGGTTTCGGCGTGCAGATTGTCGAGGCGTATCAGTCCCCACACCAGCGTAAAGAGCAGCATGGAAAGCGTCGCGATGCCGAACAAGTCGACGCGCTTCGGCGCGCTCTCGTCGCGGCTTTCGTCCATCGTGTGGAAGCTTGCGGCCACCGATACGATGCCGATGGGAATGTTCAGGAAGAATATCGCGGGCCAGCCGACGGTGACGATCAGGAGGCCGCCGACAAGCGGCCCCGCGGCCAAGCCGAGGCCCGCCATGGCGCCCCACGTGCCGATGGCGATACCGCGCTCTTTTCCTTCGAACGCATGCGATACGAGCGCCAGCGAAACCGGCATCATGACCGCTGAACCCAACCCTTGAATTGCGCGCGCCCCCAGCAGCGCGTCGATTTGCGGAACGCTGCCGACGTGAAACGTGCCCGATAGGCCTGCAAGCGCGGAGCCGAACGAAAAAATGCAAACGCCGATCACGAAGAGCCGCCTGCGCCCGAAGATATCTCCTAAGCGGCCGCCGGTGACGATTGCGACGGCAAGGGCAAGCGCGTACGCATTGACGACCCATTGCAACGCTTGAAATCCCGCACCGAGTTCGCGCTGCAGCGTCGGAAGCGCAACGTTCACGACGGTCACGTCGAGCAGCGCCATCAGCACCGAGATGCTCGCGTTTGCCAGAGTCCACCAGCGCTTGCTTTCGTCTCGCATCAAGCAAGGTGTACCCTCCGCGAGGCGAATGAGCGCTAGCGGCCCCTTTCTGTCCGAGGAGTTTGAACTTGGCCGAAGTGAAAATCGAGAACGGCACCCTGAGCATCAACCTGTCGCTCTTCGACAAGATGATGGCCTTTCACGGCTCGTTTCACATTCCGCTCTCGCACGTCACGAACGCATTCGTGAGCGATTTCGAGGATCTCGAGCTGCAATACCGGCTCGAAGGCACGAATTGGGGCCTGGTCAAATCCGCCGGCGTCTTCGCGAATCCGCAAGGGTTGATATTCTGTGACGTCGCCGGCCAAGGCGACTGCTTGGTCATCGAAACGCAGGGGGAGCGATTCGCTCGCATCGCGGTGCAGCTGCCGAAGGGTGAAAACGCGAACGCGCTCGCGCACGAGATTTGCCGCGCAATTCCCGACAGCGGACCGGTGGAGTAAGTGCAGGCTTAGACTAAAACCCGCGGTTTGTGCGCCGCGGGCACGTTCGGGTACACGCCCGTGAGGCAGCCCAGGCACATCTCGTTCGCGTCGCGTCCGGTCGCTTCGACCAACCCTTCGAGACTGAGATAACCTAACGAATCCGCGCCAATCTTCTCGCGGATTTGATCGACTGTGAAATTTGCAGCGATGAGTTCGTCATACGTCGCCAAATCAACGCCGAGGTAGCATGGATGCTTGATCGGCGGAGAGGTCACGCGAACGTGCACTTCTTTCGCGCCCGCGTCGCGCAATAATTGCACGATGCGCGGCGTCGTCGTTCCGCGGACGATCGAGTCGTCGACGACGACGATGCGCCGTCCGGACAAATTTTCGACGAGCGGATTGAACTTGAGCTGCACGCCGCGGCTGCGCATGCGCTGATCTGGGCTGATGAACGTGCGGCCGATGTAGCGGTTCTTGATGAGTCCCTCGATGTACGGCAGATCCGCTTCATCGGCGTAGCCGATACCGCCGGGCACGGCCGAATCGGGAATCGCCATCACCACGTCGGCTTCCACCGGATGCTCTTTGGCGAGTTGCCTGCCCATGCGATAGCGTGCCATGTAGATCGACTCGCTGCTGAGTTGCGAGTCGGGGCGCGCGAAATAGATGTACTCGAACATGCACAGCGCCGGCGGCTCGCCGATATTGACGCGCGCACTCTCGATGCCGCTGTTGCTGATGCGCAGTATCTCGCCCGGCTCGAGTTCGCGCTCGTAGGTTGCGCCGATGGTCGAAAGCGCGCAGGATTCCGAGGCGACCACCCAGCCGTTGCCGTAGCGCCCTAAACAGAGCGGACGAACGCCCCACGGATCGCGAAACGCGTACAGCTCGTCGGCCGTGCACAGGACGATGGAATACGCGCCGCGCGCTCGATGCAGCACGTCCTTGATGCGGTCGAACATCGAACCGTCCGCCTCGACCAGCAGCTTCGCCATGACTTCGGAGTCGGACGAGGCCTGCAGCGTCGTGGAGGGCGAGAGCGTTTCGCGCAGCTCGTCGGTGTTCGTGAGATTACCGTTGTGCGCAAATGCAAAATCGCCGACGTCCGTGCGTTCGAGCAGCGGCTGCGCGTTGACGACGATCGAAGAGCCGGTCGTGGAGTAACGCGTATGCCCAACGGCGATGTGGCCGCCGAGTTCCGCCAAAATCTCTTCGTCAAAGATGGCGCCGATGAGCCCCATCTCTTTGTGCGAGCGGATCGTGCCGCCGTCTCCTGCGGCGATGCCGGCCGACTCTTGCCCACGGTGCTGCAGCGCGTACAACGCAAAGAACGCGAGGCGCGCCGCGTCATGGCCGGGTGTGAAGACGCCGGTTATGCCGCACATGAGGCTTTTATTCTACAGCGGCCGGAGCGTTCCGGCCCGTGGTTTAGTCTCTATTCCGGTTGCCGAGGAGCGAGAGAATTGCCAGAAAGATGTTGATCGCGTCGAGATAGATTTGCACGGCCAGCTGAACAGGCGACAACCCGTCTCCACCGGCGCGGATGCGCGCGAAATCGACGAGCACCAGGCCCGTGAAGATGAGCAGCGTCAGCCAGGAATACGTGGCCGGGTGAATCCAGTGCGTGAAGACCGAGATGATGCCGACGAGCACGAGGCCGATGAGCGCGGCGAACAGATAGCCTTGGAAACGGCGGAAGTCGATGCCGGTTGCGTACACGATGCATCCGAGCGCAAGCATTCCCAGGCCCGTCGTCGCTGCCGCGTCGACGATGACGCCGCTGCCGATGGTCGAGACGTAATAGTTCAGGGTCGGCGCAAGACCGATGCCTTCGAGCAGGGCAAACGCGTAAAACATGCCGAGCGAAAGCGCCAGATTGTTGCGTGCGAAATTGATTCCGATTAACAGCAAGAAGCCGACGATCATCGCCAGCAAGCCCGCGCCGTAGCTGACGCCGTGGAAGAAATACGCAGCCGCCGCAGTGATGAGCAACCCCATCGCGGTGATGCCGAGCACCTGCCCGAGCAGCGACTGAACCGGAATCGCCGGCGCGTATCCGTACGAACGCGGCGGCGTTTGGAAACGCATAGCCATTCTGATCTCCATAACCTCGGCCCCGGCCGGAAGTTTCAATGCCCATTGACTCGAACATATGTTCGATGTACCCTGGGAGCGTGCGTGGGGTCGAAGTTATCGAAGCGCCGGCCAAGTCCATCCTGAACCGCGTGGTAGGGATGCCGTTTCCTTGGTCGATTAACCCGTACCGCGGCTGCTACCATCAGTGCGTCTTCTGCTACGCCCGCCGCACGCACACGTTCCTCGACGACGACGGCGTCAATCGCTGGGGGAGCCGGATTTACGTCAAGGTCAACGCGCCGGCCGTGCTTCGAAGCGAGCTCGCGAAACGGTCATGGGCGCACGAGCACGTAGCCATCGGAACGGTGACCGATCCGTACCAACCGCTCGAGGGACGCTATCGCCTCACGCGCGGCATTTTGGAAGCACTGCGCGACTACGACACGCCCGCGAGCTTGATAACTCGCTCGCCGCTCGTCATCCGTGACGTCGACGTGCTTGCGCAACTTGCGCGCGTTGCCGGCGCAAGCGTATCCATTAGCGTCGCCACGCTCGATGAACGCGTCGCGCGCGCGATCGAACCGACCGTCGCGCCGCCGAAGAAGCGTTTGCTGGCGGTGCGTAAACTAGCTGACGCTGGAATCAAGGTGCACGTCGCGCTGGCGCCGGTTCTTCCGCACATCACCGACTCGCAGGATAATATCGATGCGGTCGTACGAGCGGCGCGCGAAGCCGGGGCCCACGCGGTATGGCACAATACATTGCATTTGCACGAAGTCACGCGCGACGCGTTTTTCGGGTATTTGCGAAGCAATCATCCGGACCTCATCGCGCAGTACGCTTCGTACTATCGCGGTAAGTACGCGCCTCGCGAGGTTCACCGGGCCATTGACGAGCACGTGAACGACGCACTCCGCCGCTTTCCGAAACGCGTGTCGCCGTTTATCGCGCCGCACGGACCGCGGCAACTCAGTCTCATTTAGGCTTCCGCAGAACAGGCGATCGGCCGCTTTTCGTCAAAAACAAGCATCTCGTTGCTGCCTTTGGAGAATCCGTATGAAGCGGGTGTTTTTTGCATTAGCGCTGAGCGCAGCGCTCGCGTCGCCGGCGCTGGCCGCATCCAACGACAAGCTCGATGCGCCGCCGCCGGGCATAACGCCGACGACCGCTACGCTTGCGCAGGTTTTGAAGGCCTATGATGCCGCTAAGGGCCACCTAGCACCCGGCGCTGCGGATACGCGACAAGAAGCGTGGACGTTTACGAAAGCCGGTATGGCCGGTACTGAAACGCTCGTTCGCAGCGGACTCGATTATTACTCACGTATCGTTCGCGGACCGTTCGTGGATGAATACGGTCAATTTTTCGGACACGGCTGGCATCGCGGTCCGAACGGCGTCGTCTCGCCGGTCAGTTCGCCTCAGTACACGAGCTTCGAGATGCTGCTTTTCATGCGCAATCTCGATGACGCGGCAGATCCGAAGAACGACGTCACGGTTTTGGGCGAAGTGCAAACGCCGAAACCCGCTTACGTGCTGCAAATCAAGCCGTCCGGCGGAAAACATCCCGAGTTTGCCTTTTACGATAAGCAAACCGGCCTGATCGACCGATTCGACTTCGTCGTCGACGACACGCGAACGACGACAATGTACGATGATTACCGGACGACCGACGGCCTCACAGCGCCTTGGCACGTGCATTTCACCGACGGCACCGCTCCGCTCGACTACGATTTCGTACGAACGTCGTTGACGATCGGAAAATCGATCGACGCCAAACAATTTGCTATTCCCAGCTCGACGTTCGGGTTCGTCTACTACAACGGCGAGCAATCACTGCCCGTAAACATATACACCGATTCTTGGATGCTCAACATCGGCAGCAACCGTTATCACATGGTCCACTCTCCGACCGTCATCGTAAGGCTGAACGTGGGCGGAAGAGGACTCGATTTTGCGCTGTCGGCTGCACAACCGCGTTCCCTTATCGACTTCGAGGTCGCTCAGGAGTTGCACTTGTCCTCATATGGGCAGGTTATTCATGCAAACGGAAGCGACGTGTCGTATGATACGGTAATTCCGCAAGCCGATTGGGGCAGCCAGTTGCTGTTGCGGAACTGGGCCGTTCGCGCCACGCCGTTTCATTACCACCTCAAGGAAGGCACGAAGATCGTCGGTGTCATCGGCTACGATGTTCTCTCATCCGGCGTGTTCAAGACTGACTACGATAACGCGCGAATGAGCGTCTTCCCTCCGAGCGCGTTCGACACGCCAGCCCCCGAAGTCAAAAACGCGGCAACGATTCCGATCTCCATCGATTCGGGACTACCATTCTTTACGGGTTTCGTCGCAAACCACGAGACGCCGAATATACTCTTTGACAATGCCTTTGAACTGTCGCTCATCTTCGGCGATTTCACATCGGAATATCCCGACGCTGTAAAAGACGCAGTTACGGGGCAAACGCACGCGGTCACGATGATCCCGTTTGCTGATTCCACCGGCTACGGTAAGGATGTTCATGTGTGGTTAGGACAAGTTCCTGACCTGAACTTCGGTCCCGCGCACTTCATGAATTTCCCCATCCTTGCCTCGAACGCCACAATCGATTTCGGCCCGCACGACGTGGATGCGGTGATGGGCGGCGACCTTCTGAAGTACTACGACGTCTACCTAGACTATCCGCACAACCGCATTTTCTTGCGTCCGAACAATACCTTTTTCAGAGTATTTCAGTTCGAGCCGCAAAAGTGAAAGGTTCGGTCGTTCCTATCCTGCTCTGCGCGCTGGCGTTCAGCGCGCGGCCGGCATGGGCCGACCGCGATCCGGCAGCGCCTCCGCTCGGCATACAGCCGGTTTCAACCATTACGCTCGCACAGATCGTTGCGCGCCATCGCTTAGCCGTTGGAAAACCCGATGCGCGGCCTCAAACGCGCGTCGAGCAATGGACGTACACGGACGGCACTCGCTCCGGCACGCAGACCACGTATCGCTCCGGAAACGATTACCGCGAAGACCGGTCGCTCGGACCGTTTCACTACGCCCACGGTGAGCTCGGCGGCAAAACGTGGGAGCAAAATTCGAACGGTCTGACACGCTTCTTGAGCGGGATCCACGAGCGTACCGACGTGAATGACTACGCACTCGCGCACCTGTTGCTCGCGTCCAGCGGCGCGCAGCTTCTCGGCGAGGTGGCGTCGCCGGTTCCCGCCTACGTCGTCAAAGTAGCCCCGCAGAACGGTTACGTCGAATACGCGTATTTCGACGCGGCGACGTATCTGCTCGTGCAAGATGAACGCGCCGAATCGGGGCAGCGCGTCGTTTGGACGTATGACGATTTTCGAACCGGCAACGGCGTTCGCACACCCTGGCATATCCACGAAAGCAATGGGCTGCCGAACGACGACCAAGATTGGAAGCTTCAAAGCGCGACGATTGGGCAACCCGTCGATCCTTCGAAACTCGCCGTGCCGGCGAGCAGCGATCCGGTTTCGCTCACCGCGTCCACCGTTTCTCTGCCGGCGCGCATCGAAGCGGACCGAATCATTCTCACTGCGCAAATCGGCAAGCACAAGGTCAATTTTCTCATGGATTCCGGATCGTCGGGCATTTTGCTCAATCGCGACGTTGCTGATGCGACCGGTGTGCAATCGTTCGGCACGATGACGGAAATAACGGCCGGCCAGTATACCGCCTCGGACGCCATGATTCCGAAAATCGACTTCGGCGTCGCGACGATGACCAATGCATCCGCTGAAACGGCACCCTACTCGGAATGGACGTCCAGCGGTACGCCGATCGCCGGACTCATGGGTTACGATTTTATCGCGGGCTCCGTCATTCACGTCGATTACGAGCACGGAACCGTCCAAGCGATTGCACCTGGGTCATTTACGCCTCCGGCAGGCGCCGTGGCGCTCCCGATCCGGCTCGACGACGGCGTTCCCGTCATCGCCGCGATGATCGGCAACGCGGCCGGAACCAATTTCCTGGTCGATACCGGCGCGGATCGCAGCATGATATTCTCGACGTTCGCGCGCGCGCACCCGGGCGATGTTTCGGATCAAGGCCTTGGTGAGGAAATAACTGATTCACTCCCGTTCGTGCATCACATCGACGGCGTCGGCGGCAAGGTTGAGGTCCGGCCAGTTCAAGTATCAGCGCTGCAAATAGGCAGCACCCGCCTGCCGAACTGGCTTTTCGACGTATCGCAAGACGCGCCCTCATTCGAAGGCGACGACTACGACGGCATCATCGGACAGGACGTTTTGCGGAACTTCGATGTGTATTTCGACTACCAACGCTCCATGCTGTACTTGGTTCCGAACGACCGTTACAGGCAACGCTGGGGCGGCTAGGAGCTACTGAATTTCGAGTATGTCGGAGCATCTTGCGGCTGGACTATCTTCAGCATGTGAGAAGGCACGATCCCTCCGAGCGCATCTGGCAAGCACTCAAGCATCTCGCGCAGCGCGAAAAGCGCATCATTTCCCTCGCTGAAGCGATCAAGCGAGTGAAAGTAGTCGCTCGCCGTGAGGGCGCACCGGAGATTCCCGAGAGCGCAGTCCGATTTTATGCCGACGAATATCGCGAAATGGTCGCGCGGCAGCTCGCCAACTAACCGGCTGCTCCTTACACGCGTGCGATGTCGGTGCGGTAAGTCAAGTCGCCCGACGATTTGATGCGCGCTGCCAAATCGTGCACGGCGTCGTATGCGCGCAGGCGAGCAGCGACGAGATCGTTGCCCAATCCCGTAACGGTGAGCACGCGGCCGCCGCCGGATGAAACGCTGCCGTCGGTGACGGACGACGTGCCCCAAAAAACCTGCGCATCGAGGCCGAGATCGACGTC
>DATGJX010000048.1:0-3490 GCA_035294905.1 Vulcanimicrobiaceae bacterium | reverse complement strand
CTGAACTCCCCAGAGATGGTGGCCGCCCGCGAGTATGTCGAAACGTGCGACTTTCACGACGCTGCGTTGTTGGAGAAGACGCTGCGCGAAGGCATAGATCACCGAGTGCTGATGTACGGTGGGTTTTATCAAACGGTAGCGAGGCTGATAAATCACGGGATCGCAGATCGTGATTTGTTCGCTCCAATTATCATGACGTCCCCGAACGTATGGAAGAAGCTCGGTCCGCTCGCGTACGCATGGCGTGAACGCCATCCGAGTAATCCGCGATGGGCCGATTTCGAATACCTGATTTTCGATGCCCTCAATAGGCCGCCATTCGATGTCCGCAAGTACAGCGCTCCGTTCAGAAAGCGCGTTCAGCTCGAGAGCGCCTTCGAGGCTTGGCGCCTTGAGGCAGAGGAGTCGCTTGCGCCGTAGTTGAGGGATAGCGATAATCACGAGACCCGGTCGAAAGGCCGGGTCTTTTTCGCGGCGTACTCTGTCGCTTGATGCGAGCTTTCTTAACCGTACTTCTGGTCGTATTCATGTTTGGTGCACGCACCGGGTCCGCAGCGGAGACACAATTGAACGTAATGATCTCGGGCGGTTTCAGTGGCGCGTACGAGCAGCTGTTGCCCGAATTCGAGCGGATGAGCGGCATTAAAGTGACGACGCTCTCGGCTGCGTCACAGGGAACGGGGCCGCAAACGATTGGCGCACAGCTTGCTAACGGGGTCCACGCAGATGTCGTGATCCTCTCTCGGGAGGGTCTGACTCAACTGATTGCCGCAAACCGGATCGTCGCCGGAACCGATGTCGATCTTGCGCGCGTGGGCCTCGGCGCAGCAGTGCGCACCGGCGCGCCGAAGCCCGACGTCAGCACGGTCGAGGGCTTCAAACAAGCCATGCTCAACGCCAAAACCGTCGCGATCCCGGGAAGCACCAGCGGTATCTGGCTTAGGACCACGCTTTTTCCACGGCTCGGCATCGCGGACAAAGTCAACGTCAAGGTCCTCGCGCGCGGCACAGAGGTAACAGCGATGGTTGCCGCTGGCACCGCGGATATTGGCGTGCTGCCGGTCAGCGAAATCGTGCATGCGCACGCATCGGGAGTCGAACTCGCCGGAATCGTCGCACCTGAGATCCAGTTCATGCAAACGTTTTCGACCGCCGTCGTTACCGGCTCGAACGAAATTGGCGCCGCGAAACAGCTGATCGCGTTTCTTACCTCCGCACGCGCATCGGAGGCGATTCGGAAAAGCGGAATGGAGTCGCTCGCAAAATGAGAAATGAGATCGCGATCGCGCTCTACGTCGTTGTGTTGATTGTGGTCGTCGTATTCGTGGACGTCCAGTTCTTCAGGAACCGTATTTGGGAACGCTTGATCGCGAATGTGGGGATCGTCCTCGTATTCATCGCCTTCTATTTGAGATTCCTGAAGCGCTAATGGAACCGAGTATGATGGCATTGAAGCGAAACGCGACTTATAGCAGAGTCGTTTAAATGGCGAGGAGCCCGCGTAAGCTTAGGCCGCGGCTTTCGTTCCCATCGTCGTCGCAAAGACGCGAACGTAGTTACCGCCCAGGATCTTGCCGACATCATCCGGCGCGAAACCCGTCTCGAGCATTGCGCGCGCGAGATCGGGTAAGCGCTCGTAGCGGCCGAAAGCGCTTCCGCTTACGAGGCCTTGCATATCGGAACCGAGACCGACGTGGTCGACACCCACGATGTCGGCCATCCGGGCCATACCGCGAGCCATAGCACGAAGATCTGGATAGATTGACGTCGGTGGCCAGATCCCGATCACGCCGCCGGTCGACGCGATCGCGCGCGCGTGATCGGCTGAGATTAGGCGGCTTCGATCGCCGGGATGCGCGCTCAGTGCCGTATGTGAGAGCGCGAGCGGTTTCGATGTAACGCTCGCTGCACGCTTAACCAGTTCGTACGTGCCGTGCGCCACATCAACGACGATCCCGAGCGCATTACAACGCCGGATTACGTCGGCACCAAAATCCGAAAGTCCGTTATGGACGGGATCTTCCGTTTGAATATCCCCAAGCTCGTTGACGCGGTAATGCGTCAGTTGAAGATGACGCATCTTATAGCGTTCGTACGCCTCGTCGATGCGATCGAGCTGCCCTTCCAGAAAATCGCCGCCTTCCGCGGCGACGATCACGGAGGGGTTTGACGAACGCGCAAGATTCAACTGGGCTGCATCCGTGATTACATTCAAGCTCTGCCGGCGAACCAAATCGTGCAACCGTTCGAAGTTCATGATTCCGTAACGGTACAGCTCACCCGGTTCGGGAGTTCGATACGGATGAAGGCGGCCATCCGCCATCACCTTATGGCATGGCGAATCCGAAACGATTGCAAGGCAAAGAACCGACATCCCGCCCGAACGCATTGGTCCCGCAACCGGCAAGAGTTCACGATGCTCCTCGACGTTTCGAACGCCGATGATGTTTCCGGCGTGGCTGTGCACATCGACCGTGGGCTGTGAAGCGAGCAGTGTTTCGGCTTGCGCACGGTGACGCGCCACGATTGCGAAAAACGGCACCGACGCAATGACTGCGCGCCGCGTGATCGTGCGCCGCACCGGTTGCGACGGATCGAACGGCGCGGCGCAACAGCATGCCGACACTACATACTACTCTTCATTGCTGGAGCAGCCGTCCCGTCCGACCAATGCGAGACCGGAACCATGAAGATCGTTTCCGGTTCGGGCATGTCCTGGTAGTCGCTGTTGTAGAGCACCGGCGAGCCGTCGACGTCTGCGCCCCAGGTTGCGGCAGTTGTCTTTGGAATGTGAAACATGAGGTGCGGATGCCAGCGGCCGCCCGCATCGTCGAGAAATTGTGACTTCGACATCATGTAGGACATTGAGCCGGGCGCAGGTTGTGGCAGCCGGCCTTGCGCAAGACTTTCTTTGATGCGCGCGTGCATCTGTGCCTTCGACGCGCCGGCTAAAACCAAATTCGTCCGATTGATAGTGTACGGCAGAATCGTACGCGCGGCCGGCGGATTGTAGCAAATAGGACCGCGAATCTTAGGGTTCCAAAACTGCGGATAGTCGAACGGTGACATCCAAGCACGTTCGACGAGACACACGAACCCGTTCGTGCCTTTGATCGCGGTTTGATAGCCGTGCACGCCCAGGACGAGAACCGTGGCGTTGCGCGAAATCTCCGCCGGAGCAGCACTGCGAGCCATCGCAATTTCCGTTGCGCGAGCGGTCATGTACTGGCTGACCGGGGCCATCTTTGAATACGGTTTAGCCGATGCAGGTTGTCCCGTCGTCAGCATGAGCAATGCAGCAAGAGCAGCGAGTGCTAATGGCTTAAGCATATTTTGCACAAATTCTCCGTTCGTAGCCCTTCTGGAGCGCGGCCTGTGCCGTCCGCTGGAAAGGCTGGGTATCGATTCGGGGCTAAGATGCGAGCCCCATGTTCACGCGCGACGAATTGCGGAACATCCCCCTCTTTTCCGGGCTGGCCGACGCGGAGCT
>DATGJX010000047.1:0-14729 GCA_035294905.1 Vulcanimicrobiaceae bacterium | reverse complement strand
GTGATGCCGGCGTGGCTCTCGACGATGATGAACGTCTTCGTCGCAGTTATCGTCGTCAAGACGTTCTTGCCCGCGTTCCTCGCGCAGTCGCGCTGGATCTACGCGTGGGGCGCGGACGGCATCATCCCCGAGCGTTTCGCGCAAACGCATTCGCGCTTTCAAACGCCAATCGCGGCGCTCACGCTGAGTGCCGTGCTCGGATCGCTCAGTTTGCTCGAATCGACCGCGCTCGGTTACGTCTTCGGCGTGAATCTGCGCGTGCTCTCGGTGATGATCGTGTTTTTCCTCATGGGCGCCGCGATGCTGGCCTTTCCGGCCACCGCGCCGGATCTGTATCGCGCCAATCAATCCGCGATGCGGTCGAACCGGCCGCTGCAGATAGCAGTCGGCTTCGCAATCATGGCGTTCTCCGCATGGTTTGCGATTTCGATTGTCTATGGAGCGCGCGCGCAGGCATTTTGGCTGCAGCCGATCGTTCAAGCCGCCGTCGTGATTCTGATGGGCGTGCTGATTATGCGATCGGCAGATCGGCGTCGCGCTCGAGCAGACGCGGCTGCGGATACGGCACGTCACCGTACTTGAGGCCGCTTCCCGTGTTGATCGCGACGACCACCTCGTTTGCCGCGATCCATCCTTGCTCGCGCAATTGCTGCGCCGCAGCGAGCGTTGCCGCGCCCTCGGGGCATATCAGCAGCCCTTCCGTTTCCGCAAGCCGCCGCTGCAGACGTTCCATCGCGCCGTTGCTCACGGCGATCGCCGTACCGCCGGTTGCGTAAATCGCATCGAGCACCAGAAAGTCGCCGAGCGCCTTGGGAACGTTGATACCGAACGCGATCGTGTGCGGATCTTGCCATGTCTGCGACTCGCGCTTGCGCTCGTGACACGCGCGAACGATCGGTGCGCACCCTTCGGCTTGCACCGCTACCATTCGCGGGAGCTTCTCGCCGATGAGCCCCGTCTCGCGCAGCTCCATCAGCGCTTTATAGATGCCGATGATGCCGACGCCGCCGCCCGTCGGATACAGCAGCACGTCGGGAACGTTCCAATGCAGCTGCTCGACGATCTCGAAGCCCAGCGTTTTCTTGCCTTCAATCCGATAGGGCTCTTTGAGCGTAGATGCATCGTACAAACCGCACTCGGTCACGGCTTTGCCGATGATGCGCCCGGCATCGCCGATAAGCCCGTTGACCAGAAACAAATGGGCTCCGGTCATCGCACACTCCAGGCGATGAATCGCGGGCGCGCTGCGCGGCATGACGATGTACGCTTCCACGCCGGCGCGTGCGCCGTACGCCGACCATGCGCCGCCGGCGTTCCCGTTCGTGGGCATGCCGAAGCGCCCTATGCCTAATTCCTTCGCGCGTGAAACGCCGATTGCCGCACCGCGTGCCTTGAAACTGCCCGTCGGCAGCGCACCGTCGTCTTTCAAGCGCAGATCGGACAGGCCTATTTCGCTGCCGAATGCGCTCAGCTGCGCGAGCGGCGTCATCGTCTCGTTCAAACTGACTCGATGCAGCATGTCGCGCAGCGGTAAGAGCTCGGCGTACCGCCAGAGCGAAGGTTCGCGGGCGGCGATGTTTTTGCGTGTGAACGTCTGCGCCGCGGAGCGCAGGTCGTACCGCGCTAAAAGCGGAGCGCCGCAACGGCAAAGCTGTTGCGGCGCATCTGCGTCATACCGGGAGCCGCACTTCGAGCATTCGAGATGCGAGAGTGCGGAGCGCATTTCCCTTCGATGCCTCAGGGGGACACGGGTTTGAACTGCGGAATGCACCGTGCCATCTGTTCGAGTGCGTAGTCGATGTCTTCGAGCGACGCCGCGTACGAGAAGCGCAGATACCCCTTACCCGCCGCCCCGAACGCCGAGCCGCCCAGGCACGCAACGCCGCCGTCCTGCAGCAGAAACGTCGCGAGCGCCTTGTCGTCCGCCGTCACCTTCTTGACGTTGGGAAATGCATAGAACGCGCCTTCGGGCATCGTGCACGAAACGCCGGGAATCTGGTTCAGCCCGTTGACCAGCCGATCGCGCCGTTTGCGGAACGTTTCGTTCATTTCGCGCACCTTCTGGTCGGGGCCGAGCAGCGCGGCGATGCCCGCTTGCTGCACGAAGGTCGCGACGCACGAGAACGTGTTGTTGTTGAACAGCGTGACGATCTTCGCGAGCTGCGAGGGCATGATCGCATATCCCAAACGCCAGCCGGTCATCGCGTAGGCTTTCGAAAAGCCGTCGACGATGATTGTGCGTTCGCGCATGCCCGGAATCGTAACGATTGAGCTAAACGAGCTCTCGTAGAAATTGCGGCTGTAAATCTCGTCGGCGATGACCAGGAAGTCGTGCTTCTTCGCGAGATCGGCGATGCGCTCGAGATCGCTCTTGGTGAGCACGCCGCCGGTGGGGTTGTGCGGCGAATTGATCATCACTGCGCGCGTTTTGTCGGAGACCCGGCGCTCGAGTTCGTCCAGGTCCATGCGCCAGTTCTTCTCTTCGTGCAGCGGAATCGGCACGACTTTGGCGCCGAGGTAGCTTGCACAGGAAGCGTACGCTGGGTAGGCCGGATCGAAATAGACGAACTCGTCTCCCACGTTCAGTACCGCGCTCAAAATATTCCAGATGACCGGCTTTGCGCCGGGAGAAACGACGACGTTCTCGCCGCTGAACGGTTCGACGTTTCGGAATTTCGCGGCGTAATCCGCGATGACGTCGCGAAGCTGGATGATTCCCGCGGACGGCGAGTAGTGCGTGTAGTTGTCGCGGATCGCTTGGATGCCCGCTTCCTTGATATGTGAGGGCGTGTCGAAATCCGGTTCGCCGATCTCCATATGGACAACTCGCTTGCCCTCCGCTTCAAGCGCTTTGGCGCGCGCGAGCACTTCGAATGCGCTTTCCGATCCGAGGCGAGATACAGCGTCGGCGATGCGATCGGCTTTGGTTGCGAGCATTGAGCGTTAACCTTTCGTGACGTCAGAAGTTTGTCAAGGTGCCACGTTTGTCGCGGCGAAGTTGGGTCGAAAGTCATGCGCACCCTGACGGACGTATTTACGCCGGGAGCTCCGACCATACCCGAGGGCATTCGAACCCTCGTCGTTTCGCCTGAGCGCGAGTTGGAACCTGGAATGACTGTGCGCGCATCCTTCACGTTCCGCAATCAAGGCGGTGCAACGGCGACAGGCGTGCGCGTACGATTCAACCTTCCCGATGGTTTAGTCTACCTCGTCGGCAGCGGTCAACTCGACGGCACGCAGCTCGACGACGAACACGGCAACTCACCGCTGCTTTCGCGCGCGGGCGCCGACATCGGCGACGTCGCGCCGAATCAAGAGCGCCGTCTCGAAATCGCCTACAGCGTTGCCGGTGCGATCGAAAACGGTTCCACCGTGGAATTGCAAGCTGCGGTTGCCGCGTTCGAATTGGCACCGGTCGGTTCGAACATCATCCGCTTGGTTGCTCGCAGCCGGCCGGCGCTCGAAAACGCGCTGACGACCGCGTCAATCGAATCGCGCCAGCACGAGCCGCGTCCCGGCGGTGAAGCGACGGTTGCGGTTCGCGTGCACAACGCGGGCGAGTCGAGCGCGCACGACGTCGTCGTCGTAGCGCCGATTCCGGAACATACGAGTTACGTTCCGAACTCCGCACGTGTGAATGGCCGCGAATTCGAACGCGATCTGCTCGCGCCTTTCGATCGCGTGCACGCGCCGGTCATCGTTGCGACGCTGCCGGCCAGCGCGACCGTGACATTGCAGTTCCGCGTTCGGATCGACGATCCGCTGCCCGACGGCACGAGCATCGCCGTGCGCGCACAAGTTGCCTCGCAAGAGACCACCGCGTTTACGCTCGAGCCTGCGGCGATCACGATTTCCGCGCAGCCCGAGTTCGAAAACGATCGCACGAGTTTTACGATCGAGCCGGCCGAAGCAGCGCCGGGTACGCGTGTGCTGCTGCGGCTGCATGCGTACAACGGCGGAACGACTGCGGCCGAGAACGGCGTGGTTTCCTATGCGCTGCCCGAAGGCTTGATTCACGTGCGCGGCTCGGTGCGCGTCGACGGCCGGCCGCTGCGCGAGGTTCGCGAACGCAAAAAAGACACGCTGGCCTTCGAACTCGGCAGCATTCCGGCGCGCCAAAGCGTCGAGCTGCTCGCGGAAGCCACGGTTGCATCGCCCATGCCCGATCTCACCGTGCTGCGCATGGCGCCCGAAATGCACTGGGAGGGGGGCTCGCGGCAATTCGAATGCAGCGTGACTGCGCGCTCCACGCCGTACTTTGCGCCGCGCCGCAACGGCATCGTGCGTGTGAACGCCGCTACCGTGCATCCCTCCGATGAATGCGAAGCACTGGTGACGCTGGTGAACGACGGCAGCGCCGCCGCCAGCGACGCCGTGCTGCACGTGCACGTCGATTCCGGTTTGGACGACGTGCACGTCTTCGACAAAAACGCGCGGTTGGATCTGGAAAACGACGGCGTCGACTTGGAAACGATCGAGCCGTACTCGTCGCGCAAAATCACCATTCGCGCTCGCGTGCGCACGCCGTATCCGGATCGCAGCGAGCTTCGTCTGGGCGCAAGCCTGCACACGCGCGAACTTGGCGAGACGCCGCTGGACGAAGCCGTCTGGCGCGTGGAATCGCATCCGGCCTTTTCAACGCAGACCTCCGGGCTGACGCTCGCGCAAGACGACGTCTTCCGTCCCAACCAGCTCGTCGACGTCTTCGTGCGTCTGCGTAATGAAGGCACCGACATCGCGCAGAACGTGCGTCTGCGTTTGTACGTATCACCCGAAGCGCGCTTGGAGAGCGTCGAAGGTGCCACGCGCGAGCGGTCGACGCTGATCTTCGGCGAGATCGCGCCGGGTGCGAGCGTCGAAGCGCGTTTGGGCGTGCGCCTCTTGCGTAGTCTGGCAAAGGCGCATCCGGTCAGCATCGAGTCGGTGCTGACGGCCGATGCCATGCTGCCCGTGCAACTCAGCGGCCTGACCATCGTGACGACTGCGGAGCCGAACTTCGCGATCGGCACGCTGCGCAGCGAACCGGACGATTTGGTCGATGCGGGCACCGAGATCGAGTTTATTTTGCACGTACGCAATAGCGGCGACGGTCCGGCGCGCAACGCGAGCATCACGGTCCCACCGCTCGACGCACTCATTTACGTGCCGAACAGCACCTGCGTCAACGATTTACCCGTGCGCGACGTCGGGGCACTCTCACCACTGATGAACGAGCGCGGGATCGTGCTCAGCGATGTCGATCCCGGCATCGAAGCGACGATTCGCTGGCGCGAAGTCGTGCACAACGGGTTGCCTTCGGGTGAGGCAATTGCGCGCGTCGCGCGCATCGCGTACGACGGCGATCACACCGACGATATCGCCGCGTCCGAAGTCAAGGTGCGTTGTGCGCCGGCATTTGCGAACACGATCTCCGGCTTGCCGTTCGGGCTGGACGGTATGCTCGGCCCATCGCTGGGCGGTCCGCCGCAGCGCGCGCTCTCCGGTGAGGGCTTCGTCGAATTGCCTCCGGCTATGCCGGTTTCGCGTCCGGAAATTCCCGGCAGCACGATGCTTTCACTCGCGCCGAGCACGAACGGCGAAGGCTACGGGCATCAAGCAACCGCGGTTTTGACGGCTGCCGCCGTCGACACGGATCGCATCCATTGCGTCACCGCGTTCGATCGCGACCGGCTTACGCGAACGCTGCGCTTCCTCGGCGAGGCTCGATTCACGGGACTCGTGACGCACCTTTTTGCGATTCGCGCGTTTTTCCCGGACGCTCTGTCGACTGACGACGACGTGCGCCTGCGCGAGATGCGTGAAACGCTGCGTGAGACGCTCGACCGCATCTTCATCAAGCTGCGCATGCCGACGTATGTCATCGCACCACGCGATCTCGAAACCACCGCATCGCGCGATACGCTGGCGGCGCTGCTCGAATCGCTCGATCGCGAGCGCGCGCCGTCGCCGATCTCCGGGTCGGTCGTGCTTCACGGCACGCTCGAGCCGGATGAAATCGACGAATTGCGCCATCGCTTGAACGATGCGGCGATTGCGAGCGCGCTGCCATGGGCAATTCTCGCGCGTTTCCTTCCGAGTGAAGGCGACGGCCTGCGCAACTATCGCGACCTGGTCATTGCGGCCTTCGACGACCTGGCCGCCGTCGATGAAACGGCGTTCGTCGACGCATTGCAGCGCAAGCAGTACCCCGTGCTCGATGCCGCGCTCGACGTCGTGCGCACCCAACTCGCGCATCTGCCGGCATGACGATCGTGCTGGCGGGGCTGGCGCTCCTGTTTATCGTGGGCGTCAGCTTGGGCGTGTATGCGCTGCGAGCGCCGCGCAAAGTCGCCGTCGACGAGGGGCCTTTGCCTCCGCTCGAGCCGTGGACGGCCAGCACCGATTGGACGAAAGAGGCCGGCGCCGAGTTTGCCGGCCTTTCCGAATCCGCGCGTTGCGACCTGATCTTCGCCGTGGCGGAGTTGGAAGACGAACGATCGCAACAGCTGCTCGCGCATGCGCTCGACGATCCATCCGATGCGGTTGCACTGGCAGCTGCGCACGCCTTGATGCGCCGCGGTGACACTCCGGTCGTCGAAGCGTATGCCGGTCGTCACCCCGGCGAACGTTCGCAGCGTCTTGCCAGGACGCTCGAACTGCTCAACTGAACTCCTAAGCCGTGGCAGGTTCTGATCGGCCCCAGACCAGCGCATTGACCGGCGTCTTCGCTCCTGGCTCTCCGCCGCTTATGGAGAGTCTGCGGACGCTCGTTGTCACGCCGCGCCGAACGGCATCTCCCGGCGAGACGATTCGCGTCGAGTTTGCCTTTTCGAATTTGGGCGGTGCGCCGGCGACGGGGGTGCGCGTACGATTGACCGCACCATCCGGCGTTACCCCGATTGAAGGCAGCGACACGATCGACGATGGGCCGCTCGAAACAGAGCGGCTCGTTGCAAGTTCGGGCGCCGATCTCGGCGAGCTTGCACCGAACGCGCAGCGGCGCGTCGCATGCAGCTTCCGCGTCGACGAGCGCATCGAAGACGGAACCGAACTCTTTTTCCAAGCCGCGCTGACCACCGATCAAACGCCGGTCCTGGGTTCCAATCGCGAACGGTTGGTGGTGCACAGCGAGCCGATGCTGCAAAACAGCTCGACGCTGCTGACGATCTCCGCTCCCGATGAGCCGAAACCCGGCGACATCATCACGATTCAGGCGACCATCGCCAATACCGGCGCTTCCAGCGCGCACGACGTGCTCGCGTTCCTGCCGCTGCCCGCGGGTACGCGGTACATTACGCGCAGCGCGCGCATCGGCGGACGCGCGCTGGTGAACGCACCCGACGAGCCGTTCGACTACGCCAACGAAACCATCATCGCGCAAGCGCTTACGCCTGGGCAGACCGTGATTGCGGAGTTCCAAGCGCGCATCGAAGCGCCGCTGCCCGACGGTATGCGAATCAAGGCGATTGGCGCGATCTCATCGCGGGAAGTCGAAGAGTTTTCGATCTCGTCGGCAGATATCGTCGTGCGGTCGCCAGCGGATTTTGCAAACGACGACACCGCGCTCACGGTGTTTTGCGACGACGTCGTCTCGCCTGGAACGCGCGTGCCGATGACGATGCGCCTGCTCAACGGCGGCACGGGTGATGCGCAGAATGTTTCGATCGCGTTCGACCTGCCCGAAGGTCTGGTATACACGCCCGGATCGGCACATCTGGATGGGCAGCCGGTCAGCGACGAAAGTTTTGCGGGCGCGACGTTTTCGCTCGGCTCGGTGCCGGCCAACCGCATAGCGGATGCCGGCATCGCGAGCATCGTCACGATGCAGGGCGGCGGCGAGTTGCCCATTAGCGCAACGGTGCGCTGGAAGGGTGGGGAGCGTCGTTTTTCGCGCACGTTGCGAGTGCGCGCGAGCTCGCGTTTCACACGCGCGCGCAACTACATCGAAGTCGATCGCGGGCTCGTTGCATCGCGCGAAGACGTAACGTTCACCGCGCACATCTTCAACGACGGCACGGCACCGGAACCGGATGTGCGTCTGCGTGTCATTCCCGGTGCATTTTTGGACGACGTGCGCATCGCCGAGTCGCCCGACGAGCCCGTCGGATACGGCGATCCGTTCTCGCTCGGCATCGTGCAGCCGCACTCTGAGCGTGCGTTCACCATTCGCGCGCGTATCGCGTCGCCGGTGCCCGACCGCTCGCAGGTCACCCTCGGTGCCGTGCTCGAGTTTGCTTCAGGCACGTTCGATCTCGGCGTTGCAAGCGTCGTCGTACGATCACGCCCGCACGTTGCCGCGGAGTCGTGCACGTGGGAGCGCGTCCAGTCCGAGCCGCTGCGCCCCGGACAAACGCACGAAATCGCGATTCGCTTCACCAACGACGGCTCGGATCTGCTGCGCGATGCGCGCCTGGAACTCGAATTGCCGCCCGAGCTGCTCATCGAACGCACGCAGAACGCGCAGCGTGAAGGAGCGGCCGTGCTTCGCATGGGCGACGTTGCGGCGCAAACCACGCACGAGGCGCGCGTCGCGCTGCGGCTCACCCGCGCGCGCCGCGACCGCACGTTCACGATTGAAGGCACGCTCACCGGGCGCGGAATCAGCCCGGTGCATTTCGAGCCGCTCGACATTGCGACGTTCGCCGAACCGCAGTTCGAACGCGACGCCCAGCTTCGGTCGAATCCCGGCGAAACGATCAATGCGGGCGATCGCGTCGCGTACGAAATCAATCTGCGCAACACCGGGGACGGACCCGCGGAACATCTCGTCGTGCGCGCCGTGCCCTCCAATCTCGCGGTGTACATTCCGGGCAGCACCACGCTCAGCGGCATGGCGCTCACCGACGATCTCGGCACATCGCAGCTCTGGTCGCAGCGCGGCTTGCTGCTCACCGACGTCAACCCGAACATCGAACTACGCGTGCGTTGGGAGATGCTCATCATCACACCGCTCGCCGCGGGTACGGCGATTGAAACGCGCGCAGTCATCGAGTGGGACGGCGACCGCTCCGTCGGCTTAGCAGCGCCGACGCTACACGTGCTTTCGACGCCGTCGCTGCAAGCCGGGACGACCGGAACGCCGATTTCCGTGGCAGCATTGCAGCCGACGGTTGAAGCGCCGGCTTCGGAAGCCATCGTTCCTGCGCCACCCACTCCACCCCCAGAGGAGTTGCCGCTCCCGGTCGCACCACCGCGCGTCGAGCTGCCTGCCGAATTACCAGCCGAACCGGTCATCGAAGAGCCGCCGCCGCGCATCGCGGAACCGGTAATCGAAGCGGCTGCGGCGGTGCCCGTGTTGTACCTCGATCTTTCGCCGGAAGAGCTGGCGCAAGCCATCCGTTCGCTTGAAAAGAGCGATGCCGGCGGCCTCATTCCGCACATCTTTGCCGTGCGCGCGTTCTTCCCGAACGCCATCGCCGGCGCAAACGCGCAGATCGCTCAAACTGCCGAAAACACGGCGCGCGCAATTCGTGCGCCGCTGGATCGTTTCTTCGTTCGCCTGCGCATGCCGCGACTGGCGATCACCGCGAAAGATTTGGAGGATCGCGACAGCCGTTTCGCGCTGCGCGCACTGGTTGAGGCGGTGCTCGACGCACCTACTGCGCAGCTTTCGGAGCGTCCGGCGGGCGTCGTCCGGTTGAGCGGTGCGGTTGACGTCGCTACGCTGCGGCGCCGCGCGGGCGAACTCGAACAGGCGCCGCTCGGTTCGGTCGTGCCGTGGGTCGTCAACGCGCATCTGCTCGGCGAACGCGTCGAGTATGACGATTCGACAGGCTCGCCGCAGGCTCCAAATGTGAGCAACGTGCTCGGCCTGTATCGCACCGAACTGTTGAAGGTCTTCAGCGTGCTGGAAACGTTGCCAATGCCGGAGTTTCATCGCGTGCTCAGTTCGAGCGTCAATCGTACGCTCGACGATGCGCTCGGCGCGGTGCTCGACGCGCTGCGCGCAGCGGCCCACATTGCCGCCGACTAGTTGGATCGTCCTCGGCGTCGCCTTCGTCATCGGCGTATTACTGCTTGGCATCGGCACTGCGATCTATCGAACGGCTCGCGAAGACGGACACCGTTCGCGGGAACTATCCTGGACGAAGCTCGTCGATGAATCTTTGACCGGCGCCGACGTGCAGTTGCGTTTGGACATGATCGAACGGCTTCGCATCGTCGACAACGAATGGAGCCGCGGCGTGCTCGAACGCGCACGCGAAGAAGATCCTAACGAATCGGTTCGATCGGCGGCTAATATCCCGGCCCGGGATCTTTGATCTTGAAGTACTTGATCATGATCTCGCGCGCGATCGGCGCCGCAACGGACGCACCGTAGCCGCCCGACCGATCGACGAACACCGCCATCGCGAGTTTCGCGTGATTCGCCGGAGCGTAGGCGACGAACCACGTCGTGTTCGCTCCGGCACCGTTGCCCGTCTCGGCGGTTCCCGTTTTGCCGCCGTACGGCAGGCCGTCGATCTTCAAACCGTACGCCGTGCCCCACGGCTCGGTGACTTGGTCCATGCCCTCGCGCACTGCTTTGAGCGAAGCTTGCGTGACGTTCACGTGGTGATCGATTTGCGGCGAAAACGTTTTGATGACGTGTCCTTGCGGATCGCGAATCTGTGCGACGACGTGCGGCGTGTACAGCGTGCCGCCGTTGACCACGGCCGATTCAACGCGCGCCATCTGCAGCGGCGTCGCTTCGAGTGCGCCTTGCCCGATGCCCAAGCTGCAGACGTCGGACGGTTCGAGCGGAACGCCCGCGACTTTCAGCATCCAAGCATTGGTCGGATAGTTGCCCGCAAATTCGCCGGGCAAGTCGATGCCGGTCTTTTTTCCGATGCCGTAGTCTTGCGCGTATTTGCGCAACCGATCGTTGCCGAGCAGCCACGACATGTGGTAGAAGTACCCGTCCGACGATGCGGCGAGCGCATGCACGAACGTCGTATCGCCTAAACCGCCTGCCGCAATGTCGACGAATTGCGCGCCGTAACAGTCCCACGCACCCGAATCGTAGATGACTTGATTGACCTTGACGAGTCCCGCGCTCAAGACGCCGGAGCCGGTGATCATCTTGAACGTCGAGCCGGTCGGAGTGGCAGCCGCGATTGCGCGATCGAAGAGCGGGTCCATCGGATCCAGCAAATATTTGGCGATTTTGCTGTAATCGTCCGAAGCGAATGCGTTGGGATCGAAACGCGGATAACTCGCGAGCGCGAGGACGCGCCCCGACCACGGGTCCAAGATCGCGACGGCGCCGCCCAGCACTTTGTGGCCGCCGGTCCACGAATGGATGCCGTGCTCGAGCGCTTCGTCGGTGATCTGCTGAAGCCGCCAATCGATATTGAGCACCAGACTGTCGCCCGGCACCGGTTGTTTGTCGGGCAGTTTGACGTTCGGCACGACTTGGCTTTGCGAATCGACGACGATGCGCTGACCGCCGGGCTCGCCGCGCAAATACTTGTCATACTCGTATTCGATGCCGTCCTTTCCGACGACGTCGTTCATCGAGTACCCTTGGCTGCGCAAGCGCTTGTATTCGTCCTGAGTGATTTGCCCGACGTAACCGAAGACGGCGGAACCAAGCGTGCCGTACGGGTAATTGCGGACTGCCTGCACTTCAACGTCGACACCCGGCAGATCGTCGAGGATCTCTTCCAGCCGGCTGACTTTCGCGACCGGAAGATCGGTCGCCAAAATCACGGGCCCGTAGGGTTCGTAGACCGCGACCTGATCGAAGTCCGTGTAGTTGACGCCGTGATGGTGAAGCAGCTGCTGCTGCAGTTTACTTTCCGGAACGCCGATCGTCTGCGCGACCGTCTTCAATTCCGAATCGATGTCTTTGACCAGCGAGGGAATCAGGGCGACGACGAACTCCGGACGGCTGCGCACGACCACTCTGCCGTCGCGATCGAAAACCAGTCCGCGCGGCGCCGCCACCGGAATGAGGCGAACTTGATTGGCTTGCGCAGCCTCGCGAAATTCTTGCCCGTGAACGAGCTGCACCATCACCAGCCGCACGAGCACGACGATGAGCGCGATGAGAGTCATTGCGACGAAGAAGGCGACGCGCCATGGGGAGAGTTCCCAGCGCGTCTGACGGCGGCCGTACGTTTTCACGAGCTGCGCGACTCTCGAATACGCGCGACGAGCAACAATGAGATAGCCAGAAGCGCGTTGAGCAGCGCTTCCCACACCGCCTGATGCAAATGGAGACGAGCATAGCCGGGCGGATAGCCTTGCAGCGCCATGATGACCCAAAAAAACATGCGCCGAACGAGCGTCGCCACCACGACGACGCCGGCGAACGCGGGAATCGAATCCGCGAAGAACCAGCGCGAGAGCCAGCTGACGAACAGTGCCGTGAGCGGCGTTGCAACCGTCCATGCGATGCCCGTTTGCGCGCTGAACGCGTCTTCGCAGAGACCCGCGACGATGCCGAAGGCCCCCGCATACAGAAAATCCGCGCGCAGCGCATACCAGACGACCAGCACCAGTACGGCGCTGACCTGCGCGCCGCGGAAGCTGACGTAGTGGAGCAATTCAATCTGCGCGAATAGCGCGAGCAGCAGATACAGCGCGGCGCGCCACCATTCGGGAACGGTGAGCACAGCGCTGGCAGGGCCGCTGCGCGTGTTCACACGCACGCCGGTGGGTTCGTTACTTCGGAACAACGACAACGCGATCGAGGGTAGAGAAATCCGCGACCGGCTTTACTACGGCCGTTTGGTACAGACTGGAATCGCCGCGCTCGATTTGGACGATGGTGCCGATGAGCGCACCGGAATGGAACGAGCGCGCCTCGCCGGTGACCACCTTGTCGCCGATGCGCAGCGGCGCGTCCTGCGAGACGTACTCGAGAACGACGCTGCTCTGGTTGCCTTTGGCTACGCCCCAGTAGCGTCCGCGCTGCACGATAGCCGGGATCGTGCTGGTGAAATCGGTCAGCAGCGTCACTTTGCTGGTGAAGGGTCCGGCCTCGACGACGCGGCCGACGACGCCGTTTGCGGAAAGCACGCCGTCGTCCCGGCTTACGCCCTCGCGCGTGCCTTTGTCGATCGTCACGCTTTGGATGCCGTTCTCGGGCGGAAAGCCGATCACGCGCGCCTCGACGGCGCGAGCGTATTCGTCCAGCCGCGGGGCGAGCGCGACTTGCTGCTGATAGGCGGCAAGGAGTTCGTGCAGCCGCGCGTTGTCGCGCTGCAGATTTTCGTTCTGCGCGCGGAGCGCTTTGTTTTCGCGTCCGAGAGCCGGCAGATTGGCGACCGCTTGCCCGCTTCCGCGAACCACGCCGGTGATTGCGCTCACCGCTTCCTCGACCGCAACCGCACTGGTGGTCAGACCGGCAGTGACGGGACTGGGCGTACCGGTACGCGCGGCGCTCACCTGCAACAGCGCAAGCAGTGCCGCCACGATAATCACGGAGATTACCGCAAAGAGTCTCCGCTCGTCACGATAGGTGAAAATGGTGCTACCCCGCCCGGATTAACTGCGATCGCTGGTCCCTGCATTCGTTATCGGCAGCGCGATTCCCAACCGGTGAAGCGAGCGTACGAAGCGGGCGAGCGGAAAGCCCATAACCGTGTAAAAATCGCCCTCCACGCGTTCCACCAGAGTCGCGCCATAGGCTTGAATACCGTAGGCGCCGGCCTTGTCCATCGGTTCGCCCGTTGCAACGTACGCATCGATTTCGTCGTCGCTGAGCGGAAAGAACGTGACGAACGTGCTCTCGCAATGTTCGACGAGCTGCTCGTGATTCGGAACGGCAAGCGCGAACGCGGTGTGCACGATGTGCGTTCGTCCCGAGAGATCGCGCAACATGCGTTTCGCATCTTGCGCATCGGTGGGTTTGTTATACGCAATGCCGTCGACATCAACAACCGTATCTGCGGCCACCGTTAAAAGGCGCTCCGGTCTGACCTCCGCGCCCCCCAACTGCGTTGGGGCCCCCGTTTCCTCAAGGCGCCTCAACGTTGCTTCTTCGTGAACTTTCCCCGAGGGCGCCGCCAACTCGAGCCTCCTGCGTACGTCTTCGCATTTGTGACGCGCGTGCACTATCGCGTGATCGCGCGGCGAGAGATGCGGATGCTCCGGTTCGTCGTAGTTGCTGGGCATCACGAGTACGTTGAAGTTGAGCGAGCGCAGCAGTTCCAAGCGCCGGGGCGAGGCGCTTGCAAGAACGATGCGCGCCGCTTCACTCATACAGCGTGCCGTTCACTTTGATGTATCCGCTCTGATGCCGGCCGCTCGGGTCGTGGTGCGTCCAGTGAATTACATCGTCGTCGCATTCGAGCTGTCCGAGGAGCGAGACGACATTGCCGCGCTGCAGCGGAATCGGCCCGGTGATGCCGACGTTGTCTTCGACGCGAAACGTCTGACCATTCGCGCGAATCACGAAACCTTCGTGTTCTCCGCTGCGTCCGGCTCGTTCGCCGAGAACGCGCACGACGGTCGCGTCGGGAATGTACACCTCCGCGTATGCGCTCGAATTCGAAGAGCAGACCGAGAGGGCACTTTGCAAGTTGCGCGCGCCCGTTCCGCACGACGAAACGAGCAGTGCGATGGTCAGAAGCGCGAGACTACGCGGGCGCTTCAATCCCATAGACATTGTGCGCAGTGATGTACGCCCATACCGGTTCCGGCACCAAGTAACGAATCGACTTTCCTTGTGAGAGCAGCGTGCGCACGAGCGTCGCGCTTTCGGGCATCTCGGGTAAATTCAGCGTTTTTATGCGATTTCGCATGGCGATCGGGACCGCGGC
>DATGJX010000046.1:0-28959 GCA_035294905.1 Vulcanimicrobiaceae bacterium | reverse complement strand
AGCGCAGAGTCGGCGTCCCCGGTTGACGCATATGCGGCGCCGAGCCAAATATCGCGCTCCGCGCGCAGACGCGCATCGGCGGGACGCACATCGGCGAGGCGCTCGACCACGTCGACCCCGCGTCCGTCGCGCAAATCGACGCGGCTGAGTGCAAGTGCGACGGCATCGCTCGGCGGCGCGGCTGCGACGATCTCGCGGCAGCGGTCGTAATCCGCGGCCAGGAACGCACGTTCGAATGCGGCGGAATCGAAGCGGGCGGATCGCACGCCGAGTTTTTGCTTTGCCATGGCAGGCGTAAGCGTTCTAGTAGCAAAGTACCACGACCTTTCCATTTCACCGGTTTTTAGGAACAACAGGAAAAGCTGCGTAAAAACAATACTTTTAGGGCCAAACAGGCGCCACGAGCGCCGGGTGTTCAGCATGAGAGGAGCCCATGAATAAAGTCGATTTGGTTCGCGCTGCGATGGAGCGTTTTGAAATGTCGCGCAAGGATGCGGTGGCATTGATCGACGGCGTGTTCGATGATATACAGGCCGCCGTTTGCTCCGGCGAAGCCGTGAAGATTCCGGGATTCGGTCAATTCAAAGTGCGCGATCGGGCCGCGCGCATTGCGCGTAATCCGGCGACGGGCGAACCCGTGAAAGTTCCGGCGAAGCGCGTTTTCAAATTCTTGCCCGCAAAGGCGCTCAAAGAAGCCGTGATGTCGCGCAAGGGCGGCGCTCGTAAAGCATCGGCAGCAAAAAAGAGCGGCGCGCGAAAAGGCGCCGCGAAAAAAGCAGCGCCGCGCAAAGCCGCAGCGCCTGCGCGTAAAGGTGCGAAGAAGGGCGCAGCGCGCAAGCGTCGCTAAAGCTCGAAGCTACAGCGCAATGAAAAAGACCGGGCACGTGCCTGGTCTTTTTTTGCGGCCTATTTGCCCGACTCCGACGTTGACGCCGCTGCCGAGCCCGAGCGTAGGGCCGACACCGGTGCCGTCACCGACAGCGGTTCCAACGCTCGCGCCAACGTAAGAGTGGCGTTATTTCGATAAGCGGTCCAGCACGATCTCGCTAAGTTTGAGGAGTTCCGTCTTTGAAAACGGTGACGACGGCAGCGAAATGCTGAACACGAGATCCCCGCGCCGCACGGCGTTCGCAGCGAACGGGAAATGACCGGGCGACGGCACGGCAAGGGAATAGAGCGATTCATCCGCGCCGGGCACGCGTTCCGGCGTGTATTTCGCACCGGCATCCGACCCTAGGACGGCTTTGAACGCGTTCTGCACGTCGTCGGGATTACTGCCGGCTGGATAAAAGACGTCGAGTTCGACGCCGCCGGCCGCTCCCGACGGGCCGCGATACGCGCAGTACACGTTGTTCTCGCCGCCCGCGTCCACGTTGACCTTCGGTTTGGACCACACGAGCGTTCCGAACGGCTTGAAATCAGCTTGCGTTAGAACGCACATCTTTTCGCCGGAATTTTTCGGTACGGCCGCAACTAGCAAGACGGAGCAGCACAAAAACACGAGACGTTTGAGCATCCGTTGCACCTCCGCGGCTATTTTAACACACCGTTAGAAGTCGTACTCCAATTGGGTCCGGTTGTACTTGAACACCGGAAGTCCGCCGTAAAACTGCGTGTACGTCATATCGCGATCGCCGTACCGGTGACGCAAGACCAGTCCGTGGTAAGCACCGGTTGCCGGAACCGGGCGGAAGTAGAACGTGCCGTCGAGGTCGGTCTCTCGCGAGGGGGTTATCCCGGTCGCGTCGTTGCCGTAATTGTACATCGCGAAGCTGGCAATGAGGCGTATGCGATGACTGTACGTCCACCACGTTGCTGCTGCTTTTGCGGAACTGCCGGGGCTGCGCCGTTCGACCATTCCGCCCGTCATGCTCGTCGTGTACAGCGGATCGCTGGTGTACGAGTCCGTGTACGGGCTTGCCCATCCGCCGTAATAGACCGTTGTGCTTCCATCCGCGTTCGTTACGCAGTTGGGTGTGCCGCCGGTAGGCAGGAAGTACATGAACGGAACCTGGCCTTTCACCGAGATTTGATTGCCCGCCGGCGTTTTCGACGGCGGCTGAGACGGCACTGCGGCGCACGTCACGCCTGCGGGAAGCGCCGCATAGGTCGCGCTCTTTTCCGGAATGTAATCGTATCCAAGGGTGAAGTCGAGATTGCGCACGGGTGTAATGCCGCCTTGAATGCCGACTGCTTGACTGTCGATCTTTCCGATGACGGAACGGCCGCCGTTCTGTTCGTTGCCCGCTTGAATCGCGAAGAACGAATTATGAATCGGATCGTTCAGCTTCAACTTCGCATCGAACCATTCGACCGTAGCGATGTCCATGAAATTGTAAAAGTATGCGTTCGCAGCAATTCGTGCGTTGGAGTACGCTGCGCGCGCGTACCCGAACCCGGCCGTCGCAATGGAAGAGTATTTGGGAACGAGCAGATTTGCGCCGGGGCCCGGAGCATCCGCCATGTTGGTCGCGGTGAGAAGCGTCGATTCGACGAAATCCGAGTCGACCCGGCTTTCGAAGCGATCGATGATCGCCGCTTCACCGGCCCAGTGCGTGTTGAATTTATACGTGAAGTCCGCGCCTTGATAAGCCTCGGGTTTCAGTCGCGTGTCCGCACCGTTTGCCCACGGGGTCGTCAGCAGTTGGTTGCCGACCGTCGCGCCCAAACGTGAATCGCCGTACTGCACGTAGGCTTCGTAGAGCGTGCTCAGCGTGAACGCGGGAAGCGTGTTATCCGGATTCGTCCCGGACGTTTTACCGCTGCACGGTCCGCCTTTTTGCACCTGATCTTCGGCGGTGTCGCAGTTGTCCAGCGGATTTCCATAAACGTAGGTGCCGCCGATGCGCCAGTGGTTTGAAAACGTGTACCCGGCGTGCACGTGAAGCGCGTCGTTGAACGTCGCTTGGTTCAAAACGTTCGTCGACTGCGGCAGTCCGTAACCGCTCGCGTTCGTTCGCGTGAAATAGTAGCCGCGCAGAAACGCTGAATACGTCAACGGGCTGCCAGCGGCCGGCGCGCTTGCCAGCGGCGGGTCCGGTATAGGCGAGGGACTCGGTTTCGGGTCCGAATTTGCCAGCGCAGAACCGGTGCACGCGATTGCGAGCACTGCAGAGATGACGAGCGATTTCATTTAGACCAACCTTGATGCTGCGAAGACGAGTACCATTGCGACTGCTGGACGCAGCCAGAGTTCCGGAAGTTTTTTGCACAAGCGGCTGCCGATGTAAATGCCGGGCAGCGAACCCAGCAGCAACGCTCCCGCTACGCTGTAGTTCACATCTTTTAGTGCGATATGGCCGAACGCGGCAATGGGGATCAGAAACGCCGCAAATGCGATGTCGGATCCGACGAGTCGGCGTAAACCGATGAACGGCGCGATGAGCAGCAGCAGCGGGAGCGTAATCGATCCGGAGCCGATAGACGTGAGCGCCACGAAGAATCCCACTACCGCCCCGCATGCGATGAGCGCGCGCTCGCGGCCGCCGGAAAGCGGTAGGGTAGCCCCTTCGACCAAGCTGGGTTGCGGCTGCGCCTGCTGAGCAGCGTTGCGCAATTTGAGGATGCTGTAGACCAGAGATATCGCGGAGACGATGAGTGCGATGCCGACGCCGCGCTTCACCCAAACGCTGAGCAACTGCATGTCGATGCTGTGGCGGAGCACCCAAAGCAGCGCGATGCCCGCCAAGACGCCGGGGAGCCCGCCGTACACCAAGTTGCGAACGACGCGCCACTCCAGCGTGCGCTGCCTGGCATGGAGGATGGCACCGAAAATCTTGGTTGGAACGCTGTACAGCAGGTCGGTCCCGACCGCGACGAGCGGATTCACACCCATGATGAGGATCAGCATTGGCGTCATGAGGGAGCCTCCCCCGACGCCCGATACGCCGATGAAGGTGCCGATCGCCAAGCCGGCAACAACGAGTTCGATGAACATCATCAGGATTTTCCGCCCTCTCACCTCGAAAAAAGTGACTGAATTCACTTTAAGCGCTTGGGCGGATCCGAATTAAGTGATTTGCGGCGCATTTAAGCCCGGACTTTGGACCTAATCACGGACTAGGAGCAACTTCTAACAGCGCGAAAACGCCAAGCGTGGGACCGAAAGCTGCCGACGGCGCGCGTTATTTCATGCTCAAGAGCTTGGCCGCTAGCCCAGCTTTCTGCGAAGTGCCTGCACGCGCGCTGCAGCAGCTCGTCGAAACGGCAACGGTCGAGGAAGCCCGCAAAGGCACCGCGATTTACGAGGCCGCGCAGCGGTGGGAACATTTGGGCTTTCTCGTGGAAGGCGCGCTCGCGATGTTCGTTCCCGGTGAAGAAGAGCGCGAGCGCCTGTACGAGCACATCGATCCCGGCCACTTCTTCGGAATATCCGCAATGTTCGACGGTGAGGCGGAGATGGCGCGCACGGTCGTCGTTTCAAAGACGGCAACGTACACACTCATCGAGCGCGCGCGCGCCGTCGATTTGTGCAAGGAACATGGCGCCCTTGCCGTCGCCTTCGCGGCGACGCTCGCGCGCCGCGTGCGCCACACCACAGCGCTGCTTGCAGCCCAAATCAATCTTACGGCGCAGCAACGCATCGCGCGCTACCTGCTCGGATTCACCGAAGGCCCGGGACTCTCACGTGCGCGCGAACCGCTCCCGCTCATGACGCAAACGCAGATTGGCGCGGCGGCCGGAACCGTGAAGGAAGTCGTCGGGCGCGCCCTTGCGGCGTTCGAACGTGCAGGCGCGCTGCAGCGCGAGCACGGGCGCATTCACTCGCTGCATCGCGAGCGATTGATGGAACTTGCAAAATGATACGGGTGTGCGTCGCCGGAGCCACCGGATGGGCCGGAAGCGCGGTAACCAGGGCAATTCTAACGTCAACCGACTTTGCGCTCAGTGGAGCTATCGCACGCAAACGCGTAGGCGAAGACATCGGATCGATAGTTGGTATCGCCGCCTGCGGCGTGCCGATTTCCGCGACCTTCGATGATGCGCTTGCGAAGAATACCGACGTGCTGATTGATTATACCGGTCCGGAATCCGTCAAGATGCGCGTGATGGAAGCGGTTCGGCGCGGCGTTCGCGTCGTCGTCGGCACGTCCGGCCTTGCCGCGGACGACTACGCAGACATCGACCTCGAAGCGCGCCGGCACGGTACGGGCGTCGTCGCCGCCGGAAACTTTTCCATCACCGCCGCCCTTGCCAAGCACTGCTCGCTCATCGCGGCAAAGTATCTTCCGGCTTGGGAGATCATCGATTATGCCGACGCGGCGAAAGTCGATGCACCGAGCGGCTCCGCTCGCGAGCTGGCGGAAGCGCTGGCCCAGGTTCGAAAAAGTGCGAAGGCCGTCGCGGTTGCGGACACGGTCGGCGCGAAAGACGCGCGCGGCGCCGACATTGCCGGCACGCAGGTGCATTCGCTGCGGCTGCCCTCATTCGTCATCTCGTTCGAAACGATATTCGGGTTGCCCGACGAGCGTTTGACGATTCGTCACGACTCCGGGACGGGCGCGCAACCGTACGTCGCCGGGACGCTGCTTGCGGTGCAAGAGGTGATGAACCTGACCGGTGTTGTGCGCGGCTTAGACCAGCTGCTCTTCAGTGAACGTGCATCGTCGTGATCAGGCAGTCGTACTGGAAATTCGGCCCGTGATCTTCCTCGACGATACCATCGTTGTAAGCGTAACCGTAGTTGTGCGTGCCGCCGCTTTCAAAATACGGTGCGACGGTAAACGTGCCTAGCGGCGTCGGATTGCTCGATTCAACACCCTCGAAGACGCGGTCGACCCTTGCGCCGTTCTCGCCGGTGTAATCGTAAACCGTGCCTTTGCCGCCGGGACTCCACGCCACGATCTCCGCGGGCGTGACTGTTTGCACGTTTCCGTTTACCATGTATCCATAGATCCAGGTGTTGGCTTGAGCGTCGTTGGCGAGCAGTTGCACAACGGTCGTGCTTTGCGTTGGCGAACTCGGGATTTGCAGCGAGAACTCGTAGACCGTTTTCCCGTCGATGGTGGCCGTTCCGAGCACGGAGTTTTGTATCTCGTACGGCTGCTCGGCTTTATTCTGCGTGTTGTGGCACGTATAGGTCCACGAGTCGCCCGCTGCCAGGGGCTGATACAATTGGCGAACCGGGGACGGCGTGGGCTTTGGGGGCGCGTTCGTCCCTCCGCCTCCGCCGCCGCAGGCCGCCAGCGCCGAAGTGATGACTGTGAGCGTAAGGATTCGTCGCATCTTCGCTATCGTAGAGGTGCTGGCGCAGCAAAGTCGTGAGGAAAGTCTCAGTAATCTCTCATCAGCTGCATCATTTCGATGTATTGTTGAGGCATGGCCGAAGGTGTGCGTCTGAACGACTGTACGCTGTATCCGCAAGAGCGAATCGTGCGGAGCGGCGACAATATCGTGCCGGTGCCGCCGAAGGCGTTTGACGTGCTCGCCGCCTTGGTCGAGCGCGCCGGCGAGGTCGTCGCGAAAGATACGCTGATGGACGCGGCGTGGGGTGACTCCGCCGTTGAAGAATCGAACCTGACCCAAAGCATCTACCAGCTCCGTCGCGTTTTGCGCGACTGGGATCCCTGGGTGCGCATCGAAACGATTCCTCGCCGCGGGTACCGCCTACTCATCACCGGCGGGCAACCGGTAACGGTCCGGCCGCAGCAAAAGCCGTGGAAGGTTGCGGCTCGTTTCATTGTGCTCGTGCTCGTGGCCGCATTGGGCATCGTTTGGTGGCGGACATCGCACCGCGCCCCGCCCGTTCCGCAGTCGTACGCGTTGGGCTACTACTATTGGAGCAACGCGAAGAGCGTTGCCGACAACCGCAAGGCGATCGCCTATTTTGAGCGCGCAATCGGCGAAGCGCCGAACAATGCGTTGGGCTACGCCGGTTTGGCCGATGCCTATTTGAGTCTTGCCATACGGCGCATCGGATCGCCGCAAATGGTGGTCGATGCGCGGCGCGCATTTCAAGCCGCGCGCAAAGCGGTGGCCCTAGATGATTCTTCCGCGGACGCGCATGCGGCTCTCGGACAGGCGAATGCGGTTTTCGGCGATCCGTCGATTGCCGAGCGCGAACTGAAACGCGCCGTCGAACTCGATCCGCAGTTGACGGAAGCGCACACGTGGTACGGCGAACTCTTGATGGGAGAGGCGCGCGTCGGTGCAGCACAAGGGCAGTTTCTAGACGCGCTCGCGCTCAACACGTCATGGACGCAGGCCGGCGACGATTTGGCGCTCCTGGCGTATCTGCAACGCGATTACGCGCGGGCACGGGCGTATGCCGAGCAATCTTTGGCGCAGAGTCCCGCCGACTTTGGAGCGCAATTCACGCTCGCTTTGGCAGAGGGCAGGCACGACCGCGCAAGTGCGAAGCAACTGCTGATGGCGCTTGCGCGCGGGCACCCGAACGACGTCGCGGTTCAGGGACTCCTCAGCTACTTTGACAGCGAAGATCGCGATTCTCTTCATGCGGTCTCGCATCTGACGCGGGCCGAGCAAACTGTACGCAAACGCGGGGGCGTGGAGGACCCGTCCGCAATCGTTTCGCTAGCCGCCGCGCTTTCGGGACAGCATGAGTACGCCGTTGCGTTTGCCTGGCTTTCCCGGCTCGATGGACCGACCCGGAAATTGTTCGCCGGCGACGCGCGGCTGGACGCCTTGCGATCCGATCCCGCTTTTCGGCAGTGGCTGCGGCGCATGCGCTGAACCAGAGCCTCACCAGGTCCAAAAGTCGCAAGGGCCGCGGCCGGACCGCTGCGTAGCACTCAACGAGCTTTCGCTCGCCGGAGCGTTTATGGACGATCCCGCCGGACCCGGACTTCGGATCCACCTGCTCGGCCAGCCGCGATTCGCGTACAACGGTGAGCCCTACGCGTTTCACAGCCGTCCGCGCGCACTCGTCTTGCTTGCGTTTCTGTTGTTGCATCGCGGCGCGCATCTTACGCGCGATCTCGTAGCATTTACGCTTTGGCCCGATGACGGCGAAGCGGAGGCGCGCGGGAAATTGCGCCGCCATCTGCACCATCTGACGATCGCGCTGCCGCCGTCGTCCGTGCCGTACGTCGTTTCTGAAGAGGAGACGATTTCATGGAACGGTCAGGCCGGCGTTTGGGTCGACGTCGACGAGTTCGAACATTGCCTGGCCGATGAATCACGCTGGGCAAAGGCCGCGGAGTTGTACGACGGCGATCTCGCGCTTGCCGTCTACGATGACTGGATTACGCCGATACGCGAGCGTTTCCGGCAGCACTACATCGGCACGCTCGAGCGGCTGCTTTTGCGGGCGCGCAGCCGGCGCGATTTCGCGCTCGCAACGAGCTATGCGGAGCGCGTGCTCGCTACCGACCAATGGCGCGAGGACGTGCTTCGGCAACTCGCCTCGATTCGCTACGAAGGCGGCGATCGCGCCGGCGCACTGCGCGAGATTGACGTCTTCGCGCAGCGCCTTGCGGATGAGATGAACGTCGAACTCATGCCGGAAACGCTCGCGCTGCGAGCCTTGATGTTGCGTGGCGGCGCGTTGCCCGACGCCGCTTCGCACACCGCGGTCGACGCCGGACCGCCTGCGAACGTGCTGCCGTTCGTCGGACGCGCGGGCGAATTGCAGCAGCTCGACGACGCTTGGAAATCGGCCGCGCAAGGCCACGGCAAAGTCGTCATGATCGGCGGCGAAGCGGGAATCGGCAAAACGCGTTTGGCGAACGAAGTGGCGCTTTTTGCCAGTACGCAAGGCGGACGCGTCCTGCGCGGCACGACGTCTTCGCCGGAACAATTACCGTATCAAGGAATCGTCGAGGCACTTCGCGACGCGCTGCCGCTTTTGACGCAAGTCGACGTCGGTCCGATTTGGCTCGCTGCAGTAGCGGCGATTCTGCCGGAGCTCGCGCTGCGCCGGAGCGACCTTCCGGCATTGCCGGCAATCGATGCAGCCCGCGAGCGCTCGCGTCTTTTAGAAGGCCTGACGGCCGTCGTGCAAGGGCTTTCGCGGCAGCGTCCGTTGCTGCTGATCTTGGAAGACTTGCATTGGGCGGGCGAAGCAACGCTCTCTGCGCTCGAGTATTTGGCCCGCCGCGTCGCAGCGTGCCCTGCGCTGATTCTCGCGACGTACCGGAACGAAGGCGGAGAGACCGCGCGAGCGGTTCAGCCGCTGCGCCGCAAACTTCAATTGGAAAACGTCGCGGGACATCTCTCGCTCGGCGGACTTACGAGTCCGGATATTTGTACGCTGGCTCGCAGCATGCCGGATTTGGCCCAAGATGCCGACGCGATCGGTGCGCACGTGCACGCCGTCAGCGCCGGAAATCCGCTTTTCGCCGTCGAGCTGCTTCGCGAGAGCGCCGAAACCGGAATTCGTGAAGCCTCGTCGCGTTTTTTGCGCGCGATGATCGAGGTTCGCACGGGCCGCGCATCCGAAAGCGCGCGACGGATCGGCGAGATTGCCAGCGTCGTGGGTGCGACGTTCGACGCAGACCTCTTGCACGAAGTTTCGGGATTGCCCGAAGACGCCGTCCTCGATGCTTTGGGCGAGCTGCTTGGGCGGAATCTGGTGCGCGAGGTCGGCCGCGTGCATTTCGCATTTGCGTTCAGTCACCAGCTCATCGCTTCAACGATCTACGAGCAGATCCAACCGCCGAGGCGCGCACTGTGGCATCGCCGCGTTGCAGCGACGATCGAGCGGCTTTCGAGCGATCGCGACGACATCGCCGGCACTCTCGCGTATCACTACGACAAAGCCGGCGATGCCGAAAACGCGGCGAGGTATTACCTCGTTACGGCACAGCGCAGTTTCGCCATTTTCGCAAATCAGGAGGCACTGGCGAGCGCAACGCGTGGGCTGGACCTTGCGGCCGATTCGGAGCAACGGCGCGCGCTGCTCGGCTTGCGCGAACGGATCTTGGGGCGCCTTGGCGACCGCGAGGCGCAGCGCACGGATATCGAAGCGCTCGAGCGGCTCGCGCGAGACGAGGACAGCCGCATGGACGTGGTGTGGCGGCGCGCGCAATGGGCACGAGCGCTCGGCGAGCTCGCCGAAGAGGCTCGGTACTTGGAGTACTTTTCACAGCACGCGCGCGCGGACAACAATCTTTCGCGCCAAGCTGCGGCGCACCGTGCTTCGGCGCGAAATTTGCTGCTGCGCAGCCACTACGCGGAAGCCGCAGCCGCTGCGCAAGCGGCGGTCGACATCGATCGCGAGCGTCTCGATGCGTCCGGCGAAGTCGACGCGTTGTGCCTGGTATCGGAGATCGCGGTGAACCGCGGCAACGCTTCCGCAGCCGCAGCGGCGTTGGATGAAGCGCGCATTCGAGCGGAAAGCACGAAGGATCCATCGCTGATCGCACGCGTTGCGATGACGTCCGCGGGAATTGCGATCATGCGCCGCGATTTTGCGCGCGCATTGACGGATGCGCAAGAGGCGCACGCGCGTTATCGCGAAATCGGCGACCGCGAGGGCGAGGCTGAGGCGGGAACGCGAGTCGCATCCGCCCTTTCGTTTCAGATGCGCTTCGAAGAAGCCGCAGCGGAGTTCGCCGCAGCGGCAAGCATCTATCGCGCGATAGGCAACCGGCTGCAGCTTGCGTATTTGCTGTTCAATCAGACGGGCAGCCAAATGCAACTGGGGCTGCTGGAGGAAGCGCGATCCTCGTTGACTGCGGCGCTTGAAATATTCGAAGCGTTCGACGACACGCGCGGCCGGGCGGCGTCGCTCACGAATCTCAGTATGGTTCGTTTGCTGCAGCAAGCGCCGCAAGAGGCAAAAGAGATCGGGACGCGTGCGCTTTCGGCCGCTCGCGACATTGCCAACTCGGTTATCGAAGCCGGAGCGCTCGCAAATCTTGGAAACGCCGAACGTGAACTCGGCGACTTGGATGCAGCGCTCGCGCATATGAAGGAAGCGATTGCGATACGCGAGCGGCTGCAGCGTTCAGCGACCTTCGAAGAACTTGGCGACCTTGCGCTCGCGCAGCTGAAGGCCGGCGACTCCGGCGCGCTTGCAACCGCGGACGACATCATGCAGCGCGCCGATGCGTCCGGCGAAAACACGGTTTGGCCGCACTACTGCTTCTGGGCGGCGGCGCGCGTTTATCACGAGCGCGGTAATGACCGCAAGGCCGGTGAAGCACTGCGCCGTGCACACGATCACGTCCGGTCACAGCTTGCCGCCATGGCAGACGAGCGATCGCGTCGGTCGTTTGGCGAGCTGGCGGCTGTTCGCGGCGTTCTAGACGCTCAAACCGGCGTCTGGGCTGAATAGTCCGTTTCGGGGACGCTGCCGCGACAGGCCGGTGCTACGCTCCGATCATCACTTCTCAGGGTGATGCTCAGGAGGTAGCGATATGCTACGGTTTTTGGCTTCTTTTCTGGCCGCTGTGCTGGCGGTCGCTGCCATAGTTCCCCCGACGGCAGCTTCGGCGCAAAGCAATGCCCGTACGGGCTGCTTGAACCAATGGCTCTTCAATGGTGTTTGGCGCGCCAAGATCACCAAGGTCGAACCGATAATGGACGGCGCTGCTCAAACGGGGTGGCGAGTCACCCAAGTGTGGCGCAACGGGACGTCGGGCGAACTGGCTCCGGCAGATTCGGCGCTTAAAGACATGTACTTGCACCTGTCGAATTCGGATCTCGAAGTAGAAGAACACAACATTCAAGCGCTCACGTTCAACGCGATAGCGCCGTCGGGCGAAAACAACTACACGGCGGTGTTCTACGGCCCGAACATGCGAGTCGATCCGAACGACAAACCCAAGGGTCTCGACGTCACGTTTGACAACAAGGTCGTTTCGACGTCGAACAAGCCGCATTTCTCGAGCCGGCAGTACAACTTCCATTACAACCTCGGCTGCGTGGCAAGCGGCGCTGCCGCACAAGCGCAGGGAGGCTCGACGCAGTTGAATGCGGTTAACGGCTGCATGAATCAGTGGATGTCCAACGGCGTTTGGAAGATGCGAGTGCTCGCCGTTACGCCGTTTCCGGTGGGAACGACGGCGAGAAATCAATTCGGCTGGCACGTCAGACAAGAGTGGGTCAACATCCTGCCCTACAAGGTGCAGCCCCGGGGTTTCGATGAGGGGAATCACGTGTCGCCAACGAGCGTCAGTGATGAGTTCCTCGCGATGAAGAGCGGCAGCAACATTTCATCCGCGAACGTCGTCGGCGGCTTCGGGCTCGGACAGCGAAACATTCCGTTCCTTCCCGGCGTGCCGTACACGTTCGAACAGCTCATCAGCGGCGGCCTCTTCAATGCAGCCGATCCGCCGGTGCGTCTGCTGGTCACTTTCGACACGGACACGCAGAAGAAGATCAAATTGACGATTCCTGTGCCACGGTATCGCATGCCCGCAAACTTCCGCATCAGCTTGCTGTGCGGGGGAACCGTGACGATGGCGCCCGGCCTGGAAGAGCTGAACACTCCCACGCCCGCACAACCCGCAGCGATGACGCAACCTGCGCCGGCAGCGCAATCCGCAACTCAGTCGCAACAAGTGGCATCGGCGCAAGCGCCGCAGAGCAGCGGTTCGAATTTGAAAGTCGATCCCTGCGCGATGCTCGGTGCGCCTGACGTTGCATCCGCGTTAGGAGTCGGCGTCGGATCGCTCGGCACCGCACAACACCCGTCGGCGAACGAATGCGCGTGGGCAGTTGCCTCGCACGCGGGCACACCCGCGCGAAGCGTGTTGCTCACGCTGCAGCCGGTCCAAGCGGCGCAAGGCTGCCACGGTTTGAGCTGTCTGCACGTCGTGCAGTCGGTGATGGGCATTCCGGGCGTGCCGAACTTGCCGCCGGCGATGTCGTCAGCATTCACCGATGCCCAAATTCTTTCAGGGCTCGGAGACAAGGCGGCATGGAAAGACGGCAAGCTCACCGTTCTCAAGGCCGATATGGCATTCCAACTGCTCGTGCTCGGTTCGCATTCTCCGGCGCTGGCAACGTCGGAAAGTCTCGCTCGCACCGTTCTCTATCATCTATCGCCGTGATGCACGTCATCGCGCATCAGTAGGAGTATCACATGCGTAAAACATTCTTTTGGCTTCTTGCCGTTATCGCCGTCTTAGTCGTTTCTTTCGCGGCGCACCCCGCATCCGCCGATCCGGCGGACGATCTTGCAGCGGTGAAAAAGGCATTCCAAAATGTGAGTTCCGTTCACATTGACGTCACGAGGACGCGAATGTCCGGATCGCTCGACATGGTCAACCCCGACAAAATGCATTGGACGATGTCCGACGGCATACAAATGATCGCTATCGGTCAGCAGGCATGGATGAGCATGGGAGGAAAGTGGATGCAGCGGCCGCCGATGCCGACGGCCACCACGATGATGCAGCACTTCCGCACGCTGAATCTCGAGGGCAGCGATATCAGAAAAGAATACAAAGTAACGGATAAGGGCATGACGAGCGCAGGCGGCGTGCCGGCACGCCAGTATCACATCGTCAACAAACAAAACGGCAACACGTTCGACCTGTTCGTCGGCGCGAATAATCTGCCGGTCCGTTACGCCGACGCGGACGGCAGCGTTTGGACCTTTTCGCAATACAATAGCGTCGCGGATATCAAGCCGCCGATGTAAAACACATGCGTAGTGATGGATAGTGCGGCGCAATATGCCCTAGCCTACGCGCTCACGACGAGCACGGGCATTCGAGCATTGCTTCCGCTCGCGCTCGTTTCAATTGCGGCGCATCTGGGGTTGATTCACCCGGCTGCGCCGTTCGGTTGGCTCGGCTCGACGACCGTGACGCTGATTCTCGTCGGCCTGGCGCTCGTCGAGATACTTGCCGACAAGGTTCCTCTGCTCGATCATGCCTTGCATTTCGTGCAAGTAGCCACAAAGCCGGCGGCGGCAGCGATTCTCGTCGGCGGCGTGGCGCATCCGCAGAACCACGATGTTCTGATCGGGTTGATGGTGGTCGGCGCCCTGAACGCGCTCGGCATTCACGCTGCTTCCTCTTCGGTGCGTGTTGCGTCCACAGCGACCACGGCCGGTATCGCCAATCCCTTCATTAGCCTTTTCGAAGACGTGGCTGCCGCAGGAGTGGCCGTACTGGCATTCGTCGCCCCGTTTATTGCTGCGGCGCTCTCGGTGCTGGTGGCACTCACCGGGATTCTCATCATTGCGGGGCTACGGAGATCGTACCGTGCACGTTGTCGTACGTGACGACGTGCCCAAAAAATGCCGCGATACCGGTGTTGGTCAAGGGAGCTCCGGTCGTACTCTCGACCTTGATCCGGTTTGCGAACGACGTTCCCGCGACGACGTCCGTTGCCTCACGACTCGCTCCTAGCGGCCCGAACCCGATACGTGTCGACGGAATAACCAAACCGTTCGATTGCGGAATAGCGCTCGCATTCGCGTCACGAATCCACGGCACGCCGTTTCCCGTGTCGAACGATACTGCGAGGCACGTATTCGTCGGGTTTCCGTTGACGTACAGGCACGTTTGCGCAAATTGCCACTTCACCCCACTACGCGTGCCCGGCGACAGCGAAAACGGCACGGCGCCCGCCGGTTCTTGTGCGCCTAACGTCAACTCACCGCGCTCGTGCGAGAGCGCGATGCTGAAGATGGAACCGTAGGGCGGCGGCAAAGTGAGTATCGGGTTCGTCACGGGCATCGCGCCCGTGATACCTGCACCGAAAACGCCGTACGTGCCGCCGTGCGCTCTCGCACTCGCGACGTCAGGTATTTTGCAACCGGGATTGGTGCGCGCACACGCAGCCGACGAGAGGTACGCGATCGGCACCGGCTCCGGCGTCGTAAAGCCTTGGAAATGCAGCGGCGCGGAACACATTACTCCGGTATACGTTACTCTTCCGGGATTGCCGACCGTGAAGGTGACTGGTGTGTTCGAGCACGTTACCCCGCTTCCCGGCCGATCCAGCTTGGCAGCGGCAAATACGTGCAGCCCTGCCGACCCCGTGTCAAACCCCATCGGCATCGGATTCAGATTGCCTATTCCGACGCTGACGTTCGCTTTGTAGACGTCAAAACGGGCATTGTGCAGAACCGTCAGCGGAATTCGAATCACGCCTTGGGCGGGCATGACCGTTTGTGCCTTACCGGTCAAAGTGCATCCGAGCGATGCGATGATCGCGCAGGCGATAACCGCTCTCAAACACTGCATCGCCGCGAGAATACCGGATCGCCCGCGCAACTTCAAGAAGAATTTGGTGAGAAGGCTTTATGCCGCGCTTCACGTACGGATTTCCATCATGGCCGCCGTCAGGAGCTGGTTTTTCATCTCCTTAGCCGCGTGGACGGCATTTGCGGTTTTAGTACGGGCTTGGGTCAATGTCGAGCGGATGTTCGATGGGCGTCCGCCCGCGCCGGCCTCCGACTACATCCTTACATTCGTCGAGATGTACACGCTCGGGCTATTGACGCCCGTACTCGTTTATGTCGCGTACGCGTTTCCGCCGTCGCGGCGGCCGACGATTCTCACGCTCGCGGTTTACGTCGCATCTCTGATAGCGGTCTGCGCCATCGGTCTGCCGCTGCTCGTCTTGGTCGCCAATTCACTTCTGAACGCGCAGTTCACGCTTAAGACTGCTCTTGGAGAAGGTGTCTTCACGTTCCTCACCTACTCGGTCGTGTTCACAATCGTGGTCGCGGTAACGCAAGTGCGGATTGCGAACGAACGCGCGGCGCGCGCGCTGCGCCTCGAGGCGGATTTGACGAAACTTCGCGTGGAAGCGCTCCAGCGGCAGCTGCATCCGCACTTTATTTTCAACACGCTCAATGCCGTCGGCGCACTCATGCACACCGACGTCGGCGCCGCCGAGGCGATGATTGCCGCGCTCGCGGCGCTTCTTCGAACGGCGACGGACAAATCGAACCGGCCGATGGTCCCGCTCCGAGAAGAACTGAATCTGCTCGACCGGTATGCGCTCATCATGAAGTTGCGGTACGGCGACCGGCTCAACGTGTCCATTTCGGCCGAGCCGCGAGCGCTCGAAATTCTCATTCCGACGTTTACGCTGCAGCCCTTGGTCGAAAATGCACTCGTCCACGGCTTGGACAAGACGTCCGCCGGAATTACCGTCGAGGTATCGTGCCGTCTGGAAAGTGACAAGCTCTGCATCGACGTGAGCGACGACGGAACGGCGCCGGACATGCTCACGCTGCAGGAAGGTGTCGGCATCGGCAACACGCGAGCCAGGCTCGCCGAGCTGTATGGCCGGCACGCGAAGCTTTCCATCGCGCCGGGCGATTCTTCGGGAACCCGTCTTACGTTGGCGATTCCGACGGCGGCACCAATGCTATGACGCGCGTCCTGATTGTAGACGACGAACAGAGCGCGCGAATGCGCTTGCGACTGCTGATCCAGCGCTACGACGACCTCGAGATCGTCGGCGAGTGCGAGACGACCGAAGATGCCCGGCAGCAAATCGAGCGTTTAGCTCCCGACATCGTATTCCTTGACATTCAGATGCCCGGCGGCTCGCCCATCGAAATGCTGCGCACCGGGAACCTTGGCCGCCTCAGGCCCGCCGTCGTATTCGTCACGGCGCATAGCACCTTCGGTGTCGACGCGTTTGACGTCGACGCGGCCGATTATCTGCTCAAACCGTTTACGGCGTCGCGCTTTGCCAAAGCGCTCGGCAAAGCGCGCGAGCGGCTCACGGCGGTTCCAGGTCGACGCCTCACGCTGCGCCAGACCGACGGGCGCGCCGTCTCACTCGCGCCCGCGGAGATCGTTTGGATCGAGGCGTCCGGGAACAACCTCACGCTGCACTTGCGCTCGACGACGCTGAAGTTGCGCGCGACGATGGCCACATTCTGTAATCGCGTGCGTGAATTCGGCTTCACCCGAATCCACCGTTCCTTCGCGGTGAACAACGCGCTCGTACGTGAATTGCAGCCCTGGACGCACGGCGAGTACGTGGTCGTCATGGAGGACGGAACGCGTTTGAATTCCAGCCGTACGTTTCACGAAAACGTGTCGGCGCTCTTTGCGCCGTAATCCCGGCGAATAATCCCGGCAAACGTCCCTTTTGTCACGGGGCCGTTGCCGAGCCCATTAGCCAATCTTACGATACGGGCGATGAGACGGATACTTCTCGCCCTCTGCCCGCTTGTCGCAATGTGCGTGGGTATGCCCGCTGCGCGAGCAGCAGTTGTCTATTCGGGCGTCTATGCCGCCGCAATGGCCCAGCATTCCATTGCGCTGGATCCTTCGCTTTCCGACGCCGATTGGGGCCGCGGCCGGATTACCGACGGCAAGGACCCGTTTGCGGATTTGACGACGCGATCGCCGGCGCCGTTCGAAACCGCCGCATACGTGCTGTACGACGCGCGAAATCTCTACGTCGCGTTCAAAGCGCAGCAGCCGAAAGTCCCGATAACCGCAAATCAGACGACGAACAACGTGGGATTCGGACTCGATGACTTCGTCGGTATCGGCATCGACACGAGCGGCAACGGCTCGACGGTGTATTATTTCGAAACGACGCCGCGCGGGACGCGTTACCAACAGGCGAGCGAAAGCACCAGATATAATCCTGTATGGTCTTCGGCAGCTCGACTCGAGAATGGCTCGTGGACAGCGATGATGGCGATCCCGCTCGACGTTCTTCATCGCAGCGGCGCGGCGACGCAAACGTGGCGATTCAATTTTGTCCGTGGTGTCGCGGCTACCGGCGAGCATTATACGTGGGCATTTGACGGGACGATGCAGGATGCGGCAGTTCCCGCGTGGCCCGTCTTTAGCGACGCGCAGTTCTGGCCTCGCCTGTCCGGAATCCGGCTGAGTCGCCTCGCAAGCAACGGTTTTCGCGATCGCGCGCGAGCCGACGTGTACGCGCTCGGCAGCGCGGGTTCCGATCGCAAACTCTTCGCTCAGGCAAATGGAACGTTTGCGCAAGAACCTGCGCGTTTGACCGGGGTCGACCTCAGTTATGCGCTGACGGACACGATCCACTTCGTTGCCACGATCAATCCCGATTTCTCCAACGTGGAGGTGGACCAACAGACGATAGCGCCGCAGGAGTTCAAGCGGCCTCTCCTCGAGTACCGTCCGTTTTTTGCGCAGGGCGCGAGCTTCTTGTATCCCAATTCGCCTTCGAACGGCGTCCTTCAACCGAACAATCAAATTTTTTATTCGCCGGCCATCGGGCCGTTCGATCGAGGAATGAAAGTTGAGGGATCGTACGGCTATCAATCGTTCGGGCTTCTTTCGTTTCGCGGCTACGACGAAACGACGGGCAACGTGTTTGACGACGTCGCCTACGGTTACATGCACACGCTCGCGGATCAGAGTTTCTCCTATTGGAGTGACGGCGTGGTTGCGCACCACAGTATTGCCGGTGACGACGTCGCCGCCGAGACCGGAACGGACTTCAAAAACATTCACAGCGGATGGAACGGCGGTGTGGACGAGGCATTCGAAAGCGGCACGTACGTCGCCGATCCCGGCTACGGGCGCTCGCTGAACGTCTGGCAAGGCTTCACGAAACCGAACTATGTCGCTTTCGTCGACTACGGAAACGTGACGCCGAATTACAATCCCGTCGATGGGTTTACGGCGATCTCGGACGTGCGCGGGCTCGTCTACGATTTCAACTTTTCCGGCAGTTCGCGCACCTTCAAGAACTATTCGCTGAACGTCGGGGCCGATCGCTTCCTGGATGAGTCCGGAGCAGTCCACCAAAGCGACGCCGTCGCTTTGCTCAACACGACGCTCAGAAATCAGCTGAGCGTTTCAATCAGTCAGCGAAACGGCGACCTTCGCAGTTACACGACGAGCGCGCCGGGAGCTTTGGGATGCGACGATCCCGCGCTCGTGCGCACGGCCTACACCGGATTTCCGGATTATTATTGCGGACAGACGGATAAGTTCGACCAACTGAGCGTGAAGCTCGGATACCGTGACGGCTCGCAATCGCCGACGGATTTATCATACGCTGAAGGCCCGTTCGGCGGGACGTTTCTGCAGCAATACTCGCTTTCGGGCTCGCGTTCGCTCGGAAGCAAGTTTTCGATAGCGGCGGAATATGCGGGCACGGACGGACGAACGATTTCGAACGGCGCGCTGAATTCTCAGTGGCTGCGACTCATCTCGCTGGGCGACAATTTGGGGCCGGACTCAAACATCGCGCTCGAGTTGCGATCGATTAGCGGTTTCGTCGACGGATTGACCACTGTTCCCGGCGTGAACCTCGGGGTGAGTTATCACAGCAGGTTCGCAAGCGGGAACGATCTGTATCTCACATTCGGAACGCCTGCCGCGACGCAAACGCTAAACCGCTTCATCGTGAAATACGTTCTGCACGCGGGGACCCAGAATTAGTAAGGCTCGACGCGCATTTGCCGACATTTTCGGTGCTAATGCGTTGACATATCAGGATATCCTGATATTATGTAGGGTATGGCCGGCACCAAGGCAGCTCGGGTCCCGCAAGAAGACCCGGCAGACGAGCTTCAGGCAAAGTTCGTCCGAGGTCTGAGCGATCCGACGAGATTGCGCATCGTGCGCTATCTCCTCGAAGGCCCACGCTCCGTCAACGAAATCGTCGCTCATCTCAATATGGCGCAGAATCGTGTGAGCAATCACTTGGCATGTTTAAAGTGGTGCGGTTATGTCACGACGGAACGGCGCGGGCGTTCGGTGATATATGAAGTGGCCGACGAGCGCGTGCGCAAGCTTCTGGATCTGACGCGGCGCATCGTTGCGGACAACGCGCAGCGTATCGCCACATGCGTGAGGATACCTGAACGGTGAGGCACTCGAACGAGTTGCCCGCGATCGGCGCGGCGACCGTAGGAGGCGCAGCGGGGTTTACGGCGGCAGTAGCGGGCGCGTGTTGCGTCGGGTCCGCTCTCGCACCGGTTTTCGTTTCGATTCTCGGCGCAAGCGGGCTCGCAGCGGTGTCCGGCCTGCGTCCATACACTCCGTGGCTGCTCGGGTTTTCCGCGGCGCTCTTAGCGTTCAGCTTTCGACAGGTGTATTGGACTTTCGCCTGCACCCAAACCTCTGCCGGCAAAACCGTGTCCTTGGGCGTGCGCGCCGCGAGATGCATCGTATGGATTGCTGCGTGCTTTTGGTGCTTCTCCGCAGCGTACGCGGTTTACGGCCTCCTTCACGAGTGAGTGACCATGCAACGTCGTTCGTTCTTGCTCGCCGGCGCCGGTGTACTCTTCACCGGCTGCGCCCATCGCAGTAGCGCGCCGCAGCACTTTCAAGACATCGCAAGTAATGGCGAGCCGTTAAGATCGGCTTTCAATCAGGATGTCGATAAAGTGCGCATTCTGATGCTGGTCAGCCCGACTTGAGGATTTTGTCTTCGGGGGTCTTCCGAAGTTCAAAATGTCGTTCTCGCGCATGAATCAAGCCGAGATCTCGCCGGCTTTACCGTCTGGGTTCCCGAACTCGGTGCGCAGCGCTGGAACGTACCAGGCGGAATGACGCTCGTTACCGACGCACGGGTACGGCAGTATTGGGATCAAGGCGAAGTCTTGGGACGTGCATACGAACAACTGCTTCCCACGCCGGGGCCTGCTTGGGACGTTTATTTGCTGTTTGCTCGCGGCGTTCGCTGGGTCGGTCAGAGTCCCCCGAAACCGAATTTTTGGATGCATCAATTGGGCGGAGTAACGAACGCGCCTCGGCTCGACCCCGTCGTATTGCGATCCCGCGTCGATCGACTCTTGCGTGCGTGAAGCCGATCCATATCGAGATTCTGACGTTCGAAGACTGCCCGAATGCAACTCTCGCGCGAGAGCGGGTCGTGAAAGCACTCGAGGCGGAAGGGCTAGCGGCGGAAATCGCGCACATCGACGTGCCGACGATTGAAGCGGCACAAGCAATGCGCTTTCTCGGTTCGCCGTCCGTTCGCGTGAACGGCAATGACGTCGAGTCCGATGCGCATCTGCGATCCGCTTATGGTTTGATGTGCCGAACGTACAACACCGGCGGGCAAACCGAAGGCGCTCCCTCAGTCGACGACATTCGCGCCGGGATGCGCGCAGTGCATGAATAGCCCTTGATTGCTCTTCGTGACATTACGTGATACGATATATTACGTGCCGCGTAATAGTTTCGGGGAGCCCAACCTGCTCGTCTTGGCATCACTGAGCGCCGGTCCGAAGCACGGGTACGCGATTCTGGTGGAAATCGAGCGTCACACCGGCCGGCGTCTTGGTCCCGGCACCTTGTACGGCATCATCTCGCGGTTGGAGCGCGACGGCCTGATCAAACCCTTAGGGCAAGGTGAGCGCGGACGCCAGCCGTATCGCATTACGCCCGCCGGCAAGCGGACGTTTGAGGAAGCCCTGCATTCGATTCAGCAGTACCGGCATGCGCTGAGCGCGCTAGCTTCTCTATGACCACCCGGCAAGCTGCGCTGTTGACGAATCTCTACTCGCGCTCGTGGCGCGCACGGTACGGGCGTGAGTTTCAGGCGCTGCTGCTCGAACTGCCGCTGACGCCTGCCGTGGCGACCGACGTTCTCCTGAAGGCGTTCGCTACGCGACGCGACGTCCTCGCGATTTTCGCGGTCGGCATATTTGCCGCAATTTCCGTTGTAACGCTTGCCGGACACGGCGTCGCGCGCACGCATCCGATTGCGTCGGCTACGATAAGACCGCGCGTGGTCGCACTTTGCCGAAGGTATTCCAGCGTCGCAAAAACGCAGTTTATCGCAAAGAGCCAATGCTTGACGTAATTCTGGCGGTCGCAATCCACGCGCGTATTCCGTTTCAACTGATCGACAACCGCATCGTCATGGCGGCCGGCGTCAACGGCAAACCTGGGTTCGCAATGATTCTCGACACGGGGACGAACGGCGTCGCGTTGACGCCGCAGGCCGCAGCGCGTTTACACCTTCGATTGACACCGGGCCCGGCTATTGGCGGTGCGGGCGCGGGACGGGCAAAATCGTATCAGTCTGCAATTCGCACGCTTCGCCTGGGCGGCTACAGCACAGGAAAGCTCCCGGTGCTGGTCATGAACCTCGATACGATCCGCAAGGTGTTCCGGTTTCCGCGTCTCGATGGCATCATTGGGTATGACGCGATAACCGCCCGCTATACCGGTATCGACATGGATAGTCGCACGATCACGATCTCGTCAACGCGGGTTCAGGCGCCTCTGCATGCGCAACTCGTCCCGTTTGCCGTTCAGGATGGACTCATAGTCGTGAACGCCGCTATCGACGGCGTTCACGGAGATGCAATCGTCGACACGGGCGATCGTTCCGCATTTACCGTCTTTCAGCGATTTGCGGCTGCGAACGGCTTCTATGCTTTGAAGATGCGCAGACGGAATATCGTTACCGGGTACGGTATCGGCGGACCGATCCGAGGCGACGTCTTCGAGAGCGCGATCGACGTTTTCGGTTTTCATTTGCCTCACGTCGTAACTCGCGCGCCGCTCGGAAACGCGGGGGTGTTTTCCACAGCCGAACAACTCGGCAGTGTCGGCGACGGAATTCTTCGGCACTTTGACACGATTTTCGATTCGAAGGCGCACACGCTGAGGGTTTGGCAGACTCGCGATGCGCAGGCTCAGGATGCGCCGCCAAGCGCAACCGTACCGGCACTGCCGCGGCACGGAGTCTTCGGCGCAGTTTTGGGCAACGGCACGCGAGGCGCCTGGGTGTCGCATGTTTTCGACGGCACAGCCGCAGCCGCCGCAGGGATTCGAGCGGGAGACGTCATCGTTGCGCTCGAGCGTGTTCCGACTCCGGACGCTGCAGCGTTTTTGGCGCAAATCCATCGTTATCACGCGGGCGATCGCGTCGCGTTGAACGTGCTGCGGGGCGGCGTCGAGCGTCCGTACGAGGCTGTTCTTGGTGCCCCCGCCGACGAACATGCTGCGGGACTTACGACCAACTACGGCGCCATTTCCGTGGACGGCACGTTACGCCGCACGCTAATCACCACGCCGGCGACCCTCTCCGGGAAGCTTCCCGCGATGCTGCTCATGGGCGGAATCGGCTGTTATTCGGTCGACGTTGCAGCAAACGCGCAAGATCCGTACATGAATCTTTCGCACGATGTGAGCCGCGCCGGCTTCGTTACGATGCGCGTCGAAAAGAGCGGCGTAGGAGATAGTGAAGGGCCGCCATGTAAGAGCGTCGATTTTCAGGCCGAACTGCGCGCTTACGTTGCCGCATTGCAGGTGTTACGCAACGATCCGCACGTCGATGCATCGCGCATTTACCTGTTCGGACACAGCATCGGCAGCATTGAAGCGCCCTTGCTCGCAAACGCTCAGCCCGTCGCGGGCGTCGTCGTCGCCGAGGCCGTCGGCCGGAACTGGCCCGAATACGAACTGCGCAACACGCGCCGGCAACTGGAACTGACGGGTGAAGCGCCGGCTGACGTCGATGCAGCGCTCATCGGTAAACAAGCATGTTTAGTGCGCTTGCTCTTGTTGAAGCAGCCTGAACCTTTTATCGAACGATCGGAGCCGGAATGCAAAGTCCATAACGGCGTTTACCCCGTCGACCCGCCGTATATGCAGCAAGTCGCAGCGGTAAACGGTATTTCGCAGTGGTCCCGTATCGACGTGCCGGTGCTAGCGGTGTACGGTACGTCGGACTTTGTCACCGAACAAGCCGATCACGAACGGATCGTCGACGTCGTCAGTAGCAGGCATGCCGGCAGCGCGACGTTCGTTTCCATAAAGAACATGGATCATCTGCTTTTTAGCGCTCCGAGCCCAAAGGCAGCGTACGATGCATTCTCCGCAGGAACGCCGAGAGTATACGACCGCGACTTGAGTGATACAGTGATACGTTGGCTCTGCGCCCACACGCATTGCTCCGCTGCGAATATCTAAGCGTCGGCAGTATCCGCTGCTGCAAGCAACTCGCGACAGAAAGGCCGACTGCGAAACGCCGTGCGGATTGCTTCGTCTTTGAATCTCGCGCAGCGTTTTTCTAAGATCGTGCGTGCACGCTCGACGTAAGCGCGGTATCCGAGGTCGTCGCCCGCTGCGCGCCGGACGCGCGCGAGCGTCCAACAAATGTTCGCCGGCGCCTGCTGCCGCTGCGGCTCGTTTACGTAGATCCGCTCGAGTTCTCGCGCCGCTTCTGCAGCCTCATCGACGAGGTCAGCTAGGAGCAAGGCTTCGATATACAGACAAAGGTCCGCGCTCAGCGACCACTCGGCACCGCTGCCGCGGCGTAGCGCGATCCCTTCGCGCATTCGCGGAAGGCCCGCATCAAAGTCTCCAAGTTTACACTCAACCCACGCCGAGAACACCAAAGCGGTGCAGTGCAGCTTCGTATAATCGGTGGCCTGTGCGAGTTCCAGTGCGCGCGACGCGAGCTCGCGGGCTTGCGTAAATTCGCTGCGGCATCGATGTACCTCGGCTTTGTTGAGCGTACAAATGGCGGTGCCGATAGACCAGCCGATCCGCTCTGCAAGCGGCATAACGCTCGCGAGTAAGCGTTCTGCCTCGGCATAGCGTCCGAGTTCCACTTCAATTGCGGCCATATCGGTGAGTACCAAGGCGTAGTCTTGCGATGCGCCTGCGCGCTCGAACATCTGTGCCGCGATGCTCCAATGCCGAAGCATCGTTTCCAAGTCGAGCCCGTCATAGGCAGCCGCATAACCGAACAACCTATAGGCATCGGCCTCCGCTTCGGCGTCGCCGACGCGCTGCGCAAGTTCCGCCTGTTCCTTCGCGATGCGTTCCAATTCGGCGCTGTCCTCGCGCACCATAGCGACACCGGCGCTAACGCGAACGAGCGCGAGCCGGTGGTGCAGCGGAGCGAATTCGCCGAGCTCGTCCTGCGCGCGTGCAATTTCCGCGCGCGCGTTTTCGATGCGGCCCGCACCGATGAGCGACTTGATGAGCGCGACTTCGGTCTGCAGATGCAGCTCTGCATCACCGGCGGTTTGACTCGCCTGCACCGCAGCGCTCAGCGGCTCTACGGCGGCTGCTGCAACGCCTTGGCGATAAAGCATCGTGCCTTCAGCTAGCAGTGCGGCAGCCATTTGGCGCCGGTCGCGGCTCTCTACCGCAATGCGCTTCATCTCGTCCAGCGTAGAGCGCTGCGACTCTCTATCGCCGACGCTGTCAAAGCGGCGAACGGCGCAGGCCAGGGCCTCGAATCGACGATCCGGCGGGGCCTCGCGGCTCGCGTTCAGCAGCGCACGAGCATCGCGCTCCCACGCATCTTTATCGCCGATACGCTCGTCCGCTGTAGCCAGCTGCACGAGCGCGCGATGATTGAGCGCGTCATCGACGTCGAGTTGCAGCACGCGCCGCGCGTGAAGCCGTGCGGTCTCGTTGGCGTAAACGGCAATCGCTGCGTCGGCGGCGCGCAAATACGCGCGCGCTCCGCGCTCTTGCTCGCCTGCGCGATCCCAATGTAGGGCGGTTTCGGCCGCAAGACCGGCGCGTTGCGTTTCCGCCCGTTCGAACAGCCCCGCGATACGGTGGTGCAAACGCTGACGTTCGAGTGCGGGAATATGTTCGTAAATGCCGCGCTGGACCAAGTTGTGCGTGAAGGCGTATTCGTAGCGCGAACGTTCGAATGAAGCGCGGATCAGATGACGCTCCATCAACTCCGAAAGCGCGCCGAGCAGGTCGTCCTCATTCCATCCGGTCGTGTCGCGCAGTAAATCGACGGAAAACGTGCGGCCCGCAACCGCCGCGTGTTCGGCGAGAAGTTGCGCCGCTTCGGAGAGGCGTGCGACACGCGAAAGAATCGTGGTGCCGATGCCGGCATTGCCGGCCGCAGCCGGAACGTTCAATTCGCCGGTCTCGGCGAAATCGCGCAGCAAATGCACCACGAAGAGCGGGTTTCCTTCGCTTGTGCGGTAAAGGGTGTCGACAAAATGGGGAGGCGCGTTTTCGAACTGCGCAACGCTTTCGACTATCGTTTCGACGTGTTCGTGCGACAAGCGCGCCGGAGAAATTGCAATCGCGCGGTGCTCGCGCTCGAGGCTGCGGCGAATCTGCTCCAGCTCGTCGCACTGGGGCTTTTCGTCATTCCTGTAAGTCGCCACGATGATTCCCGGTATGCCTGCAAGGCGGCGCGCAATGAACTCGAGGGCGCGAACCGTCGCGACGCCGGCCCAATGCAGGTCTTCAAGGACGACCAGAAACGGTCTGGTGCGGCCGAGCGCGGCGAGCGTGCGCGCCATCGCTTCGAGCAGACGCGCACGTTCGCGATGCTCCCCGATCGGCTCGATGCTAGTCCCGGACGGCACGTGCACCTGCAATTCGGGGACGATACTCGCGAGGACGCCCATCCATAACGGATCGAGCGTACTCTGTGCCAGATACGGTACTGCGGATCGCAGCGCTTCGATGAGCGCCTCGTACGGCGTCGTTTCCGGATTGGACGTACCACCCGTTAGCACGCGTGCTCCTTGGCGCTCCGCGTACAGCGCAAATTCATGAACCATACGCGTCTTACCGATGCCGGCCTCGCCGGAGACGAATGCCAGTCCGCCTGCGTTGCGAGCAACCGCGGACCACAACGTCTGCAGTTGTGATAGTTCTTCGGTTCGTCCGACGAACGGAATTGCGGCGTTCGTGGAACCGATGCTTATCGGCGCTTCCCGCGCAGCTACGCTGATCGGAGCGCTGCGAACGATCGCATCGCGCAATGCAATCGTCTCCGGCATAGGATCGACGTGCATTTCTCCAGCGAGGCGCCGTGCGAAGCGCTCGAACGCGCCGAGCGCTCCGGCGCGATCGCCGGATTCATAGCGCACCGCCATGAGAGCGCGAACGACATCTTCGCGCCATTCGTCGATTTGCAAGATGCACTGCGCGTATGAGAGTGCGGAAGCATGATCGCGTAACGATCGCGATTCTGCAAGAAGATCGGTAAGCGCGCCAAGGTACGCGGCCGTGAGCCGTTCCCGGTGTGCGATGATCCAATCGTCGTAAAAGCCTTCGAGAAAATCGCCGCCATAGCACGCAGCGGCAGCGTGCTGGTCGTTCCGCGCGAGCGCGTTCCGAAACTCTATCACGTCGACCAAAGCGTCGCCGCTCCACTCCACCGCGTCGCCGTCAGCGCGGACCCACGGCGTTTCCATCGGCGGCAGCGCTTTGTGTAGGTGGTGCAGGTGGCGGCGCAGGTTGACTCGCGCTTCGTCCTCGCCCGCATCCGGCCAAAGGGCCGCCGAAAGGACTTCGCGCGGGGTGGGACCCGAAGCGGTTACGAGATAGCCGAGCAGTGGAATGGTGCGCGGAGGCGCGACCATGCGCCACGGGGCCCTATCAACAGTGAAAATCCGTGGGCCGAGTAAGCCGATGTGTATTGCTGGCATTCGGATCCACCAATCGTGCCTTTGCCGAGGCACACCGCTTCGACGCAGTGCTTTGTCCCTCCGTTTTGGACGCCGGCTCGACGCCGCGCCGGTACACTGCTGCACAGATGATCCACGAGAAAACGGACTCGCGACGCGAAGATGCCTTCGTTATCCGCATCTGGCATGAGGCCGGAACGGCGAATGGTGCTCCGTGGCGCGCAACCGTGCAGCACCTGGAATCGGGCGAGCGCCGCTTTTTCACCAATTACGGCGAGCTCTGCGAGTTTTTGGATCGCTTTACGAGGAGGACATCGTGAACGGTAGCAGTCGCATTACTGCGGCACTCTGCGCGATCGCGCTAGCCGCATGCGCAGCAAAGCATCCGCCGGCGGCAGCCGACGCTTCAACCGACGGCTATTTCGCGTGTAGCTTGCTTACGCCCAGCGAAGTGGGTGCTGCGCTAGGCGTACCTGTGCTGCACGAGTATCGCGTGCCGCCGAACCGCTGTGAATACCGCGGCAAAGGGCCGCTCGAGAGCATTTTCGTCGAAGCTTCGCAAACCGGAGCCGACGCGCAGTTCGAAGGGGAGAAACTTGCGGACACGTTGATGGGCGTCTCGCAAGCGAAGAGCGATGTGAAAATCGGCGACGACTCGCAGTGGGAAGCGATGGGCACGGTGCTGTACGCGCGGAAGGGGGATGCGTACGTCGGAATCGACATGCGAGCCGCTGCGGTTAAAACACGAATCGTCGGTCCGCACCTCGCGACTTTAGCGCTCTCGCGCATCCACTGAGGTGCGGACCGATTGAGACGTTCAGCGATTGACGATGTCTAGCGGCTTTGCCGTTTTGTCTACGCCGACGTCGCCGCCCAGCGTAATCCGATAGCTCGGCTTGACGCCGTCGTGATAGATCGCGTCCGATCCGTGCACGTGCATGACGAGCGTTTTCTGAGCGTCGACTTGGAACGTTCCGGTTACCGTGCTGTCTCCTTGACCGCTTGCAACAATTTTGTTTCCATTGCAGATGCCGGTCCCGACGCACGGTGACGGCGACAGCTGCGCTCCATCTTGGTCCAAGAGTTCGACATCGACGTCTCCGGCATTCCGGCCTCCCCGAAAAGTAACCCGCACTTTTACGGCTCCGGGGCCGGCCGTAAACGTATAGTAGTTGTCGAAGGATTTCCCGTCGCCCTGAAGCATGAGGCCGACAATCGTGCTTTGTTTCAGCGTCGTGGGCGTGTCGGGGTTGGTGGAAACGCTTTGCGCGGCGAGGGCCGGCAAGGTGCACACCGCCGCGAAGGCCGCTGCGCCGAAAAGTACGCTCCGTTTCATAGAATTGCATCTCCCATAGGTTGTAGGCTTAGCGCGAGGGTAGCACCCAAGCGTCCAGCCCGCGTCGAAAAGGCCAAACATGAGATCGTGCATTTTGTCCATTGCTCTGGCCGTGGTGGTGACCACGAGCGTCGCGCGCGCGGACGAGTTTGCAACGTTCGTCGCTAGGACCGCAGCCGCGAACTTGAAGGCGACCGGAGCTGCGAGCGTCTCCGTCGGCGTGATGCGAGGGAGCCGCATCGTCCTCACGACGGCCTTTGGCCGGAGTCGCTTGCAACCGAACGTGCGCGCGACCGACACGACCACTTATAACGTCGGATCCATTACGAAGCAGTTCACGGCTGCCGCGATTTTGATGCTTGCACAGGAGCGCAAGCTGTCGCTGAGCGATCCGATCTCGAAGTACGTGCCGACGGCTTTCTCC
>DATGJX010000045.1:0-4856 GCA_035294905.1 Vulcanimicrobiaceae bacterium | reverse complement strand
GTCCCCCAGTGCCCGAGCAAGCGTGGCTTGATGTCTTCGGGCGTCAGCGGGCGTGCGAGCAAGGGATTGTCGCGCAGATAGATCTGGCCGACGCATAGATAGTTCGCAGCCATCCAATACCGCTGCATGCGACCCATCTGTTCGCGTGCGAGCGGACGGCTGAGCCTTCCACCTTCGCTTCTTCGTGTATTCGGCGCGTCGATGCGAATCGTCGTCGAGAGTGGAGCATCGAACGTAAACAATGGTTACCTCAGCGCTGTGGTTGAGTTGCCTCTTTGAAGGTCGCGAATTCTTCCTCGAGAGCTGCCTTGAGGTTCTCGAGTAGTATCCGGATCGTCGCGCGAGCGATTCTACTGCCGACAACGGCATCGAAGGCCGCGCCGATCTCGCCGAGCGGCGGCGTGTATCCGCCCTTCAGCTCGAGCTCCGTCTGTCCACTATTAGGGCGAAGAATTAGGTTCCCCTCAAATGCCGGGAATGGTCCGCCGCCTTCAGGTACCCACTCGAGCGACATTCCCTCGTATCGACGCCGGGTTGAAAGCGGACCTCGGCGTTGCGAAGAAAAACTGACGCGCACGTTCTGCGTGAGACCGAGCTCTGAGGGTAGTCCGAGTGACTTCAAAGGGACGGCAAGCCTGAGCACGTGCTGCTTGCTTTCAATGTAACGTTCGAGACCGCTCAGTGCGACCGACGGCGGACTTGCGGTTAGGATGGTTTCACGAATCTGCGTCATAGTGCTTCGATTGTCGAATATCGCATAGAAGAACCAATGAAGGTACTTTCTCGAAATATTCTCAAGGCGGCGGTCATCGTGTTGCTCGCGACCGCAACTGCGACGGCTCAGACCGACAGCGTCAGCTTTCCAAGTCTCGACAAGACTCTACACGGGCAACTGACTGCGACGGTCTATCGGCCGAGCGGCGACGGTCCTTTTCCGGCCATGGTGCTGCTGCACACGTGCGCCGGGGTTCAGCCCTATGTCGGCAATTGGGCGCAGTGGTTGGCAGGTCAGGGATACGAGGCAATCGTCGTTGACAGCTTCGGGCCGCGCGGCGTGGGAAGCGTGTGCGGAATAGGTGGTTACCCGGATGAGCGCGCACGTGCACTCGACGCGTACGGGGCTCTCGTTTATTTACGCACGCGACCGGAAGTCGACGGAACGCGAATCGGCGTGATTGGATGGTCGCACGGCGGCGGCGCAGCGCTCGCCGCAGACGACAAGGGCGAAGCGGAGGCATATGCGGCCGGCAACGGCTTTCGCGCAGCCATAGCCTTCTATCCGGTGTGCGGTTTCATGCCTCGCGATGCACTTTCTGGTCCGATGCTCGTGCTCTTGGGCGCGAACGACGATTGGACGGGTGCCACACCATGCGATCGGGCCGTAAAAAGGTTGGCCGGGAATGGACAGCCTGTATCCGACTACATCTATCCGGGAGCGACGCATTCGTTCGACAATCCCGCCGATCGCGGTGTGACCCACATTCACAATCATTACTACACGTTGGACTATGATGCCGGCGCTGCCCAGGACGCGCACGCGCGCGTTGCCGCATTCCTGGCCGGCACCATGAAATAAATTCCCCAGAAATTCTCGACTCGGTCTCAGACTGACGGGGCATGGACGCATTGACCCGCGACATACGGTCTGGCCAAGAACGGCAGGGACGTCTCTCCGAAGCGGTCTCCTTTCCGCGAGTCGTCCTGCTCGATACCTGCAGTTACTGCAATCTGCGCTGCAGCATGTGTTTCCACAAAGAGATGACGCGCAAGAAGGGGTTCATGCCGTGGACTCTATTCGCGAAGGCGATCGATGAGATCGCGCGCGTCGATCCGACCACTCGCGTCTGGATGGTTTTCTTTGGAGAGCCGCTCATCGCCAAGCGACGCAAGCCGACGATCTTCGACATGGTCGCATACGCCAAAGAGCGTGGTCTCACGGACGTCGTGACGAATACGAATGCAAATCTGCTCGATGATGATGCTGCACGCCGTCTGATCGGTGCCGGACTCGATGCGATCTACATCGGCATCGACGCGGCGACGGCCGAGACGTACGCCAAGGTGCGCGTCGGAGGAGATTTCAAGACCGTCGTTTCGAATGTCGAGAATCTTTTGTCGCGCGTCCGTGAAAGCTCATCGCGGATGCAAGTCTTCGTTCAGTTCGTCGAGATGGAAGCGAACGCCCACGAACGCGACGCCTTCGTCGCGTATTGGTCGCGGCGAGGTGCTCACGTGAAGATACGCCCGAAAGTGAGTTGGGCGGGAAAAGTTGACGCCCCGAATCTCACACTCGGCGACGACGAACGTTGGCCATGCTACTGGGCAATGCAAAGCATGTCGATAACCGATACGGGCGACGTCGTCACGTGTGCGGTCGATTTGGATGCGCAGTTTGTCGCGGGAAACGTCGGCGAAGCATCAATGGCCCAGATTTGGAACGGCAGGCTGGCCGAGCTTCGGCGTCTGCATCGGGAAGGACGCTATCGCGAGCTGCCCGCGCCGTGCCGTGACTGCCGCGACTGGCAATCGGCGCGAGCAGATTATTTTCGCGTCTTGTAGGCTATTACCAGTGGCCGAACGGCTGCGTGTACCAGATGTAGCCGCCCCAAACCGGATTGCTGCCGTTCGCAAAGCCGGCTTCGAGATCGGCGTGGACGTACTTGATGATACGAAAGCCTACGTCGACATTGCTGGTGTGCGTCATCGTCCCCAATCCGTCGTTGGTCATCTCCGTGCGTATGCCGAGGATCGATTCGCTCTTTCCGAAGATCGGGTAGTAAACTTCTGCGCTATACGCACTGCTATGCGCGCCGAGCCCTGTCGCAACGGGATTGCCGTCATAACCGGTTTGATAGTAGACGAGCGCGCCCGGCAAATGCGGCGTAGGATCGGCCTCGATGTAGCCGCCGTAGGCCGAGTAACGATCGTAGCCGCCTTCCGCGAGCGGGATCGTTCCGTTGTTTCCGACGAGACCGACGGAAACCGGTTTGTCGGGACGCTGAAGTGCGACCGTGTATTGAAAACCTTTGTCGAGAGCATTCACGGGATTTGCGCCCCACTGCGTAGCGCCGTTGAGATCCTGACCGCTCCCGTAGTAACCGGCTTCGGCATAACCAATATTGTTGCCGTAGCTGAACTTCGCGCCCCAGCGGTTCGAAGCGAGCGATTGCACGTGCTCGCCGACAGTGATCGAGGGTGCTGCAAATCCGGATGCGTCACTCCACTGGCTCCAGAACGACGGCCCCGGTCCCGGCATCTTACCGATGACGAGATGCGCTTGGTCGTTCAGAAGATGGTTGTACGAGACCCACGCAGTGTCGAGCCCTCCGGGCTGATTCCCTTGCCAGATCCACTGCTGAACGTGAAACGTCCAATCGTTGTAAACGCCGACCGCATGTATTTCGGTGTTTCCGGCCTGTGTCGGCGGACTCGCGTTGGACGCGTATGCAACAGTCTCGCCAACCCAGAATGGGATTTCTTTCTTATACGCACTCGGATCGAGTCCGGCGTACATGCTTCGCTGCACGAAGCGGCCGTATGCATTAAGCGACGGAACTTCGGTATGGCACGCCTTGCAATCGAGGCCATAAGCCTGCGCCAGGGTCGGCATCGCCGCGACCTCAGTCCCGTGCTGCGAGAGCGCTGCGGTAACCAAAAGGGCCAGAGCAACCGTCAGAAGTGTGGCTGAACGCCTCATTTGATGCGAGCCTTTCTCAAGTGCGTGCGGTGTGGGCGATTGAATTCTGACCCAAACACTTCCTGAACCGGAGAAGAAGTTGAGAAAGGGTTGAGGAAACGTATGCAAATGACGCGGTTCACGTACATTGTCTCGGCAGCCTTTGTTTTATTGCTCGTCGCCGTGAGCTTACGCAACAGCCCATCTTCGGGTGCGCTCGCTGCGACTGACGGTTCGGCAATTTTCAGCGCGCGGTGCGCAGTTTGTCATCAGGCAAACGGGCAAGGTGCAGGACCATTTCCGCCGCTGGCAGGCAATCCGGACGTGACTGCAGCTGATACGAGCGCGATCATCGCGACGGTTCTAAATGGGAAAACGGGGCCGATCACGATCAACGGCAAGCAATACAGCGGCGCCATGCCGGCTTGGAAGGGGACACTTTCCAACGCTGACGTTGCCGCAGTTTTGACGTACGTGCGCGCCGCGTGGACGAACAAGGCGCCGCCTGTATCTGAGGATCAAGTGGCAGTTGCCGCTCATCCTGCGATGTCTTCGGGCGCGGTAATTTTTGCAGCAAAGTGCGCGACGTGTCATCAAGCGAGTGGTCAAGGGACGGAGAAATATCCGCCGCTGGCCGGCAATGCCGCCGTCACGGCGGCCGATCCGTCGACGATTCTCGGAATTATCGTCAACGGGCGTTCGGGTCCATTGACGGTCGGAGGCAAAAGCTACAACGGAACGATGCCGACGTGGAAGGGGCAGCTGTCAAACCCCGATATCGCTGCGGTCGCTACGTATATCCGTTCATCCTGGGGCAATGGTGCGCCGGGTGTCAGCGAGCAAATGGTGGCGTCCGCCGGAACCGCCGTTTCAACGGCGGTTGGAGGCTCAATTTTCGCGCAGCGGTGTGCGACGTGTCATCGCGCGAATGGTGCAGGCGGAGGCCCATTTCCGGCGCTGGCCGGCAACGCGCACGTGAATGCGGCCGACGCGTCCGGGATTCTGTCGACGATCAAGAACGGCCGGGGAATCATGCCGTCGTGGAAAGGCCAGCTTTCGAACGCGGATATCGCTGCCGTCGCGAGCTACATCCGCGCGGCCTGGGGAAACAAAGGCGGTCCCGTCACCGAGAGCGACGTCACGGCGGCAAAATAGCGGCGTTCTATTTCCGCATCTTGTA
>DATGJX010000044.1:0-14035 GCA_035294905.1 Vulcanimicrobiaceae bacterium | reverse complement strand
CATCGGCGGCGGTGCGACAGGTTTGGGCTGCGCCCTCGACGCGGCGGCGCGCGGCTATCGCACCGCACTGATTGAGGCCGCGGACTTTGCCAAAGCAACCTCGAGCCGTTCCACCAAATTGATCCACGGCGGCGTACGGTACTTGCGCCAGGGAAATATCGCACTCGTGCGCGAGGCCATGCTCGAACGCACGCGTCTGTCGCGCAACGCGCAGCAGATCGTGCACGAACTGCGGTTCATCGTGCCTGCATACGGCGTGTTCGAATTGGCGTACTATTCGGCGGGGCTGAAAGCGTACGACGCGCTCGCCGGCGACTCGCCGTTCGCGCGCAGCCGCTTGCTCTCGCCACGGGCCGCGAGAGCGCACATCCCGTCGCTGCGCACGCCGCGCATGCGCGCCGCGGTGATGTACAGCGACGCGCAATTCGATGACGCGGCGCTTGCAATTGCGCTTGCGCGCACCGCCGACGATCGCGGAGCGGCAATCGCGAACTACGTGCGCGCCGACGCGCTGGTCGTCGACGGCGAGCGAGTATCCGGCGCCATCGCCGTCGATTTGGAAAGCGGTGATCGCTTTGCCGTCTCTGCGCGGGTCGTCGTCAATGCCGCCGGTATCTTCACGGATGAGATCCGCCGTATGGAAGATCCGCGCGCGGCGTCGCTGCTCGCGTTCAGCCGTGGGTCGCACATCGTCCTGCCGTCGAACGTGCTCGGTGAGGGCGCGACGGCGCTGCTCATACCGCGCACGAGCGACGGACGCGTGCTGTTCGCAATTCCCTGGAACGATCGTACGCTCGTCGGCACGACCGACATCGCGGCGCATGCACCGGATCCGGAACCGCGCGCAACGGACGAAGAAGTGCACTACCTGCTCTCGACGCTCAACCGGTATTTGGAACGACCCGCAAGCGAAAGCGACGTACTGTCCGCTTGGGCAGGGCTGCGGCCGCTCGTACGAAAACGCGCCGCGCCGACCGCGCGTCTCTCGCGCGAGCACGTCATCGACGTTTCGCGCGGAGGCCTGGTTACAGTCACCGGCGGCAAATGGACGACGTACCGTAAAATGGCGCAAGACGCGATCGATGCCGCTGCCCTGCAGGCGCGCTTGACGCCCGTGCCGTGCTCAACCGAAAACCTGGCACTGCTGCAATATGAACCGCCGCTGCTTCTATCGTTGAAGCAGCGCGTCGAATTTGCGGCACGGGACGAGATGGCGCGCACCGTAGAAGACGTGCTCGCACGCAGAACGCGCTCGCTCTTTCTCGATGCAAAAGCGGCGCGCGACCAAGCGCCGGCCGTTGCGTCGGCGCTCGCGCGCGAGTTAGGACGCGAGCGCGCGTGGGAAATGGATCAAGTGCGCGCATTCGGCGCGCTCGCGAGCCGCTACGGAGGAACGCATTGAACGCACGCGTTTTGGGATCGTCGGGTATCCGCGTTTCGCAACTCGGATACGGATGCATGGGATTGACGTGGGCGTACGGTTCTGCCATGCATGCGCATGACGAGCGTTCCGGTATCGCCGTGCTGCACCAAGCTGCCGAGCTCGGCATCACCTTGTTCGACACCGCCGACATGTATGGGCCGTTCACGAATGAAGAACTGGTCGGCAAAGCGTTTGCGGATCGGCGCGATCGCGTGGTGATCGCGACGAAATGCGGTCTCATCGTGCAGGGAGACCGCACGAAGTACGACATGCGGCGTAATGCGACGCCGCAGCACATCCGCGCGGCCTGCGAGGCCTCACTACAGCGGCTTCGTATCGACGTCATCGATCTGTATCAGCTGCATCGCGTCGATCCGGACGTTCCCGTGGAAGAGAGCGTCGGCGCGATGGCCGATCTCGTAAAAGACGGAAAGGTGCGCGCCATCGGCCTGTCCGAAGTCGACGTTGCCACGCTCGATCGCGCCACGCGCGTGCATCCGATCGCGACGCTGCAGTCAGAGTACTCGCTGTTCGAACGCAACGTCGAAGAAGAAATCTTGCCGTGGTGCAAGCGGCATGACGTAGCACTGCTGCCCTACTCGCCTCTCGGCCGCGGAATGCTTACGGGGCGGCTGCGGCGCTCCGACATTGCCGACGGCGATTTTCGAGCGACCCTTCCGCGCTATCACAAGCAGGCGTTCGAACACAACCGGCGCATCGTGGAGCGCATCATCGACGTTGCGTCGCGCCTCGGCGCGACTGCCGGGCAGGTGGCCCTCGCGTGGCTTTTATCCAAGGCGCAGAACATCGTTCCGATTCCCGGCACGACGCGACTCGAACACCTGCGCGAAAACGTTGCTGCCACCAAGATTCGCCTTTCTGCAGCAGACGTCGACGAACTCGACGCTCTGCCGGCGCCGATGGGAGATCGGTATCCCACGGCGAACGCGCCTAGACGATGATCGCCAGAGAACTGATCGCTCGTTTGGCAGACAGCCTTGGGCGCGTGCGCAGCGGCGACGGCACGACCGCCGAGGTCGTGCAGTGGCTGCGCGCGTCAAGCGAGGCGGCGGCGGCTGTCCCGGCTCCCGAAGCTCGGTGTGAGTATCGCGACTACACCCGCACGCTGCTGTTCAAAAACGATTTGTTCGAGATACTCGCCCTCCACTGGCGCCCAAACTCCATAAGCGCGATCCACGACCACGGCGGCGCTCTTTGCTGGCTTTCGGTTGCACGCGGCACCCTCGGCGTCGAAAACTACCTGCGCACCGATACCGGCGCCGCAAACGGGTACGCATGCGTCGCGCTCGAAGGGCGCGACGATTTGCGGGCGGGCAGCATCGACTACCGGCAAGATGACGTCCATTTGCATCGTTGCGTCGCGCGCGACAGTGAAGCCGTTACGCTTCACGTGTACGCGCACCCCATCGAACGCTTTCACACGTTCGACGAGCGCTCAAATACCTGCACCGAAGTGCACTCAACCTACGACGCCGTACTGGCGTCTTAGCGCGATGAGCGGCGGCGTTTCGTGCGCACGGCGCCGTTGACGCGTTTGGCCGCTGCGGGGCGGCGGCGCATCGGAACGACGTTGCTTGCGCGCGCGCCGTCACCGAGTTCGACGGGCGTGATGACGCGTTTGCCGAGTGCGTGGTAGAGCACTTCCGAAAGTTCTTCGACGGGCACGAACGTCATCGTGTCACGCACTTCCTTCGGAATGTCCTCCACGTCGATCTCGTTGCGCTGCGGCAGAATGATCTTTTTGATGCCGGCACGTTTGGCGCCGAGCACTTTTTCTTTCAGACCGCCGATTGGCAGCACCTGGCCGGTCAGCGTAATCTCGCCGGTCATTGCGACGTCGGGATCCACTTTGAGTCCGGTGAGCAGCGAAGTGATCGCAGTCGCAAGTGCGATGCCTGCCGACGGACCGTCTTTCGGCGTTGCGCCGGCGGGTACGTGAATGTGCAGATCGTGCTTGGCGAAGTAATCCTCCGGCAAACCCAGTTCGCCCGAACGGGAACGCAAGAACGACACCGCTGCCTGCGCGCTCTCCTTCATAACGTCGCCGAGTTGGCCGGTGAGCACGAGTTTACCCGAACCCGGCATCACGGTGGTTTCGATGAAGAGAATATCGCCGCCGACCGGCGTGTAGAACATGCCGGTAGAAACGCCGACCGACGCGACGCGTTTCTTCACTTCGCTGTAAAAGCGCGGCTTGCTGAGAAAATCCGCGAGATTTTCGGCCTTGACGCGCCCTTTGTAGCGGGCGTTTTCAGCGATGTTGCGCGCAATCTTGCGGAATACCGTGCCGATCTCGCGCTCGAGATTGCGAACGCCCGCTTCGCGCGTATAGTCGGTGATGATGAGGCGCAGCGCGGCATCGTTGATCTGCGCTTGCGTCTCTTTGAGCCCGTTTACCTTACGCTGTTTGGGAATCAAATAGCGCTTGGCAATCTGAATTTTCTCGAGTTCGGTGTAGCCCGCGAGTTGAATGATCTCCATGCGGTCGCGCAGCGGCCCGCTGATCGTGTCGAGCGTGTTGGCCGTGCACACGAACAGCACTCGCGAGAGATCGAACGGCAAATCGAGGTAGTGATCGCGGAAGGTGTTGTTCTGCTCCGGATCGAGGACTTCGAGCAGCGCCGACTGCGGATCGCCGCGGAAGTCCGCGCCGACCTTGTCGATCTCGTCGATCATCATCACCGGATTGCGCGTCCCGGCATCGCGAATCGCGCGAATGATCGTGCCGGGCATCGAACCGATGTACGTGCGCCGATGGCCGCGAATTTCGGCTTCGTCGCGCACGCCGCCGACGGAGAGGCGTACGAACTTACGGCCCATGGCGCGCGCAATCGACTGTCCGAGCGACGTCTTGCCGACGCCCGGCGGTCCGACGAAGCAAAGAATCGGGCCCGTGAGGCGATTCTTCAACTTTCCGACCGCGAGATACTCGATGATGCGGTCTTTGATTTTCTCGAGATCGTAATGATCTTCGTCGAGGATCTTGCGCGCCTCACCGATATCCAAATGGTCCGTGGTTTCCTTGCCCCATGGCAGTTGCACGAGCCAATCCAAATACGTGCGGATGACGCTGTACTCCGGACTCGCCTGCGGCACTTTCGAGAGGCGGTCGAGCTCACGATCCGCGGCTTTGCGCACGTCCTCCGGCATCTGCGCTTCTTCGATCTTTTGGCGCAGCTCGTTGTTTTCAGCCTGCTGCGGATCGACTTCGCCCAGTTCTTCCTGAATCGCGCGCAGTTGCTGGCGCAAGTAAAACTCGCGCTGATTCTTTTCCATCTCGCGCTGAATGTCGGACTGAATCTTGTGCCCAAGTTCGACGACTTCCAGCTCTTTGGTGAGCAGCATCGTCAGCTTGCGCATGCGCTTCATCGTGTTGCGCTCTTCGAGCAGCGCTTGCCGGTCGGCCGTTTCCAAACGCATTGTCGAGGCGACGAAATACGTGAGGAGGTTGGGGTCCGTGATGTTTTGGACTTCCATCTCCATCTCGCGCGGCGCCTGCGGCAGATAGCCGAGCAATTTTTGGAAGAGCCCCGCGAGATTGCGCTGCATCGCCGTCAATTCTTCGGACGCGGACGTAACGTCGGGCAGTTCGGTGTATGACGCAACCATGTACGGGTCGGTTTGAGTGAATTGCTCGATCTTGAACACCTGCTGCCCCGCAACGATGCAGCGCAGCGTGCCGTCCGGCACTTTGAGCATCTTCTGAACGGTGCCGATAGTGCCGATGCGATGCACGTCTTTGGGGCCGGGATTTTCGATCTCGCGATCCTTGAGCACCGTCAGACCGATGGGTTTGCCTTCACGCAGCGCTTCCTCGACCAGTTGAATGCCGGGCTTCTTGACGACTGCTAGGGGAATAACGGTGTTGGGAAACAGCACCGCGTCTTGCAGCGGCAGAACGCCGATCGAGCTCGCAGTGACGATGGGGGTCTTTTGCTCTTGCGCGGTCATGCTTACGCGAGAATCCTCTTGACGATCATACGAATTTCTGTGCGGGTAGTCGGGATGTAGCCGGTCGCAGCGATCGGCAGCGCGATGGTCAGCATGCCGTCGGCATAGGTGGCGGTTACCTCGCCGTATTGAACGCCGACCGGCAGCGAAATCTTTTTGACGAACTCGCCGTCGGCGATTTCTTTTTGGAGAAACGACCCGCTGCGCAGGCGCGCGCTGTCGGCGCGGCGCCCGGAGATGAAGAGATGCCGCTCGTCGACGAATACACGCAGGCTCTCGCTGTCGGCGCCGGCCAGCTCGACCCGCACCACCATCGAGCGAGCGCCCTCGTCAATGACGACGTCGGCGTTCGGCTCCCAAACTGCGCGCGAGCGCAGTACGACCAGGTCCATCGGCTCCCATAACCCCCGCACTTAGCAATCGGATGCGAACTCTGCTAATTCGCCCGCCTTGGCCGGAGACCCCGTTACTGCGTGATGGTGCTGGGAAGGGGCGTCCCCTCGGGCCACTCGACGCAGGGATCCAGGCGGATATGCAGCGGATCCATGGCCGTCGCCGGTATCTGCACCTGGAAGATCTCCGCGTAGTTGGTCTTTACCCCGTATTTGCGCACCGGTGGGAAGGACACGGTGGTCGAGTTCGGCATATGCGTCGATCCCAGCACCTGATTGATCTGGGCGCTATCCGCGCCGGACATGTAGGGCTGGCGGCGCTGGCCGAGCCACGTCGTGCCGTCCTGGCGCGTATAGAGATAGCCGAGAATTTCGCCGTCCGTCATCGTTGCGGTCGAAACGACCTTGTCGATCTTCACGACGGCGGAGGACTGCTCGGCGCCGAACAAGCCTTGCGGTACGGATTTGATCGAATCTAGACATGCACCGTTGTTGAGCACAGTCAAAGCCGCTAGCACGAATGTCAGCATGCGGCGCTCGTTCGGGGTACACAGGGAAAACGCCTATGAACGTGTTTTCGCGCGCGATAGAAACACACGGCGATCCGCATAATCCGCCGATCGTATTTTTGCACGGCATTCGGCTGGGCGGCGCGATTTGGACACCGCACGCGCACGAACTCTCCGACGAATTTTTCGTCGTCACGCCGGATTTACCGGGACACGGCGTACTGGAAGATTTGCCGTTCGACGCGTCGACGCTTGACGAGTTTCTGGCGTATATCTCCGACAACGTGGTGCTGCGTCCGCCGCTCGTCGTCGGGTATTCGCTGGGCGGTTACGTTGCGATGCGGTATGCAACCGACATGCCGGAACAAACCAGCGGCCTCGTGCTCACCGGATCGACGACGAACATCGTCGGCTATCGCTGGGTGCTCTATGAGGCGGCCGTGCGATTCACCGGATCGATACCGCAACCGCTGCTGCAGACGATGCTGACGGCGTTCTTTCGCGTGACGCTGCCGCCGAGCATCGCAAATGTGGTCGTTCCGTTCCGATTCAATCACGACGTATTCGAACAGAGCTTGCGATTAGCCGGCAACATTCGCTACAGCGATCTGCTGGCGCGCTACCACAAACCGGTGCTCATCGTGAACGGCAAATACGACGTGCTCTTCCGGCAGGACGAGCGGTTGTTCGCACGATCGGCCAACGCTCGCGTCGCAGTAATCCCGCGCACCGATCACGTCGCTCCGCTTCGCGAACCGCAGCGCTTTTGCGCGCTCGTGCGAGAGTTCGCTCGCCAGCTATTCGGCGCGGGCAGCACCGCCGGCGCGGGGCGAACGGCCTAATCGGGCGCAGGTTAAAGCCTCGCGTGGCGACGCCGCGCATATCTTGCCCGACGCGGCGAACGATGGGTACGTCAACGAGATCGATGCAATTCGACGCCGTTTCTTGGACGAAGACCCGGTAGAGGGCGTGCGCGCGGCGCGGGTGCTCTTCGCGAACGCATTCGATCGCTTTGATGCGGTACTACGCAAACACGTGGGCGCGGCATCGACCGACGAGGCGGTGACGATCCCGCGCAAACGCTGCGGGGCGGACACGCTTGCGCCGATTTCGATCGCGAGTATGCGTTCCGCCGAGAGCGCGACATCGGCGGGTACCATCAAGAACTCATTTCGCTCGGCTTTCCGTTCGGCGATCTGTTTTTCGACGCGGCGCATGGGCCGGCCGTGCTCGGCTCCAATACGCCAATCGTCGACATGCTGCTGCGCAACGTGTACCGAATGCGCCGCAGGCTCACGGAATACGCCGGCTAGTGCGGTATCTGGTTGTTCTTCGGCTCGTTGTTGTTGCGCAAGATGAAGATCTTGTCGGCGTGACGCACCCCTAGCGCCTTTTGATCGTAGACGACGCGCACGTACTGTCCGTGCTTGAGATCCTTCATCTGAAACGTCTGTTTGCCGTCGGCTGAAAAGATCTGATCGAATTCCGGCGTTACGACAAAACTCAACGTGGCACGATCCTTTGGATCGTATACCTTGACGTTGTCAACCGAAACGTGAACGACTTCGCCATAGAAATTGTTCGTTTTTCCCGCCAGCGCCAGCTGCGGAAGAAACGATGCCGCAACCAGAGCGAGGATTGGAACGGCACGAAGAATTCGCATGGTGTAAATGTCCTTTTCTAACGAAGGTCACCCCTGATCTACCCGGCTGGGCGAGCACCTCAACCAGGAATCACCAGGCCGTAAGGACCAGATTCCTCCATGGCAAAGCTGGCGCGACGTTTGGGAGTCTTTGATGCAGGCCTCATCGTGATGGGCGGCATCATCGGCTCGGGCATCTTCCGCAATCCCTCGGTCGTGGCGCAAAGCGTGCACGCCGGGTGGGCAATCATGAGCGTATGGATCGCGGGCGGCGTCGTTGCGCTGCTCGGCGCGTTCGTCTTTGCCGAACTCGCGGCGCGCCGTCCGCATGACGGCGGCCTTTACGCCTACATGCACGACGCCTATCATCCCGTCGTCGCGTTTATGTACGGCTTTACGCTGCTGGTGGTCTCACAAAGCGGCGGAATGGCCGCCGCGGCGCTCACGTTCGCCGGCTATTTCGAACCGCTTACGGGCGTGCATATTGCTCCGCAATTGCTTGCTTTTGCAGTGCTCGCGATTTTCACGATCGTGAACTGCCTAGGTGTGCGCGAAGGCAGCAACGTGCAAAATTTCTTTATGGTGCTGAAAATCGCGGCGATCGCCGGACTCATCGGCGTGGGTGTATTCGCGCATCCCGCACCCGCGGCTGCGGCAGCCGCACCGAGCGCGGCGTCGACTATGGGTCTTTTCGGCGCAATGGCGGTTTCGATGATCGCCGTGTTGTTCGCGTACAGCGGCTGGCAAACGTCGAGCTTCATGACCGGCGAGTTGAAGAACCCCACGCGCACGCTGCCGCTGGGCATGATCTGGGGCGTGGCCGGCGTCATCGCGCTCTACGTACTCGTGAATTTCGTTTGCCTGCGCGTGCTGGGGCCAGTCGGGTTGATGCATACCGATGCGCCCGCATCGGAAGTGCTGCGCGCGTTCATGGGTGCGCGCGGCGCGCAACTGATTGCCGCGCTCATCGCAGTCTCGACGCTCGGCTTTTTGAGCAATCAGATTCTCACCTCGCCGCGGGTGTACCATGCGATGGCCGAGGACGGCTTGTTTTTCAAACAGATTGCATGGCTGCATCCGAAATCGCGCGTTCCGGTGATTGCGATTGCGCTGCAAGGCGCGTTTGCGATTGCGATAACGTTCCTCAAGGGATACGCGCAGATCTTGAATTTCGTAATCGGCATCGATTACGTGTTCTTTGCGCTCTCGGCGCTCGCGATATTCATCTTTCGCGCGCGCGATCAACGCGACGGACGCGAGGCACCAGGGTTTTGCATCCCGCTGCATCCCTTCACGACCGCGCTCTTTCTCCTGATAACGGTTGCCGTAGTTCTAACGACCTATATTTCGTCCCCTATTGGCGCGGCATCGTCCATTGGGGCTCTCTTAATCGCAGTTCTGATTTACTACGTCTTCCTCGCGCGGGGCACGCGTGGTTTACCCGAGCAAGCGTCCGGGAATCCTTAGGTGGCAGCGCTCCGTGCGCTCCAAGGGGGAGACCGTGCGTGTCGTAAGGACAAGCCGTCTAACTACTGCTGCGGCACTTTTCGCGGTTGCCGTCGCATTGAACGCGTGCAGCGAAGCACCGGTTGAGCACCATACGGCCGATGCTGTCACGCCTTGCAGTCAACGGGCATCGCTCGTTGCCGCTCAAAACGTCGACGCCATTTCCGCGCGTCGTTATGCTCTGGCATCGCACGTAGCCGAAACATCCGCCCGCATCTCGCTCGTTTGCGCTACACACGAATCACCAAGCGCACGCTTTGCCGATCGCTGGCGAGCCGCCAATGCGCTCGTCGTCGCAGCGGAGCTTGCACACCAGGGTTCGCAAAGCGATCGCGCGCGGCGCTTGTTAGCCGAAGGCTATCACATCATGAATACGCTTCGGCCCCCGGCACACGTGAGCGACCTCACGTCGACGCTTATCTCACAAACGCGAGCCGGCGCCGAGCGCGATATGCGTGGCCACTGGCTCTACTGGTAGCGCGCGTTACTGATAAAACAGCGTCACTTGTCCATCCGTACCGACGTGAACGCCGACGACTTGGTCGATGGTCACGTTTTGACGCAGCAGAACTTTACGCAGCGTTACCAACACGCCGTCCGAACCGGTAATCGTCGTGTGGTTTAACGTGTCCCGCAAATCGGAGATGTTGGATGCGTTCTTACGCAAAGCGGCTTTGAACGCCGCGTCATCCGACGGCGACATCGCGCTTTGCACGTTCACGACGTGAATTTGACTCTCGGTGAGATTGCTCATCATCGAGCGGAATTTATCCGATTCGCTCGAGACGTTCTTGACAGCGGCCAAAAGATTAGGATTCGTGTCTGCATAGACGGGTGACGCAAAGACGCCCGCCGACGCAAACATCAAAAGCGAAAGCGCCGCTGCTGCATGCCGTTTGGCCATGAGCATTCGCCTCCTTCGCTCTCAAGTATAGCGCGGAGCGGTTAAATCCGAAAGCCCGACGGCCGCACCCGCCGGCCGCAGGCGTTCGAGGCTGGTTACAGCGTCAGATCGCCGCAGGAAACGTAGGTTTTGAGATCGTTCGCGCTCTTGTGCACGTTGATCGCGTAATGGCCCTTTTTCAATTCGGCGACGGTGAGTCCGGGCACATGCGTGAACGATTTGCCTTTCACAACGGACGTGAGCGGTTTCCACGGGGCCGGATCGAGCTTCGCGCACGTGCCTTTGTGAATGTGCGCCGGCTCGGATCCGCCGCTTGGCTCGGACTTCAAGTTTATCGTGACGTTCGCACCGCCCGGGACGTCGACTGCGCTCGCGTTCCCGGCTTGCCCGGAGCTATTCTGCTGGCCCATGTTGATCTGCAAACTATGGCCGGCGATCGCGTTATGGGCAACGTGCAGCGGATTCATTTGCTTCACTTGCTGCGATCCGCTGTTTCCGCTTTGACCTGCGTTGTTTCCGGCGTTCGTGTTATTATTGCCGCCTCCACCCCCACATGCCGCCAATGCAATGAGTACAAGCGCCGCGCAGGCGGTCTTCGCAATGTTCATCTATTCTTTTTGCCTCGCAGAAAAAGAGTGCTGGTAACCACCCTTCTGCCCGGCCGGCTCGGAGATAAACGCAGCGCATGCCTGCGTGTGCTTGCTTTTGCGCGTTATTGACCTTCCGTGCCTTTCGTAATGACGATCGACGTCTTGTCGCCCTTCTTGCTGATCATCACCACCGTTTGCATTTGACCGACTTTGCCGTTCCCCAAAACAAACTCCGCCATCGACGAATCGGCCTCGTCGACTTTCATTTTCTCCGACCCCGCGGGCATTTTCGCTTTGTAGAAACCGTAGACTTGGTCGAACGAATCCGAAGTCGTAAATGCGGCCATCTGCGCCGTGCCGCGCGCACCGGTGACTGAAAGCGCGCCCTCGTCTTGCGTTGCACCTGCGTAGATCGGAACGCCGAGCGATGCAACGTCGACGACGCCCTGACCCATCTTCATCGTGCCTTCGCTGCTTTCGACGGTAACGGTTTTTTGATTGTTGTCGGTCGTGACGGTCGTGCCGTTCGACGAGTAGACTCTCTTGCTGGATGAACAGTCCGCGAGCGCAATGACCAGCGCCATGGCCGTGAGCACAATGCGGTACATAGTGCCTCCTTCGCGTTTTGATGTCCACAATTATGGCACGGCGCGCGCGGCCCTTGATTCTTCCGGCTCAAAATGCGGCGAAAAGAGCAGTCCACACGCCGTCGTCGAAGTCCGATGAAGCAGTGCTGTTGCTTGAGGAGGCTTGTGTATGGGCTCTCGCATTAACCATGTGGCAGTCTTTGTTTCTGCAATCGTGTTCTACGTGATCGGCTGGATCTGGTACGACTTGCTGTTCGGGCACGCGTGGATGGCGCTTACCGGACACGTGCAGACTTCCGCGTCGAGTATGACCGGCGCGCTCGCCGGCGGTTTTCTCTTGTCCTGGTTCCTTGCGTACGTTATCGGAATCGCCCTAGCGGACACGACCAACCCGAACCCCGGTCGCCACGGCGCCGAATTCGGCGTATTCATGGGCCTGGGCGTTTTCGGCTCGATGCTGGCGCTGGACTATTTGTACGAAGGCCGCGGCCTCGTGCTTTGGCTCATCAACGCGGGCTACGTCGTCGTCGGCATGGCGGTGATGGGTGCAATCATCGGCGCTTGGCGTAAGAAAGAGGTTCCCGCGGCAGTCGCCTAGCGCGAACTACGATCCGTCAGGCGGGCAAAGTGATAGCAGCGCTTTGCGCGCCTGCGGATCTTCCGGCGATCCGCGAAGGCGTACGTATTGCAACGCGTACGTCGCATCTTCTCCGAATGCCGTCATCTGCTCGATATCGAGCGCTTTTCCGTCGTGAACGCCTGAAAACGCATTGAACCAGCCGCTCAACGTGTCGCCGCACAGACGCTGCTCGGCGTTCGCTGTGAGCTGAAAATCTTCAAGTTGCTGTTGTTCCTGACCGAGCATCGCCGCGATGTATCGATCGGGCGTGGCGCCTTCGGCCAAAGCGGGCGCTTTGAACAAGTTCAGCGTTTCGATGAAGTGCGACGTCACTGACGGGTGAAGCCACATTCCCTCCGCTGTAACCGGAGGAGAAACGGCCATCCGCGATGTGTCGCCGCTGCTCCAATTCGGCGGAACCGTAAAGGGAATTGGCCGATTTTGCACGGCTGCGTGCGCGGTGGGCGGCGGCGGACAGAGCGATTCCAGAGCACGCCTTGCTTGAAGGTCGCCCGTAGCTTTCGGATATCGCAGCATCGCGAGGTACATCGAGTCGTTACTGTCTGCAAAGAGTTGCTCGGTAACCTCGTTGCCGCGCGGCATGGTAAGGGCGACTATCCAGCCTCGCCGGCCGTTGCATATGGGTACGGCTCTACTGGAAATCACGTGAATGCCCGGGACGCTTTTTTGTAACGACTGCAAGCGCGCTTGTGCAAAGGATGCGGCGCCTAAATCAAAGCCTGGCGCTCTGCCAAGCGTGATAACGACAGATCGACTTCGATATTCGGTAATGAAGTGATAGCCCGAGCGCCGCAAGCGTTGCGCCTCGGCGCGATCGCTCTTCAATTCGCGAAAGCTGCGAGGCGGTACGAACAACGGTTGCGTCGCGGTCGTGGAAAGCGCAGCGGCAAGCAGCACCCCTATCATGGATTCAATGGCAGCCGGTTCGTGATGAAATCGGCTATCCGTCCGGCTGCCGGCGGGTCAAGATTCGAGAGCACTGCAATCACGTAACCCGAACCGGGACAGATCTCCAAATCGCCGTTCATTCCCGGAGCTCCGCCGTTGTGCCCGAAGCAGCGCGTGCCGTTGATTACGCGGTCGCCGAAGCCGAATCCGTATTTGATTCCACTTGGGCCCATAGCGACTTTGCCCGTCGTCATCATTTCGGTATACTTCGCATTCAACAGTTTATGTGCGGCGAGCGCGTTCGCGAATTTCAACAAATCTCCAACCGTAGAGTAGCCGCCGCCTGCCGAGGTGCCGCGATAGGGCAATGTGTCGGTGTTCGGTTGCCAACCGCCGTTCGGTGCCGCCATGTAGCCGACGCTTCGGTTCGGAACGGCGATATCTTCCGGTTCCGATCCGGTTTGCGTCATGCCGGCGGTTGCATAAATGCGGTCGCGCACGTAGTCGTAGTAGCTTTCGCCGCTCACTTTTTCGATTACCACGCCGAGCAAAATGAAGCCGTAGTTGCTGTATTCGAATTTGCTGCCCGGTTTGAAACGCACTGGGCGGGTGCCGTAGAGATTCACGTAATCCTGCAGCGTACGCAGTTTGAGACGGTTCTTGTCAAATTCGGGGCCGAAAATATCCCCCGTTCCGCCTGTATGGGTGAGCAGTTCGCGTATCGTTACGCTTGCGGCCATCGCTTTATTCGGATAGTCCTTGAGGTATGCGCCGAACGGTTTGTCTAGGTCGATCTTTCCCGCCTGGCCCAACTGCATAATGGCCGTGGCCGTGAACATCTTGTTCATCGATCCGATGCGAAATTCGGTGTCCAGGTTGTTTGGAATGCGCTTCGCGCGATCGGCCATGCCGTAGGCTTGCTCGAAAATCGAGGCGCCGTTTTTCGCGACCAGAACCGAGCCGGCGAAACGATCCGCGGCGC
>DATGJX010000043.1:0-5622 GCA_035294905.1 Vulcanimicrobiaceae bacterium | reverse complement strand
TTTAATATGCGTGAAGAGCGTTTCGCCGCAGCGCTCGCCGAACGTCCGGTCGTGATTGCATTTGCATGGCCGCGTGCGGACCAAGACATAAAGACGCTCGTTGCGCGCGCGCACGATGCCGGCGCGAAGGTTACGTTCATGGTTGGAGGCGTGCAAGAAGCAGTTCGTGCAAAGAATGCCGGTGCCGACGTTATCGTTGCGCAAGGCACCGAGGGCGGCAGCCATGTCGGGTTGCAAGCGAGTTTGCCGCTCGTCCCAATGGTCGTCGACGCCGTTGCGCCTACTCCCGTACTCTCCGCGGGTGGCATCGCGGATGGACGCGGACTCGCCGCCGCGCTCGCGCTCGGCGCGGACGGAGTGCTCTTGGGTACGCGGTTTCTTGCGAGCGTCGAATCGCCGCTCCATGCGAATTTCAAACAGGCGATCGTCGATAGCGACGGACACGATACGCTACTCTCGGAGATCCCGGATCTTGCTGCAGGCGAGGTCTGGCCGGGAGCATTGTCACGTACGCGGCGCAATCGTTTTATCGAACATTGGGCTGGACGCGAGTGGGCCATACGACAGAATCAGGCGGAAATACTCGCAGGCATCAAAGCCGCGCGTGCGCGCGGCGATGCGGATGAGACGCCGCTAGCGTTCGGGCAGGACGCGGGGCTCATTCACGATATTCCGCCCGCCGGCGAGATCGTTGCGCGTATGGTCCGCGAAGCGGAACACATTCTCGCGACCAGACTCGTAAGTTACCTTGGAGAGTCGAAAGTTAAATCATGAACGACCTTGGATTACTCAAACACGCCGATGCGATCGTTGCAGCTTTGGGTTCGGTTTCCGGACTCGACGTCGTCGATGTCGGCTGCGGCGAAGGCGCGAACGCACGCATATTGGCGGCGAATGGAGCGAACGTTACGGGCGTCGATCCTTTCATGGAGCCGGCAGATTGGAAGACCGAAGGAAGCGGACGTTACCGCTTGCTCAAGAGTCCGGCGGATGCGCTGCCGCTCGACGATCATTCAGCCGATCTCGTAATTTTCGTGTTCTCGTTGCATCACGTTCCAAATGAAAAGTTGGCGAAAGCACTTGCGGAGGCTCGACGCGTTCTGAAGCCGACGGGACGACTGTATGTTGCCGAACCGCTCGCTGAGGGGCCGAACCATTACGTCTCTGCGCCGTATCACGACGAAACGGCCGTTCGCGCTGCGGCTCGCTCGGCGCTCGACGCCTTCGCCGCTCCGCATTTCACCGATCATCGTCACCTTGCGTACGCCGATCGCCGTCCGTACAACAACTTTGACGACTATGCGAAACGCATGATCGCCAATCGGCGCTTCAACGGCTACAGCGAGGAAGCAGTCCTCGCGCCGGAAGTTCGAAGGCGTTTCGATGAAGTGTTCGCGAGCGGCAAGCCTTTCGATCAACCCGTAAGGATTGATCTCTTTTCCCAACCCAATCCTTGAGCACAGCTATGTTGCCAAGAAATCAACGTGATGCTCAGCCGGCGCCCTTGGGCCCGGACGATTATTACCTCGAAAACGGTTTAATGGTTCTCACCGAGCGCTATCACCTCAAACGAGGCTGGTGTTGCGGTAATGCATGCCGGCACTGCCCCTACAATCACGAAGCGGTTCCAACGGACGCCGAAAGCGCGACAGCCCCCAAACGGGGCGAGGAGCGTTCAGTCTAGCGAAACGTTGGCTTTAGGAAGGTCACCAATGAGAAACGTCGTTTTCACGGTCCTCATCGTCGTGCTCGGTTGCGGCGCTTCGGCGTACGGTCAGGTGCCGGCGAACAATCCGTATCCGACGATGGCGCCCATCGCGAAATATCTCATGCCGCGTGCCGCCGAAATCGAGGCCGCGCGTAGTGCGGGGCCGGCATCGATTTCCGCCCACGCCGAGGTGCTTGTGTTCACGAAGCGCGGCTATGTGGTCGCCGCGAAGGGGAGCAATGGTTGGGTCTGCTTGGTGGGACGTATGTGGACGGCGGGTTTCGACGATCCTGAATTTTGGAATCCGAAAGGACGCGGCGCCGGCTGCCTCAATCCTCCAGCCGTGAAAAGCGTGCTACCGCAGTACCTCGCGCGAACGAAATGGGCGCTGGCCGGCAACACACGCGAAGAGATTGCGAAGAAGTGTCAGGCCGCTTACGCCGATCATCAGTTCACCGACCCGGCGCCGGCGTCGTTTGCCTTCATGCTGTCGAAGCACAGCTATCTCAACGATGGAGTTAAAGGCCCATGGCGTCCGCACGTGATGCCATTCGTCGCCCTCGACCAAGTGAACACGTGGGCGGCAAGTTTCAAGGGGTCGCCCATCCTCTCGCCGGCGACAGCGACATTTCGCCGGTACGAACCGGTGACGATCGTCATTCCGGTCGCTTTCTGGTCGGACGGTTCGCCGGCTCCAAAGTAACGTGGGAAGGAAACTATGACCTAGTTTCTGTTGAGGGCGATAATCTCGTCGAAGCTTTGAGGCTTCGGCGGAAGCTCCGTATAGATTGATGCAATAAATGCCCCGCGATCACGAATTTGTAAGGCCGCGTTATGTCGCCGTTCGAAACCGATCGTCGATGATGGCTTACCGCTCATTGCGCGCCCGCAGGGACTGCCTGAAATATGGGCTGGATACACCTCGACATCGTCCGGCAGCGTCATGAGCCGCTCGAGCGAGCGATGCAAATCATGCGCAGCGTCGTCGCCACCGAGATCGGGGCGGCCGACGTCACCGACGAAAAGCGTATCACCCGTCAAGACCATCCATGGCTCGTTGGCGCGCGTTCTATCCGTTACGAGAAGTGCGATGCTCTCGGGCGTGTGGCCCGGTGTGTGCCACACGCGGGCAACCACGTTCCCGAGCGAGATCTCATCCCCGTCGACAAGTGGTCGAAACGCGTAGTGTACGTCGGCGTTTGCATGCATGTAGATCTCTGACTCAGGGACGAGGTCGTGTAAGCGTCGCTCCCCGGAACGATGGTCCGCGTGGACGTGCGTGTTGATGACGGCTTCAATTCGCATCCCGTGTCGGGAAGCGATATCGACGTACTGTGCGACCTCGAACTGAGGATCGATGACCGCAGCGCGGCCTTGGCCGCCTCAACCAAGAATGTACGAAGCGCAGCCAGTCGCAGGATTGAGGATCTGACGGAAGATCATGATGGCTGTCCTAGAGCGACGGGTAGGCGGTGAGGTATATGAGTTTCGCGCATCCACCACTGGACAAGTGCAGCGGAGCTCAGTAAGAAAATCGCAAGAACGATGAAGCTTCCGCTCGGATTGAGACGCGCGGCAATGACGCCGATTGCGAGACCACCGAGAGCGTAACCGCCATCACGCCATAGCCGATAAACGCCGAGGGCGGTGCCGCGCGCTGCCGGGGCCGCAACATCACTGACAGCCGCGAGCAGAACAGGATAGAGCAAGGCGGTGCCGAGGCCCGCGATTGCGGCCGCGGCAAACCAGAGTGCAAGAGTTTGCGCGATGCCGGCGATCACGAGACCCGCCGCGTTGAGCACGAGACCGATGACGATTGGCGGCTTACGCCCGATGTTGTCGGAGAGGATTCCGGTTCCGAGCTGCGCGCCTCCCCACACGAACGCGTAGACGCCGGCGACCGCGCCGATCGTGGCTGGACCAAAGCCTTGGCCTGTCATTGCGATGGGAAGAAGCACCCAAACGCCGGTATCGCTAAACTTGTTCAGTGCGCCGGCCTGACTGCATGCGCGCATTGTACGATCGCGCCATGTCACGTCGAAGAATATCTCTCGCATAACCACAGGTGTCGCCGTTGCGCCGCCACTCGCAATCGCGTGCTCGTGATGCACAAATGGAGTCGTCTCGCGAATGACGAGTACGAGCAACAGGCCGAGAACCGCAACAATTGCAGCGAACAAAAATGGCACCGGCCTGAGGCCATAGTGCGCTGCGAGAGCGCCCGTTACCGTGCTTGCGATCGCGACACCGGCATAGCCCGAGAATTCGTTTATTCCGAGCGCGAGCCCGCGCTGACGTTTCCCGACGAGATCGATTTTACTCGTCACCGTCATCGACCATGCGAAGCCTTGATTGGCACCGAGCAAGAGATTGGCAGCGATCACCCATCCCCACGACGGTGCAAAGAGCAACATGAATGGGACCGGCAAACCGAAAAGCCACCCGGCCAACAAAACGTTACGACGACCGTATCGGTCCGCGAGCCGGCCGGCAACGAGGTTTAACGGACCTTTCACGACACCGAAAGCGACGACGAACGTGAGCAACACTGCCGACGATGAGACTGCAAAACTCTGAGCGCCAATCAGTGGGACGACGGTGCGCTCACTGCCGACGAGCATTCCAACGAAAACATTGTCGAGCGCCAGCAATGTAAACTGAGCGAGGTTCGGCATCAAGCCGAGCTGTATTCGGCTAGCCATCGGGACCGGCCGCGACCTTCTCACCGAGCGCGGCCCAATCCGCGGGCCCGATCAGGAGCCGATGCGCACGAAACCCCCGCCGCTGCAGAAAGTCTACGGCTTCATCCGCCCATACGCAGTACGCACCGCGACAATACACAACGATCTCGCGGTTTTGCGGCAAATCATCTAAGGAGCCGCGCTTATGGAGTTGCTCCACCGGGATATTTCGCGCACCGGGAATGTGTCCGGCGACAAACTCGGACTCCGGACGAACGTCGATAAGAGTTACTTTCTTATCGCGAACGCGTCTCGCGAGCTGCGATGGCGCAGGATCAACGACCGGTCGCTCGCCGAGGTGACGTGCCACGATTGCGGTGACGTCGGGAAGCCGCTCGTGTGCAAGCGACTGGATTTTTCGAAGCACATCGTAGACCGCCGGACTTGCCAGACGATAATGCGCGAAATGGCCGGCGCGGCGCGCCTCGACCAGTCGCGCCTGGGCCAACACGCGAAGGTGGCGGGAAGCATTTGCGACGGAGAGGTGCAGCTCGTTGGCAAGGTCCTCGACGCTGCGCTCGCGCTGCGCCAGCAGGTCCAGGATCTCGAGCCGTTTAGGGCTTGCGAGGCCCTCGGCTACCCGGCTGAATTCCGCATAGAGTCCATCCTTGAAGCCACGATGATCGATCATGTTCAATCATTATTGAAAATAATTGATTAACCTTTTTCGGAATTCATGCGAGTCGAAGTTCTCCTGCATCGATTCGGAAGTTCGTCGTCATCGAAATTCGTTGTTGAGCCGCAAGGATGTCGTGGCGCTCGATTCGTACGCTGAGCAGAGTCGGTAGCTGCACCCCCCCAAGCAGCCCGTTTGCTTTCTCTTTTTGTTTTATCTCAAGGAGACTCTGATGCGATCTCACCTCAAAGCTTTGCTATGCGGTCTGATGCTGTGCGTTTCGATGTCGGCGCCGGTGTGGGCGCAGACCGGTGCCTCGCAATCAACCGGCACGATCATTGGCAAAGTGCTCGACGACGGCGGAAAGCCGGTCGGCAGCGCGAGAATCGGCATCTTGGGGCCCACATCGACGCAAACGACGACGCGATCCGACGGCACCTACAGCGTCGTGCTCCCGCCTGGCATCTACAGCCTGACGATCTCGGCGCCGGGCTTCCGGTCGACGCAGCAAGATAGTGTTACGGTCCTGAGCGGTCAGAGCCTCACGCTTGCGACGA
>DATGJX010000042.1:0-2757 GCA_035294905.1 Vulcanimicrobiaceae bacterium | reverse complement strand
CGGTCACGCATCCCGCCAACTCCACCGGCAGCCGGGAACGCGTGTATTTTGAGGCGCGCGCCGCACGGTGATCGCGCAGGCGCCGTTCGAGATCAACTGTCCAGCCTGTGTAGAGCGAACCGTCCGCGCATCGCAGAACGTAGACGACTGGCAGCACTACAATTTCCCGGTCATCAGGTCCATCGTTATCCACGCCGCACCGGCTATCGCATAATTTGGGGTAAGCCCTGCCCGGTTCATGTGCGTGTGTACTGAAATGATTTGAACGAGCACCTCGCCGGCCGGCGAGTTCGATAGCCGTCGAGCGCACCCGTAGGACGGGAGAGACCTGTGATCCGTGACAGGGAAACGATGACGGCCGCGTTACTCTGAGGCATGAGCAAACGTGCCCCTGGAATTGATCCCGCCGTTCCGCCTTCAGGAACAGGTTGCGTCGAGTGCGAGGGGGAGAAGGGCTGGTGGCTTCACCTCCGCCGCTGCGCACAGTGCGGTCACATCGGATGCTGCGATAATTCGCCGAAAAAACACGCGACCGCACATTTCCATTCCACAAAGCATCCGGTCATCGCGAGTTTCGAGCCGGGTGAGGCGTGGTTCTACAGCTACCTCACCGAAGATTACGTGGATGGCTCCCATCTTGCCGAACCCCGTTGGCATCCAAAAGATCAACCGACACCGGGGCCTCGCGGCCGCGTTCCCGACGATTGGCAATCGAGGCTGAGTTGAGGTTTTTAGTTTTGTTGCTCGCCGTTTTGAGCGGCATTGTTCACGACCGGACAACGGGACAACCGCTGGTGGGCGTAAGCATACGCGTTGACGGAAAGCAGGCGGTGACGGATAACGATGGTCGCTATTCCGTCAAGGGCGTGCATCCCGGCGCGCACACTTTGACGCTCGGCTCGAAGGACGTTCCGTCGCAACGCTTTCATGTTACCGTCAAGGCGCCGTCAACTCGCTTTGACATGCGGGCGTGTAGCGCGACTCTCGATTACAATTGTTCGGGACTGCCGGCCGGTTTGCAAAACGGTTGAGCGCTAGAGATAGCGTCGCACCCGCTTGGCGTATATCACGTATTCCTTTCTGTAGTGTTGTCGCAGAAACGCTTCCTCGCGTAGAACCTGCCGATGGAACAACGCGACGCCGGCAACCAGGTAAATCAAGAGGATGATGTGCGGCTGGATCAAGAATTCGCCCAGCAGCACAAGCCCGAACGCAACATAGATCGGATTGCGCGTATGCGCGAAGATGCCCGTCGTGACGAGCTTGTCGGGGTGCTCGGCGTCGATTCCGACCCGAAAGCTCGTTCCAAACGATATGAGGCTCAAGAACATCATCACCAAGCCGCCCGCACACAGCAACACGCCCAGCCACTGCACGGCGGGCGATTGGACGAGATCTTCGCGCGCAAACGTCGGCCATCCGAACGCGCCGGCAAAGACCACATAAAAATACAAGAAGGCAAACGGCGGTATGAGAAAATCGCTCCTGTCCTTTTTGCCGAACTGCATCGCGAAAACGCCGCGCTGCCTGAGCAGTCGCACGCGCACGAGGACCATAGAAACCAAGACGACGATGGTTAACGCGCCGAGATCGGTTTGCACGATTAGTACAGCCGCGCGCCGTTCGCGACGCCCAGATCGGGCCGGACGAGCACGACTTCACCCCGATCGTCGGGTGGTCCGAGGACGAGCACTTCGCTGAGGAAGCCGGCAATGTGTTTCCCCGGAAAATTCACAACCGCGATAACTTGCGAACCAATCAGCTTTTCCGGTGTGTAATGCACCGTTATTTGCGCGCTCGAATGTTTGACGCCGATATCCGGTCCGAAGTCGATCGTGAGCTTGTATGCAGGCTTTCTCGCCTCCGGGAAGGTTTGCGCATCGACGATCGTCCCGACGCGCACGTCGAGCAGCGCAAACGCGTCCAAGGTCCCGGCCGTATTTATCGACGAAGACATTCCGGTCGACTATGATTCAAAATCGGAATTTCCTCGGCGCAGCAACGTCGATCGCGACCGAAAGGCTTTTCGGTACGCAGCCGGCGCTCGGGGATCTCGCGCATTTTCGCACGCTCGATTCAAATCCAGCCGTGCAGCGCACGCTTTTCGGGAGAACGTACACGCTCGAAGAGAGCCAAGCGCGTCTTGCAAAATTCATGCGTCACTGGACTGACCATCGGTTCGGTGAATGGATGTTTCGGCTCCCGGATGGCACGTTCGTCGGAACCGCCGGGCTGTTCTACGACGTCATCGACGACGAGGACGTCATTGCGCTCGGGTACGTGCTCGACGAACCCTATTGGGGACGCGGCTTTGCGACCGAAATTGCGCGTGCGTCGATGCGCGTCGCGTTCGACGAGCTGCAGGTGGCCGAGGTCTACGGAGTGATCGACCCCGTCAATGTGCCCTCCCGGCGCGTGCTCGAAAAAAGCGGCTTTTCGTACGTGAAAGACTTCCTCTACCACGGGGAGTGGCCAAGCTCGCTATTCCGGGCGCCCCGGTCATAACTAAGATTTTAGTTGACAGGTTCCATAGGCTGAAGTAAGCTACTCCTAAAGAATTAGGAGATGCGGCGGCTCATGGGTGATTCCTGGATTGTGCGGATGGTGCCGATGCTTGTGGTCAGCTTGCTCGTGTGGAGCAGCGCGCGGGTCGTCGTGCAGGCTCAGGCGAGCGGTTCCAGCGCGACCGTCGATGCGTCGTTTAGTAGCGAACCCGACGTGCACCTCAGCCTCCAGAACGTCTCCGGGCGCATCCTC
>DATGJX010000041.1:0-5723 GCA_035294905.1 Vulcanimicrobiaceae bacterium | reverse complement strand
ATCGTGAATCCGGGCTCGCAGAAAGTTTGGATGCGAGCGGCGGAAGAAGGCATTCTCACGACGCTGGCGTCCGCCGGTTGCGCCGTGAATACGCCCGGCTGCGGTGCCTGCTTCGGCGGACACATGGGCACCCTCGGTGACGGCGAACGCTGCATCTCGACGACGAACCGCAACTACGTCGGCCGCATGGGCTCGCCCAAGGCGGAAGTGTTTCTGGCATCGCCCGCAACGTGCGCCGCATCGGCGCTTACCGGCGTCATTACCGATCCCAGAACTGTCGCGGCCGTGGGAGTGTAGCGATGGAAAAATCTATGCGCGGGAATGCGCACAAGTACGGCAAGAACGTGGACACGGACGTCATCATCCCGGGTAAATACTGCAACATCATCGATCCGGCCGAACTCGGCAAACACGCGCTCGAAGGACTCGATGCCGATTACACGGCGAAAATGAAAACCGGCGACATTATCGTTGCCGACACGAATTTCGGCTGCGGATCGAGCCGTGAAGTTGCGCCGATCGCGATCAAAGGTTCCGGAACCTCCGCGGTCATCGCGAAGAGCTTCGCGCGCATATTTTATCGCAACGCGCTGAATATCGGCTTGCCGATCTTCGAGTCGCCGGAAGCGGTGGACGGCATCGAAACCGGCGACGAGATCGAAGTCGAACCCGCCACCGGCTTGATACGCAATCTCACCAAGGGCAAGGATTATAAAGCGGCGGCGTTTCCGCCGTTCATGCAGTCCCTCATCGAGGCCGGCGGTCTTCAGCCGTACGTGGAGCGGCGGCTAGCGGAGCGATAGTTGCTTTTCCGACTACCGGGGCCAATGGGGGCCCTTACGCAGTCGCGGGGCGCGGAGGCTAGGCCGAAGCGCCTTTTTTATGGAACGCCCGGGTTGCCGGGATTGCCGACCGGGTTGGGACTCAGATTATCGATCCACTTGTACTTCGGCCGGTATTCCGCCGTGAAGCCTACGGTGTCTTTCGATGAGTCGAGCGTGCCGGCCATGTCGGTGTTTCCGTCGACGTTCCCCGTGAAAACCAATGCGGTTCCATCGGCGAGCGTCACGACGATGTGCACGTCCTTGCCGTCGACTGTTCCTTGCAGCGGGAATTTTTTGCCGTGCTCGTCGAGATACTGCCCCGACAGTCCGCTACTGCTTTGCGCGAGCTTGAAGTGCGTGTAGACCGTACCGTCCGAACGCTGAATCTGTACTTCCCATACACCTGAAATACCGATGCGATTCGCGTCTACGTCTTTGGGTGGGGCAGGCGTGGCCGTCGCGTTCGCAGCGGGCAGTTGCGTCTGCGCCGGGGGCGCAGGCTGCGGTGATGCTTGCGGATATGTTTGAGCACCGGCGAATCCTTGCGCGGCTTGAATGAATAAGGCGGCGAACGCAATCGCCGCAATGGAGAAGTAGGGGCGCTTCACGGTTGGTGGATACTCCTTTGGCGAGGTCTACTATTACGATGCCGGGGCTGCTGGTTCCGGCGAAGGGCTCGGTTGCCCCGAGTGCATTTCGGCCGGCATGCGACGCGGCTCGTTCTGCAGCATCGGGATGCGCCGGCCGGGGATTCCCTGCATTTTCAGCAGCGCGGCGATCTTGTGCGCATCGGCGCCCAACGCAACGACGAATCCGCCGCCCGGACACTCGAGGTCGGGAGACGTCCACTCGTGATAAAGAACCGAGGTCACCGTTCCGAAAGACGCGCTCTTCATGCACGGGCGTGAAATGATGCTGGTGCGATTCTTACGCGCCTGCAGCGCGTCATGCAGAAGCGTCAGCGCGAGCGTCACCGGAATTTGACCCGTCACCGGAGTTCCGATCTGTTCGCCCACGCGATTGGAATGCACGGTCCACGTTGCTCCATCGGACCACACTTTAATCGTATAGCCCGTGAAATTCGTCGATCCGCTATTGCGTATGACGCCGCCGTCTCGCATGGGAGCCGCCGATGCGACCACGCATCCGAAAACGAGGGCCAAACCGATCGCTGTTATCCGACGATTCATATGCACAGAACGCTCCTTCGATTGCAAACGTTGCGATGCTTGGGTTACCGACGTAGGCGAACGGCCGTTCTATTCCCTTTCGAATGTTCACGTTTTGTAAAAGGCGGCGAAAGCTGCGAAATGAGTCGTAGCGCCTTGTTTAGAAGAAGAAGCGCCTTATTGCTACGAGTTTTGCACTTTAGGAGCTTCTGTGAAAACCCGTCTTCTAGCGATTGGGCTAGCGGTCATATCCGCAGCTCTCGTTGCGTGCGGCGGAGGCGGTGGAAGCAGCGGCGGCGGCGGAACGCCTCCGACTGCGCCACCGACCACCGGCCCGACGCCGACGCCCACGCCAACGAATAACCCGTACGGATGTGTCGGACAGCCGCCTTTTACGAATTCCGCGGTGCGACGCACCATGAGCGCACCGCGTCCAATCGCTTCGGGCGATACGTTCTCCTATAGCGGGTCGCTGTCGCAAACGTATGCGCAAAGCGCGCCCTGCCCCCAGCCGACGTCGACGACGTCTGCTTCGATTTCGGTAAACGTTACCGACACGGCGACCACCGCGCCGGGCGGCGGCGCGGCAAGCACGTCGACGGCTGTTGAAACCGACACATATCCCACGCAAACCAGCACGACGACGACCGCGCAGCTGCTGCAGATCAGCGGCAGCAAACTGCTGCTGTACTCGACGAATTCGAGCGACGGTTTCGGCAATTCGATTCAAACGACGTACAACACCGCGCAGGAGATCGACGATCTCGGCACGGGCGGCACGTGGAGCAATACGGATCCGTCAGGGTCCGTGAGCGAAACGCTCGCCGACGGCGGTGCTATCGCGCGCACCATCGCGACCGACGGTTCGTACACAGACACACAGACGTACGCCGGCGGCGGAAAGGCGACAATCAACGTCAACGGCGTCGCGACCGGCAATACGCTGGACGGGTCCGGTTCGTATGTATTCGCCGGTGTGACGTTTGCGTATCTGGCGCCTTCGGGTGGAAGCATCACGCTCGACATTACGAGCCCGAGCGGCAACAAGAGCCGCACGTTCCCGGCGTGGTTCACGGTTCCCGGTTCCGGCGGATACATCACCGATTCGTTTGCGGACAATGGCAGTAAGCCGTTCGATGCACGCTGCAGCGTACCGCCTGCAATCGGCACGTCCGGAACGCAAGTCGTGGAAACCTACAACGTGCTCGACCCGATCCTCGGTTACACGGAAACGCGTACGACTACGACGTATGACGTCGCCGGTTGGGGTCCGGCGTGCGTGGTAATCGCGGACACGCTGAAGTCGTATTACGACTACTCGCAAGACACCACGCGCATCGATTACCAATCGACGACCGGCCAGCCGAATTCGGTGAACGCGATTGACGAGACGCTAAGCGTGCAAAGCGGAGCGTGCGGTGCGGGTGGAAACCCGCCGTGCGCACAGCTTCGCCGCGCCGATAACGCGCAGCCGGTATCGCCGGTAGCGGTCGCGGGGCGCATTGCGGCAATCGAACATCAGCGCGACGTTGAGCGCGCGAAGCGGATGGCCGCACTGCGCGCATTTGCTCTGCACTTCGTCCACCAAGGAGCCCTTCGATGAAGCACCGCTTGTTGTCAGTGGGCCTGGCACTCGCCGTTCTCTCAACGGCGGCATGCGGCGGGCACGAAAGCGGCACGACGCCGCCGGTGAACACGACGCCCAATTCGTTTTCCGGCCCGGAAGCATTCGAATGGGGCAAGGGTGAACTCACAGGCGCTGTTCTCGTCGGACCGGCAAATCTCGCACACATGCAGGCGACGGTCGCGATGAATATTCCCGGTGCGCAATCGTTGGTGACCTATGCGCAGCAAGTGAGCGATCCTCAGTCGCCGCTCTACCGTCAATACCTCACACCCCAGGAAATCGGCGAACGGTTCGGCGCGAGCTCGCAAGACTATCAAAAAGTCGCCGACTATTTCGTTGAAAACGGCTTGAGCGTCGCGGGGTGGCCGCAGCATCTTTCGCTTGCCGTTGCGGGCCCGCAGTCCGCAATGGAAAAGGCCTTCGGTACGAGATTCGGCGTTTACGAGGAAAACGGGCGGCAGTTCGTCGCGCCCATCGGTACGCCGCATTTCTCGGTTTCGCTGCCGGTCAGCGCCGTCGAGAACCTCGTGACGCTGCGCCGCAACCATACGTATATGATCCTCCCGCCGCGCGCCGGCGCCGGCACGAACCTCGGGTACTCCCCGCAGCAAGTGCAGAAGGCGTTTGATTACAGCGGCGCCTACTCCGCGGGCTTCAATGGAGCCGGCATCACCGTCGGCATCATCGGGACAGGGCCGATCAACGTCAATCGCAGCACGTGGTGCAGCGACGCCGATTTGGCTGCGCTCAAATCGTTGTACAACAACGTCAGTGCGGCGAATGTCTGCGAAGTCAACGTTACGCCCAGCGGCGTTGCCGCGGGTCTGTCCGCGTCTGGTATTCCGACCGCTGCGCCCGCAACCCCGAATCCGAACGGGACGCCGGTGCCGAATCCGGGGCAATCACCGACGTCGATGTTTCCCTTCTCCGGTAACTTTACGACGCCGCCCCCGGTGACCGATACGTGCAGCGGCGCACTCCCCGCGTGCAATCAGGAAGACGGCGAAGCGCAGCTCGATACGCAGCAAGTCGCAACGCTGGCGCCGGGAGCAGCCGTCGATTTCTATCTCGCCTATAATGCGAACGATTGTTACGTGTTCTTTCCGAACACGTGCGCGTCGCCCGCACCGAATCCGACGCCAAGCAACAGCAACTATGGTCAGCCGCAAATCGGCATCGTCGAGGCCGATGCCGAGATTCAACAGGCGATCGCCGACAACGTCGCCGACGTTATCTCCATCAGCTACGGCTCCGGTGAATGGTACTCGAACTTGGCCGAAGGCGGCCAAGGCGGTTTCAACAGCAGCGGCGTCGGCTATCAGCCCGAGGAGTTCGCCGCGCTCGCAGCGGAGGGCATCGCGGTATTCGTTTCATCCGGCGACAGCGGCTCGGCGGAATGTATTAGCTCGACGGGGTACTATCCTCAACCATGCGTGAGCTATCCGTCGGGTGACGTCAATGTGACGTCAGTCGGCGGGGTGAATGCACCGATCAACGAGTTTGGTCAATTGACCAACAACATCACAGCGTGGGGAACCTTGACCTCGCTCGGCACGTCCGGTTCGGGCGGCGGCGTGTCGACGATCTTCACGGCTCCTTCGTGGCAGCAGTCCGCAATCAGCGCGGGCAAACGTACGCAGCCGGACGTCTCCATGATCGGCGATCCGTTCACGGGCGTCACATTCTATTCGAATGCCGGTTTTGCGGACGCGGGCGCGGCTCCGGTCGGGGGCACGAGCGTCGCCGCGCCGGAAATGTCGGCGATGTGGGCGCTCGTTTTGGATGCGTGCAAGAACACGGTGTCGTGCGCAACTGCGGGCGGTGCTCATCCGTGGCGTCTCGGCGACGCTGCGCCGTACTTGTACGCCATCTACGCTCCGACGAAAGTCTCGTATAAATCGTTTGCGCCGCATTTGAGCTACGCGCAAACATTCTACGATGTGCTGTATGGTTCGAACGCGATGACGAACAGCGCACCTGCCACGCCGACTCCGGGCGAGAAGGCCATGACCGGCTACGACCAAGTGACCGGTGTCGGCGTTCCGTTCGCGGGGCACCTCATTCAGGCGGTTACGGGGCAGACGGTACCCTAGGCGGCAAGGG
>DATGJX010000040.1:0-12235 GCA_035294905.1 Vulcanimicrobiaceae bacterium | reverse complement strand
CTCGCGTAACTCGGCTTGCAACCGCAGGGATTGCGCAACGCGCCGCAACGCATCCACCCAGCTTTGGGCGTCATGCGGTTCGGCGTAGAGCGCGGCATCGCCGGCGACTTCCGGCAGACAACTCGCGCGCGAAGCAATCACCGGAGTGCCGCACGCCATGGCCTCGACCATCGGCATGCCGAACGTCTCGTGATATGAGGGCACGCAGAGCGCGAGCGCGCCGTTGTACAGGTCGCGCAAGAACGCATCACCGCTGCCGGTTGTGTCGCTGTTCGCGAGGCCCGCGTACCGCACGCCGTCGAGCTGCGGATCGGTCGGGCCGACGACGGCGAGCGGCGGCCCCGAGCCGTCGAACGCGCGGCGATGCGCTTGGTAGAGAAGCGCAAAATTCTTCCGTGGTTCGATGTCGCGCGTATCGCCGATGTACAAGAAGTACGGTGTATTCCGCAGTTGCGGCGGCAGGAGCGTAAGCGATGCGCCGGGCGAGAACGCGGCATCAACGCCGTGATAGATGACGTCGATGCGATCGCGCGGCAAAGAAAAGACGTCGACGAGTTCGTCACGGCCGAAGTTCGAAACCGCGATGAAGTGCGAACCCTCGCGAGCCGAACGAAGAAACGGCGCTTGCTGATGTTCGCGCCGTTTGGGATCGGCATCGGGAAAACGGAACGGCACCGCGTCATGAATCGTTACGATGCTCGGCGCGGAAGCGGTGAAAAACATGCCGTTTGCCGGATGCCAAAGCAAATCGCAGCCGCGCGCGTTCGACGCGAGGCGAAAGCCGTCGGCTCCGAGCGTGGCGCTCATCTGCGCGCGCCTGCGCGACGGAAAGATGCCGTTTACGAGCAGCGTGACGTCGATTTGCGGATGATGCACCAGACGGCGCAGGATTGCACGCGCATAACGGCCGATACCGCGGGTGTCCGACGGCAGATCGCGTGCGTCGACTGCGAGCCGCAGGACTTGATTCATGGAGTGTGAGTTTGGCGCAGCAGTTTGAAGAGTCCCCTGCCGTGTGCGCGCGCGTGGCGGCGCACCTGATTGTCGGGCCTCGTGAAGAGCCGTTCCTCGGCGCGCTTTGTGAATCGCTGGAAGGCGTTTGTGACCTGCTCATCGTGAACGACAACTCGCCGGATCCCTCGCCGCACGCGCAGACGCTCGCGCAAAGCGCATTCGCGAAGAGCGGGCGCATGATTCTTGACCGCACGCCGTTCAGCAATTTCGCAGTCGCGCGGAACATTTGCCTGCGGCTGCATGCGGAACACGATGCCGGCGAGTGGATAGCGTTTATCGACGCCGACGAAGTTCATGGGCCGACGGTGCGCCGCATCGCGGTGAATCTGCATCTCGTGCCGCCGGAGGTCGACTTCGTCGACGGGTATACGCTCCACTTTTTTCAGTCGTTCGACTGGTTCATGTCCATTGATCGGCGCTTGTCGTTCTTTCGGTACAAACCGGATATTCGGTGGGAACGCAGCGTGCACGAACAGCTTGCGGGTTTGAGCGGGGCGCGTGTGGCGCTTCCCTATCTGTATGCGCACTACGGTTGGGTCGTACCGGCGCACCAGCACGCGCTCAAAGGGCGGCAATATTTGAGTTTGGGCGCGCCTGGGCGCGTCGTAGAAGAAGAGCATATTCCGTCGCTCGAGCCGGAAACATATTTTGAATTCGAGCAACGTTGGGCAACCGCGATGCGCTTTCGCGGCGAGCATCCGCCCGCGGCGCGCGCGACGATCGAGCGCATTCGATCCGAGCGGGCAAAGGAGTTCGCGCAAATCGACGAACTCGTGGCGCGGCATCAAACGCCGGTCGTGCGGTTGCGAAATGCATTCCGGCGGCTGAACTACGAGCAGCGCTGGCGCGCGCGGGCGCTCAACCCGCTGGCACGGCTACTGCTTGCCTGATGGCTGCTGCAAATGCGTCGACGTCCGCTTCGGTGGTTGCATGATGCGTCATCCAGCGGACTTCCGGTAGCGACTCTTCGAAGACGTAGAAGAAGTACCGTTCGGTGATGCGCGGAATCGCTTGGCGATCGAGTGTCGCGAAGACCGCGTTGCACTCCACGGGCCGCGTGATGCGCACGCCGGGAATGTCGCTCACCTGATTGGCGAGCCTGCGCGCCATGGCATTTGCATGTGCGGCGTACTTGCGCCAGCGGTCGTGTTCGAGCAGCGCGCTGAACTGCACGGCGATATACCGCATTTTGGATGCGAGCTGCATGCCTTGTTTACGTGCAAAGGGCGCAATGTTCTGATGCAGCGTGCGATCGAAGAACACGATGGCCTCGCCGAGCAGCAGCCCGTTCTTCGTGCCGCCGAAGCTCAAAACGTCGACGCCCAAATTGCGCGTGGATTCACGCAATCCCAATCCGAGCGCGGCTGCCGCGTTCGCGATGCGCGCGCCGTCCAAATGCACGAGCCAGCCGTGTTCGTGCGCAAACGAGCAAAGGTCGCGCAGCTCCGCCGGCGTATAGAGCGTTCCGAATTCCGTCGACTGCGAAATCGAGATGACGCGTGGCTGGACGTGGTGTTCGTCGTGGCCGCCCAACGTGTACGGGCGTAGGTCGTCGACGTGCAACTTGCTGTCCGGGCTGGGCACCGGCAGGACCTTGCAGCCGGCGAAGCGTTCGAATGCTCCGCACTCGTCGGTTTGGAGGTGCGCGGTCGCCGGGCAAAGCACTGCTTCGAACGGCTTCACCAAGCAGCTCAGCGCCACGACATTGGCACCCGTGCCGTTGAAAACGAAATAGGCGTCCGAATCCTCGCCGAACACGGCGCGTAGCTGCGCGAGGGCGCGTTCGGTAAGCGGATCGTCGCCGTAGGAAACGGCATCGCCCACGTTTGCGCTAATGATGGCTTGCAAAATCTCTTCCGCAATCGGCGCGTTGTTGTCGCTCGCAAATGTACGCAGCATGCCGCGCCCCCTTCGCCGAGCGCTCGGTGATGCCCCGTGAGCGCACATCGGGTACATCATTGAAAGATGGAACGGAATCTGCTGCTTGCGATAATGCCGGAGGACGAGCGCCGGCGCATTTCACCGTGTTGCGAAAGCATAACGCTCGAATCCCGGATGACGCTCTGCGAACCGGATGAACCGATCTCGCATGCATGGTTTTTGCAGAGCGGCGTCTGTTCCGCTCTCGCGCACACGCGCAGCGGCGAAGCGGTGGAAGTTGGACTCATCGGGCGCGAAGGCATGGTTGGTCTGCCACTCGTCTTAGGCGAGACCAGCAGCCCGTTTCACGTCATCGTGCAGTTGCCGGGAACGGCGACACGCATCCCGCGTGAGGTTTTCGTGCAGCGAGCACTCGACCCGGGCCACGCGTTTTGCGGTGCGCTGCTCAAATTCGCAAACTTGTATCTGGGCACGGTCGCGCAGACGGCCGTGTGCAACCGCCTGCACCGCATCGAGCAGCGGCTCGCGCGTTGGCTTCTGGAGATGTACGACCGGGCCGACACCGACGTCTTGCCGATGACGCACGAACTGCTTGGGCTAATGCTCGGTGCATACCGCCCGTCTATAACGAACGCGGTCAAGGCGCTGCAAGACCGCGACATCTTGCGGGCTGCTCGCGGGCGCATCGCGATTCTCGACGTCCGGGCATTGGAGCAAGAGGCGTGCGAGTGCCACGAATTGATCCGCAGCCGGACGGCGAGGACGCTGAAAGAGATTCGGAGGTTCGCCGCTTAATAATAACAGTATGCTCCCGGACGGAATTGCGATTCCCCGGAGTTTACGATTGTTCAGATGTCCGGAACGCTGCGTTGAACCACATACTCAAATCACTCCCAGCCGGCGAACTTACGCGTCTCGAGCCGTATCTGCGGCGCGTGCCGCTTGTGGCAGGTCAACGACTGTGCACGGTCGAGGAGCCGGTGAACGCGCTGTGGTTTCCTGAATCGGGGGCCATTTCGCGCCTTATCCAACTCTTAACGGGTGAAACCGTCGAGGCCGGCATCACCGGCAACGAGGGCGTAATTGGGCTGCCGCCCGTTCTTGGCAGCCCGCATAGTTTAGGGGCCTGCAGCGTGCAGCTCGGCGGCACCGCTCTCTGCATCAGTGTGGCCGACTTCGACGAGCAGGTTCGCGCCGCTCGCAGTCCGCTGCTGGACGCACTGCTAATTTATACCAACCTGTACCTCGGCGTACTGGCGCAGCTTACCGCCTGCCATGCGTTGCACCGTATCGAGCAGCGTTTGAGCCGCTGCATTCTGCAATTGCACGATCGCTTCGGCGGCGACTCCGTGCGCACGACGCACGACGTGCTTTCGGAGTTTCTCGGAGTGCACCGCCCGTCGGTAACGTATGCGTTGCAAGCGCTCGCGGCAACGGGCATCATCGCGCTCGGCCGGCGCAGCATCGTCATTCGCGATCGTAAAGCGCTCGAAGCCCATGCGTGCGAGTGCTATGCCGCAATCAATTGCATCACGCGCCGCGAGCTCGACCGCCTGCGCTTGTTGCCCGCAAGCTGACGCGCCGAGTCTTGACGGCTGGACAAATACGTATCCACGAATGGCGGCCCGTAACGATAACCCTACAGGCTTTCGAACGCTTTGGCGGCGGACGCATGACCTTTACGGCAAGGGGGCCCCGGTGCGGCACAACGAGATCTCGGCCTCGACTATTGCACTCTCGTGCACTTGCGAAGCAGAGGGCGGCTTTGCTCGAGCAGCGTGACCACGCAAAACAGTCCGGCGGCGGCGTCAAGAGTGGTTTCGGCGTGCTTAACGATAAAGCCAAAGCAATGACGGCAAACACGTTAAGGTAGCGTACAAAACCTATCCGTGTGACGAAGACGCGCTCGTGCCTTTCTTCGGGCTAGTCGGCGGCCCTGGGTACGACCACTCCGACGCGATGGGCGCATGAAAATGACCAGCGGTGCGCTGACGATGGAGATGATCGCGGAAACGCGTGGCGCGCACGAAACGGGTTAGGCACCGGCTGCAACATCCTGCGGCGAAGTGCGGTATGACGTAGGCATGAAACTCGTACTCGAAATTGTAATTGCGATAATCCTGCATCCCATCGCGTTCATACTCGTTCTGGTGAACCTCGCGGGACGCAATGACCTCACCCCGGCACAGAAAATCGTGTGGGGCGTGGTCAGTGTCATTTGGGGAATCGGACCGATTTTATATGTTATTGTCGGCGGCGGATCGCTGTGGTGACGGCCGCCGCGCCTGCGAGCACGGCACCCGCAAGCAGCCACTGCCGGTTCATGATCAATTCGGTTTCCCAACTGCGCGGCTTGGCTTTCTCGTCGAACTCGCCGTGCGCCCCGAAGTCTCTCGACGTGTCGGCCGGACGATATAAATTGTCGGGACGATCGGCCGAGATCGGCTCTTGCGTCTGCTGCGACTTATATCCGGTCATCGCGAGCCATAGATCGCCGATTCGCGGCGCGAGCTTTTGCACCATGATCGCGAGCACGGAGGATGCGCCGACCCACATTTCCCGCGGCGTCTTATGCGCTGCCCAATAGATCGCGCGGCCGGCGATCTCTGGTTGGAAAATCGGCGGAAGCGGCTGCGGATGGTTCAATCCGCTCTTCACGCGGTTCCAGGTGAACTGCGGCGTGTTGACCGCCGGCATCTGCACCATCGTCAGTTTGATCTTGCTGCGGTGGTGAATCAATTCGCAGCGAATCGAATCGGTGAATCCACGAATCGCCGACTTCGAACCGCAGTACGGCGACTGTAGCGGAATGCTCCGGTAGCATAGCGCCGAGCCTACCTGCACGATGGTGCCGCGATCTCGCGGACGCATGCGCTTCATCGCCGCCATCGTGCCCCAGACGTACCCGAGGTACGTCACGTCGGTCAGGCGGCGCCATTCTTCCGGCGTCACGTCCCAGAATTCGGAGAACACGTTGGTAAACGCGACGTTCACCCAGATGTCGATGGGGCCCAGTTCTTGTTCTGCGCGCTGTGCCGCAGCCTCAACTTGATCGAAATCTGCGACATCCGTCGGAATCGCGATCGCTTGAGAACCCAGATCTTCGGCCTCTCGCCGCGCAGCGTCGAGGCCCTCCTCGCCGCGCGCGAGCAAAGCCAGCCGCACGCCGTGCTTTGCGAACTCGCGCACCGCCGCGCGGCCGATGCCGCCGGAAGCGCCCGTAATCACGACAACCTCTCGAGATCCATTGTGTTTGCTCATAACGTCTTAGCCTATTCCCCGAAGCGCGCAGGCAATTCAACGCATGCGATGAAACGTTAGGCGTGCCGAAATCGATTGTTCGCCTTAGCTACGTCCTGGTAGCGCTGTTTTTTGCCTGCTTGTGCGCTTCGGCAGCGTGGGCCGACACCGACGAGACGACCCAAGGGGTCAACCCTGCGACCGTCGGCATGCAGCCCCTGCAGGGCGCCATTCCCGTGGCCACCCCGTTTCCCGGCGAATCGCGGCTCGTCAAGCGCGAGGACGGAACATTCGCGGCAGTCCCGCAAGTCAGCGGGCACACACGTACGTTTCATTTGGTCGAGCGTGACGCGCCGTGGACGCTTCAGCCGGGTCTGACGGTAATGGCGAAGACGTACAACGGCGTGGTTCCCGGACCGACGCTTGTCGTGCATCAGGGCGATCGCGTCGTCATCGATTACCGCAACGAGCAGAACGTTCCCGACACGGTGCATCTGCACGGCATTCACGGCATTCCCGTGAGCATGGACGGCGTTGCCGGCATTTCACAGCCGATGGTGATGAAGGGCGGCAGCTACCGCTACGAATTTACGGCAAGCGATCCCGGCACGTTCCTGTATCACACGCACGACAACGAAGAGATGCTCAACAGCGGACTGTATGGTGCGATTGTCGTGCTGCCGGCACATCCCACGCCTGCGGAGCGCGCGGATCGCGACTACGTGGAAGTGCTTTCGTCGTGGCCGATTCAAAGCCTGAGCGAGAATCATTTCACGATCAACGGCAAAGAATATCCCGCGACGGCGCCGATAAACGTGCGCCAAGGCCAACGCATACGCATCCGCTGGATCAACATATCCGGCGAGAACTTTCATACGATGCATACGCACGGGCACTACCAGCGCATCATTGCGCGTGACGCCCAGCCCGTCGCGCAGCCGGACGTCGAAGATACGGTCATGCTCGGCCCCGGGCAGCGCGTGGACGTGATCGTCGATGCGAATCAGCGGCCCGGGAACTGGCTCGTGCACTGCCACGTGCTCGATCACACCGAAGACAATCAAGGGATGCCGGACGGCTTGATTACGACCATACATTACGAAGGCACGCCGAATCGCCTCGACGCAATGAACCGCGCCATGCGCTCCATGCTGCCGAGCTTCGGCGGTCCGTCGCGTGGGCCGCTGTCATTCGGACTGACGGTCGTGCTCGGTGCGATTGCGGGCCTCACCATTTTGCTCGGCTTGCCCGTTGCGCGGATGAAAAATATTTCCCCGACGGCGATCGGGATATTGAACGCGATTGCGATCGGTATCTTGGTGTATCTGGTCGTCGAGATTGCCGGCAACGCGACCGCACCGCTCGTGCAGGCGGTACAGGCGTGGCATGCCACAGGCGGATCGCCGGCGCCGGCGATTTGGCTGGCGGCTGCGTACGTCGGCGGCTTGTTCTTGGGATTGGTCGGCCTCGGTGCGCTGGCGACGCGCATGACGAAGCGCGCAGTCGCGAGCGCACACGATCCGTACGTGCTCGCGGCAGTCATCGCCGTGGGGATCGGCGCACACAACTTTGCGGAAGGGCTCGCAATCGGCGCGTCCGCCGCATCGGGCGCAACGGCGATTGCAGTCGGCCTTATCATCGGCTTCGGCTTACACAACACCACGGAAGGCTTCGGCATCGCCGCGCCGCTTGCAGGACGCGTCGTACCGCGCTGGCGTCTGCTGCTCCTCGCGGGAATCGTCGCGGGAGGACCCACGTTCCTCGGCACGATTATCGGCTACGCATTCCACTCACAAGTTTTGTCCGTGTTGTTCTTGGCTACCGCGATCGGCGCGCTCGTATTCGTCATCGGCGAACTCTGGAGCGTGCTGCGCCGCACCGGAATCAACGCCGTACTCACCTCGGCGCTAGCATGCGGATTCATCATCGCGCTTGCTACGGAAGTCATTCTCGACATGTACGGCGGATAGCCGTTACATCGGTTCCTTTATTCCCAGGCGCAAAAGCAGCGCGTTCATGGGATAGGAGGTCCAAAAGCCGATAATCATGCCGATCTGCATCATGAGCCAGTAGACGATGTTCGTCGTCTGAATCCCCGGAAATAGCACGAGCTGGAAAAATGCCATCCAACCGAAGAGTCCGATTTCAAACGTGACGAGTGCGAGTGTGTCGGCTTTCAGAGCGGCGAGGATGCCTTCCCGAAAACCCAGACCGCGCATCGGCGCAATGGCGTAGTATTGGAAAATGATGCCGAAGATGTATGCGAGTGAAAAATCCACGACGTACTGCGCGAACAGCATGCGGCCCAGCGTCCATCCCGCAAAATACACCGCCCACTCGCCGATGATGTCGCCCAGCGTGCAGCCGGCGCCGCAGTGCGTCGCCGAAACAAATGTTTCCAGCGAGTTCGACCGGTTTTGACGAGCCGCTCGGTTTCTCAGAAACGCCCACACGGCGAACGGCCCATAATACCAAGCGGTTATCGGCCAAACGAAGCGCATGACTGCCATCTGTTCGCGTTTGGCTGCGAATCCGAGCACGATGATGCACACGGTGCAAACGCTCAGCCAAGCTATCGATAGATCGATTATCCAACGCGGCATGCGTGTGCTGCATTCCTGGCAGTTTGGGAAAAACCCGGTCATGAATATCGGAATCGTTGGTTCGGGAAACATCGGTTCGACGCTTGGCCGCTTATGGGCCAATAAAGGTCATAAGCTGCTCTTCAGCTTCTCACACGACGAAGAAAAACTCGAGCGCTTGGCGCAAGAGTGCGGCAACGGGTCGCGGGCGGTGACGCCGTACGAAGCCGTTTCGCTCTCCGAAATCGTGCTGTTTTCGGTACCCTGGACGCAAGTCGATGAGGCGATCAAACAGATTGGGCGTTTCAACGGTGAGACGGTGATGGACGCAACCAATCCGTATGACGCAGAGATGCACGTTCAGACGTTCCCCGAGAACGATTCGTCGAGCGAATCCCTCGCAAAGAAAATGGAAGACGCAAAGCTCATCAAAGCGTTCAACACGTTGCGCGCCGAGACCCTAAGGGATCACTCGGGACAAGAGATCGTGGTGTTCTACGCCGGCGATCACCCATTGATGAAGAAAAAAGTCGCGCAGCTCATCGAGGACGCCGGATTCGTTCCGTACGACGCCGGACCGCTGCGCGAAGGCAAGAAGCAAGAGCCGGGCACGGATCGGTACCTGAAGGAGCTTACGCTCGAAGAGGCACGCCGCCTTACGGGCGAAAGCGCTGAAGGCGAGGCGGTTCGCGGTGAGGTAGAATCGCCGCAATGGCAAGAGCGCAGTTCCCCGACGAACAGGTAGAGGGGCAGTTTCGGCGCCAGGAAGACGCGTTCCGGCGCAGGATTCGTGCGGACGGGCGCGCCGAATTTCCGGTGCAGCCCGGCCGCTACCATCTCTACGTTTCCCTCGCGTGCCCGTGGGCGTGCCGAACCGTTATCGTGCGCAAGCTCAAGCATTTGGAAGATGCGATCGGCATGACGGTGGTCGATCCGGTTCGCGACGAGCGCGGCTGGGCGTTTCGTGATGGTCCCGGCTATTCACGAGATCCGCTCAACGACTGGGCGTTTCTGAGCGAAGCCTATTTCGCGAGCGATCCGGGATATCGCGGCCGCGTCACGGTTCCGGTTCTTTGGGACAAGTCGACGCGAACGATCGTGTCGAATAGCGACGACGACGTCATGCGCATGCTCGAAACGGAGTTCGACGCCATCGGTGACCGCGGTGCGTTGGATTTGTATCCCAGGGAGCACCGCGACGAGATCGAGGCGCTCAACGAATGGATTTACGAGACGCTGAACAACGGCGTGTATAAAGCGGGCTTTGCGACGTCTCAGCAGGCGTACGAGACCGCTGCATACGAAGTGTTCGAAACATTGGACAAGATGGAAGCGCGGCTCGAAACGCGCCGTTACCTCGTTGCAGGGTGGCCCGTCGAAACCGATTGGCGCGCGTTCGTTACGCTGATTCGCTTCGACGCGGTCTATCACGGACATTTCAAGTGCAATTTACGCCGCATCGTCGATTACCCGAACTTGTGGGGATATCTGCGCGATCTCTATCAGTACGACGGCGTTGCCGAAACCGTCGATTTCGATCACATCAAGCGCCATTATTATTACACGCACGACGAACTCAACCCGACGCGCATCGTCCCCATCGGACCGCAGCTCGACCTGACCGCGCCGCACGGCCGCGAAAGCCTGCGGTAGAGCGTGGATCTAAAGTTTGCGCTGACCGCCTTCGCAACAGCGTTCACCATCATCGACCCGATCGGCATGATTCCTTTGACGCTTGCGGCGACGATCTCGATGCCGGCGGGGAAACGCGGGAAGGTCGTCGATCAGGCGGTAATGGTCGCCGCAGCCGTCATGCTCGTCATGGGCGTGATAGGACGGCCGCTGCTGAATTACCTCGGCATCACGCTTGCGGCGTTTCTGATTGCGGGCGGCATCCTGCTTTTTCTCATCGCGATCGACATGCTGTTCGCACGCCCGACTCGCACGAAGCGAACAGAGGAAGAAGAACGCGAAGCGGCCGCGGCGGAAAATCCCGCGGTCTTTCCGCTTGCGATCCCGATGATCGCTGGTCCCGGCACCATCGCGACCGTGATGATGCTCGTGAACTTGGCGCGCAATGACGGCATGCGTCTTCTGACCGTGTTCGTCGCCAACGTGGCGGCACTGGCCATTACGTGGCTTTTCATGCGCGGCGCCGCGAAATATCAGCACGTCATCGGGACGACCGGCATTCACGTCGTGACGCGCGTTCTCGGTATCATCCTGGCGGCGCTTGCCGTGCAGTTCGTCCTCAACGGCCTGGGTGAAACCCACATCTTCAAACACTTGTCGTTAGGGTTGTGATCGAACGCGTCGAGACAGAGGGCGCTTTACGCTCGCTCCGAGGACTGCTGGCCGAATACGAAGAGGATCTGCCTGCGGACCTGCGGCATGACGAGGATGATCCGCACTTCGACGCGGCTTTTCTCGCGAGGTTTGAGGATGCATACGCCGGCTGCGTTGCCGTAACGGTGCGCGATCCCGCGACCGCGATACTTCGGCATCTTTACGTCCGGCCCGCGTTTCGCGGACGAGGCGCCGCGCGCGCTCTTTCGGAAGCGGCGATCGGATTTGCGCGCGAGTGCCGTTGCGATCGCATCGTCCTCGATACCGAGGCGCAGCGTCTCAGTGCTGCGGCTGCACTCTACCGCTCCTTAGGATTCATCGAATGCGAGCCGTACGCACGCGTGAACTACTCGAATCCGACGTTCATGGAATTACAGTTGCACGAAGCAAGTTCCGGGTAGACACGCTTTGCCGCTCGTGTCACGCTGAGCCTGTCAAACATGAATATCGAGAGTCAACTCTTCGAAAACGGGTACGCCCGAATTCCACGAGCGCTCAGCCCGAACGAGTGCCTTGCACTTCGCGCAATGTACGGAAACGACGCCCTCTTTCGTTCGCGTGTCGTAATGGAGCGGCACAATTTCGGGAGCGGTGAATACAAGTACTTCGGATATCCGCTTCCGCAGGCGGTGCAGGATTTGCGCGAGCAGTTGTATCGCGAACTTGCGCCTTTGGCGAACCGATGGAACGAGCTGCTTCGCTTGCCGCAGCGCTACCCGCTCGCGTTGCAGCAGTACCTCCTCGACTGCGCGGAGCATGGTCAACCGCGCCCGACGGCGCTGCTGCTGCATTATCGCGCCGGCGACTACAACTGCCTGCATCAAGACACGTACGGTGAACTCGCGTTTCCGTTTCAAGCGACGTTCTTTTTGAGCCCGCGGTCCGAATACGAGGGCGGCGAATTTGTGCTCGTCGAGCAGCGGCCGCGCGCGCAGAGCCGGCCCATCGTGGTCGAACCGGAGCAGGGTGAGTGCGTCGTCATTCCCAATCGTTACCGGCCGGTGCAAGGTAAGACCGGCGCGTACCGCACGGTTTTTCGTCATGGTGTGAGCGAAATTCGCAGCGGCGAACGCTACGCACTAGGCATGATCCTTCATGACGCCCAATAGGGGCGGCGTGAGGGAAAAGGTGCTCTTTTGCTGGAGCGGCGGCAAAGATTCGGCGCTCGCCCT
>DATGJX010000039.1:0-7081 GCA_035294905.1 Vulcanimicrobiaceae bacterium | reverse complement strand
CAGGATGCGGCCGCCCTCCCGGGGCAGACGAACGCCCGCGGCGATGAAACCCTTGCCAAGCGCGCCTGCAAACATATCGTCGATGCCGAGGACTTCGCCCGTCGATTTCATTTCCGGGCCTAAAATCGTCTCGACGCCGCGCATCTTGGCGAACGAAAACACGGGAATCTTCACGACGACGAACGGCGCGGCCGGCACGAGACCTGTTCCGTACGGCATGTCGCGCAGCTTCTCGCCGAGCGCTATGCGCGTCGCGGCCGCGACCAAATTCACGCCCGTCGCCTTTTGAATGATCGGCACGGTGCGGCTCGCGCGCGGATTGGCCTCGATGATGTACAGGTTGTCGTTGTGAATGACGAACTGAATGTTGATGAGCCCGCGTATATTGAGCTCTTTCGCGATTGCGGTCGTCACCTCGACGATGCGCCGCTGCATCTGCTCGGAGATCGTTTGCGGAGGATAGACGCTGATCGAGTCTCCCGAATGAATGCCGGCGCGTTCGATGTGCTCGAAGATACCCGGTATCAGGATGTCGTCGCCGTCGAAAACCGCATCGACTTCGGCCTCGAGTCCGCGCAGGTATTTGTCGACCAGCAGCGGCGCTTCCGCGAGTATGGGCGGCGCCGACTCGGCATATGATGCGAGCTGGCCTTCGTTGTAGACGATTTCCATACCGCGCCCGCCGAGCACGTACGAGGGACGCACGAGCACCGGAAAGCCGAGTTCGCGGGCAATGGCGCGCGCTTCGCGGAATGAGCGCGCCGCTTTCCCTTCCGGGCGCGCCACGCCCAAGCGGTGCAGCGCCGCGTCGAACTTCTCACGATCCTCGGCCATGTCGAGGCTGCGTCGATCGCTGCCGATGATCGTGACGCCGCGCTGGGCCAATTTATCCGCGAGATTGATTGCCGTCTGGCCGCCGAACGCGAGCATGACGCCGCGCGCGTTCGTCGAGCGAAACGCCGCTTCGACTTCGTCGGCGCCCGGCGGTTCGAAGATCAGCACGTCGGAAACGTCGAAGTCGGTCGAAACCGTTTCCGGATTGTTGTTGATGACGACCGGCGCGCAGCCTGCCTCACGCAACGCCCACGCCGCGTGCACGCAAGAGTAGTCGAACTCGATGCCTTGACCGATGCGAATCGGCCCGCTGCCTACGACGACCACCGCCCTTTTGCTCGGCACGCGCATCTCGTCGCTCTCATCGCGCGCGATGTAATAGTACGGCGATTTCGCAGGAAACTCGGCGGCCGCCGTATCGACCATCCGAAACACCGCCGGATGCCCGTTACCGACAGTGTCATGGCGAGGTATCGAACCACCGCGAGCGGCGCCGAGCGACGTCGAGGCGCTTTCCGCCTGCACGATCTCCGCGATTTCGTACAGCCAGAACTTGTCGATTGCCGACAGCTCGATGATGCGCTCGATAGGCGCCCCACGGCGCAGCGCTTCGGCAACGGCGAAGAGGCGCTCGTGATTCGGATGCGCGATGACGTTCTCGAGTTCGGCGTCGCTCCATTCGGTCAACGCATTTCCCGTCAGGGTTTCGCGCTTGAGGTCGAGGCCGCGCACGGCTTTCATCAGCGCTTCCTGGAACGTGCGTCCGATGCCCATCGCTTCGCCGGTCGACTTCATCTGCGTACCGAGCGAGGTATCCGCCAGCGGGAATTTGTCGAACGGCCAGCGCGGGATCTTCACGACCACGTAGTCGAGCGTCGGTTCGTATGCCGCTTTCGTAACACCCGTGACCGGATTGGGGATTTCGTCCAGCGTTTGTCCGAGCGCGATGCGCGTACTGATCTTCGCAATCGGGTAACCTGTAGCTTTACTTGCCAAGGCGGAACTGCGTGAGACGCGCGGGTTCACTTCGATGATGGCATATTCGCTGCGCTCCGGATGCAGCGCAAACTGGATGTTGCATCCACCCTGAACTTTGAGCGCGCGAATCACATTGAGGCTCGAGCTGCGAAGCATCTGATATTCGAGATCGGAAAGCGTCTGTGATGGGGCGACGACGATGGAATCGCCCGTGTGCACGCCCACCGGGTCGATGTTCTCCATGTTGCAGACGATGATGCAGTTGTTCGCGCCGTCGCGCAGGACTTCGTACTCGATCTCTTTCCAGCCGAGCAGCGAGACCTCGAGCAGCACTTGATGAATCAGACTCGCTGCAAGGCCGCTCTCGAGCGTTTCGACGAGCTCGCGTTCGTCGTGCACGATGCCGCCGCCGGTGCCTCCCAGCGTATACGCGGGGCGAACGACGAGCGGATAGCCATGGTCGCGCGCAAACGCGAGGCCTTCGTCGACTTGCGTGACGACCGCACTGGTTGCGACCGGCTCGCCAATCTCGATCATCTTGGCCTTGAAGCGCTCGCGATCTTCGGCCAGTTTGATTGTGTCGACCGGCGTACCGAGCAGCTCGACGCCGTATCGATCGAGCACGCCGGCTTCGCTCAACTCCACTGCAAGGTTCAAGCCGGTCTGACCGCCGAGCGTCGGAAGCAACGCATCTGGTCGCTCTCTCTCGATGATGCCTTCGACCGACGCGACGGTAAGCGGTTCCAAATACACCGCGTCCGCCACTTCGGGATCGGTCATGATCGTTGCGGGGTTCGAGTTGACGAGCACCACGCGACAGCCTTCTTCGCGAAGTGCGCGGCACGCCTGAACGCCGGCATAATCGAATTCGGCAGCCTGGCCGATGATGATGGGGCCGGAGCCGATTACCAGGACGCTCTTTTGGGGCATGCTGAGGTGCCCCAATTAGGCGCGCTACGTCGCGGTTACTGCAGGGGGACCCTGCGGCACGGCAAGTTGCTCGCGGTACCACGCCACGGTGTGCTTCATGCCGTCCTTGAAGCCGACGACCGGGTGGTAGCCGAACGCCTCCCATGCGGCGCCGATATCGGCCAATGAATGCTTTACGTCCCCGATGCGTTCGCTGTCGTAGTGCGCTACACCGCGGAATCCCGTGATGAGTTTGAGCAGTGCGAACACTTCGTTCAGCGTGAATCGCACACCGGTCGCAATATTGAACGTGCGGCCTGCCACGGCGCTCGCGTTCGCGCCGGCCGCGAGCAGGTTTGCTTGAACGACATTATCGACATATGTGAAATCACGGCTTTGCGTGCCGTCGCCGAAGATCGTCGGCGAGCGACCCTGCAGCATGCACGTGATGAATTTCGAGAGCACGCCCGAATACTGGCTGCTCGCGTCCTGACGCGGACCGAAAACGTTGAAGTAGCGAAGTGCCGTGGCTTCCAGTCCGTAGACGCGATGGAATGCGGCGGTATAGAGTTCACCGCAAAGCTTCTGCACGGCATACGGTGAGATGGGATTCGGCTTCATGTCTTCGCGCTTGGGCAACGTCGGCGTATCACCGTAGGCTGAGGACGAAGCGGCGTAAATGACGCGGCCGACGCCCGCTTCGCGTGCAGCGAGCAGCAAACTGAGCGTTCCGTCGACATTTGCGCGATGACTCGTGAGGGGATCCGCCACCGATTTCGGCACCGACGGAATTGCGGCTTCGTGAAAGACGCACGCTACGCCGCGGCAGATTTCGGCGAGCTTCGGGCCGTCGTTCAGATCCGCTTCGTAAAACTCGATTGCGTCGAGCAAGCCGTCGAGGTTTTCGCGTTTGCCGGTTTTGAAATTATCGAGCGCGCGCACGCGTTCTCCGCGCTCGACCAACGCGCGCACCAGAGCGGAACCGATGAAGCCGGCGGCGCCGGTCACGAGATACGTGGTCATCTCTGCTGGGAATCGTACCGGTCGCACGCCGCGCGCGACAGTGCCGAACAGGCACGCACATTAGGACGGACTGGCCTGGACGAGGGCCCGTAGAGCAGGCGAGGGCTCTATCCCATGCTTTGCCTGCAAATCGTTTGCATAGCGGCGAAACGTGCGCAGCGCCGACGCGCGATCCCCGCGCGCTAAATGCACGCGAATCGCGAGTTCGTGGACGGTTTCATCTCGCGATCGGGCGCGGGCGGCCGCCGTCCTTCGCGAGCATACTCGCCGAGAATGCGAACGATTTCGCGCCGCGCGGCGTCGATCGTTTTCTCCGGCGTGGCGCCGCGTACGCCCAAAGAGGGAAATGCGCGAACGTAGGCTTTGTACTGCGCGTCCTCCGTGCGAAAAACGACCACCCGGTAGTGCAGTGTCACGGCTGCAAGCGGCGCATGCTCCACGCCGCATTCACGCGTGTGAATTCCAACCGATCGTGCATGCGGTTCAGACGTCCCTGCCAGAACTCGACGCGCTGCGGGATGACGACGTAGCCGCCCCAGGAATGCGGCCGAGGAACATCCTCGCCTTCGAAACGTTCTTCGTAATCGTGCATACGCTGTTCGAGCAACTCGCGGTTTTCAACCGGTTCGCTCTGCTCGGACGCCCACGCCCCGAGTTGATGCCCGCGCGGACGGCTTGCAAAATACTCGTCGGATTCGTCCTCGGCGATGCGCTGCGTATGTCCCTCGACGCGGATTTGGCGCTCGAGCTGCGGCCAGTAGAACAACAGCGCGGCATGCGCGTTCCGTTCGATTTCGCGGCCCTTGCGGCTGAAGTAGCTCGTGAAGAAGACGAATCCGTCGCTGCTCAAGCGGCGCAGCAGCACCATGCGTGACGATGGAAGCCCGTCGAAGCACGTTGAAAGACACATTGCATTCGGCTCGGGCACGTCCGCGTGCACCGCGTCGTCCAGCCAAAGGCGCACCTGCTCGATGGGATCGGTGCACACGCGTTCTTCGTGCAGCTCCGCCCGCTGATAGCTGCCGCGCATGTGCGCCAGATCTATTTCGTCCGTCATGGGTATCTCCCGGCGATCATCCCAAACAGAAACGTTATGGTCATCAGTGTCGCGCCGGCAAGCGCCACGGGCAGCGAGATGTCCAGATTGGCATGCGTCAGCGCCGTGCTTCTGCCTAAACTTGCGAGTGCCTCGCGCAGCTGCACCGCGTCGTCGGCGCGGCTGTACGCGCCGCCGGTCGCGGCAGCATAGGCGCGCAGGGCATCTTCGTCGATGCCCGCGGTTTGCAGCGTTCCCGGAATCAACGCGCCGCTGTTCGTGCCGATGCCGATCGTGAAAAGCCGAATATGCGCGATGCCGAGGGCTTGGGCGGCTTGCATCGGATCCGAACCGGCATTGTTTTCACCGTCGGTAATGAGCACGACGGCGCGCGACCCCGTGCGCGGCAAAATGCGCTGCGCCAGACTGAGCGCGTCACCGATAGCCGTCGCACCGTTCGGCGAGGGGACTGCGTCGAGCGCTTGCTGCACCTGGTCGCGATCGCGCGTCGGCTGCGTAAGCACCTGCGCGTCCGTTGCAAACGAAATGATGCCGATAGACGTTTGCGGCGGCGCTTCCGCGCTAAACGCGCGCATCGCCGCGAGTGCCGCCTGCGCGCGCGTCGGGTTCACATCGCCGGCGCTCATGGAACCCGACGTATCCACGCACAGGACCACGCTGCCGCCCAGTGACGGTACGGCCGCGCGCACGTGTGGGCCCGAAAGCGCAAGAACGACGAGCGCAACCGCGGCGATCCACGCGCTATACAGGGTGCGATGCGGCCACCGCCGCGGGGCCGTTGCACCGATCAGAAACGGGAGATTCGAATACGCGAGCGTTTGACGGCGGCGCCGGACGTCTGCAAAACGATACAGCAGAGCAAATACCAGCGCTGCCGTGACGGCGATAACGACGTAGGACGGGTGCGCGAAACTCACGCGAGGACTCCGAAGGTGCGCAGCAGCGCACTGCCTCCGTCCGATTCATCGAACGTGCCGGCGCGCCAGTTGCATTGCGCGAAACGTTCGAGCAGCGATGCTTCGCGTTCGCCGACCGCTCTCGCGTATGCGGCGCGTTCGCGTTTGCCGAGAAACACGCGTGCAGTTTTGCCCGATTCCGCATCGCTTACCGTTACGAATCCGCTTAGCGGCAGACCGCCGAACCAGGGATCGCGCGCAAGGAGCGCGGTGCAATCGAACCGCAACCCGAGCCTGACCAAGTGGTCATCGTCGTTTTGCGGCAAGTCCCAGAAATCACTGATCACGAGCAGCGCAGTGCCTTTCGGCAGAACTGCGTCGGCGACCTCAAGCGCGCGCGAAAGGTCGAAAGGCTCTTCGACCTCGAGGTGCATCGCGCGGTCGCTGCCGTCCGCCGCCGCGTACCAGGCTTGCGCTGCTTCGCGAGCGCTTTCGAGCAGTTCGCGCTCCTTGCCGGCACGCATCGAGGCCGATTCATCCACAACGGCACACAGCGTAAGCGCAACGTCCTCGAGCACCACGCGCGTTTGCAATTGCGCAGTCCGTGCTGTCGCCGCCCAATCGATCCGCCGGACGTCATCGCCGGGGACGTATTCACGCAGTTCGACGAATTCGTAGCCGTCGCCGCGATACAACGTCGGCGATCCTGCACCGCTGCGCCGCGGGCGGCGCCGCCCGCGCAGCAATGCTTCGCGAATCCTATTCACGGGGCGCGCACCGCGCTTATCGTCGAAAGCACGATCTCATCGGGATCGATACGCTCCACCGCGATGCGGTGCGTAAAGCCGATGCGGTGGCGCAGCACCATCGGCGCGACCAGGCGCACGTCGTCCGGCAGCACGAAGTCGCGTCCGGCGAGCAGCGCCTTTGCACGCGAGGTGAAGGCGAGCGCCAGGGTTGCGCGCGGGCTCGCTCCGTAAGCGACGTAGGGCGTCGGCTTGCGCGTTTCCATCACCAAATCGACGATGTACTGTTTGATCTTCTCGTCCAAATGGATGGCATGCGCCTCTTCACGCCAGCGCAAAACGTCGTCCAGCACTGCGACGCCGCGTACGGGCACCGTTTCCTGCACGGCAAACCGATCCAATATTGCGCGCTCTTCATCCCTGCCTGGTAAGTCGACCCGCACTTTCAGGAGAAAGCGGTCGAGCTGCGCAAACGGCAACGCGTACGTTCCGTCGGAGTCGAGCGGGTTCATGGTTGCCAGCACCATGAACGGATCGGGCAAAGCATACGTTTGCGGTCCGATCGTCACTTGACGCTCTTGCATCGCCTCGAGAAGCGCCGATTGCACTTTCGCCGGCGCGCGGTTGATCTCGTCCGC
>DATGJX010000038.1:0-3722 GCA_035294905.1 Vulcanimicrobiaceae bacterium | reverse complement strand
GGATGACAACGCTAACCATCAGAATCAGTCCTTGCCGTAGAGATCGCGCAGCTCGTCCTTGGCTGCTTCGAGCCGGTGCTTTTGCGCGGAAGAGAGATTTTTGCCGGCGCGGTTGATGTAAAACACGAGCATCGACATCGCCGAGCGATACGGATCGGATTTTCGGCGCGTACTTCGATCGGCCGAGCGTTTTAGCGAACGCGCGATCGCGCGTGGCGACCGCAGCTTGAACACGCCCGCGTCGAGATCGAGCGCGTTGCTCGTGCGCGTAACGCGCCCGGACCAGGTTCTTTTAGAGTTGCGCCGTTGCGTCTTCGATTGCGGCACGGAAATCCTCATGAACAAGGAGCGCGCGATGCAATCCCGTCGCCTCGAATATCTTGCGAATCTTTGACGTTTGCGGGACGATCACGTGCAGCCTTTTCCCAAATTTCCGATGCGCGCTAACCAGCGCAGTGATGCCCGACGTATCGATATACGTGCACTCGACGAACGCGACCAAGATCGGATCCGATGATCCTGCGCCCGCGCGCTCGATCGCTTCGCTCAGATCGCGATAATTCGAGATGTCGAGCTCGCCCAGGACGTGCACTAAGGTGAGCCTTCCAAGTGGCTCCGCCATAACAGGCGCAAAGGTCGTCGTCATAGGAAATACCCTTTCGCCAAACGTTGTTACCCAGATGGGCGCAGGATTAGTCCTTGCGGCCCAGATGTTTGCCCAAAAGACTGAAAGGGTATCCATCGCCTGATCGCACTGCGAGCGAGGAGGCCTTTTCATGGATACCATCCGGCGCTACGCTTCATCTACAGCGGCGGCCCCGACGACTGCTCTCGAAGAGCTCGTCGTTTGCGACTGTGGACACACGATCGGGATGCACGACAGTTTGGGTTGTCGCGCGTTACGTCCCCGCACGTGCACGTGTTCGCGGGATCGCGGCTGGGTACTCGACGCGGCAATCGCACGCTCGATTTCGGACCATCGCTCGGTCTTCCAAAAGACCTAGCAAGCGTCTTTGTATGACCTGGGAGCGGGTAAAGCCGTTGCCAGGAGGTGCCAAGTGGCAGACAGGTCCGACCGACCCGTAGTGGTTTCAAGTGGTGGCAGCACGGCCGGTGTTGCGATCGTTGCCGTAATAGCAATCGCACTTATCGTTGCAGTTCTCTTGTGGCATCCGTGGTCGACGACGTCGAACACGACAATCGTTCAGCCGCCGGCGCAAACTCAGGGCGCGGGCGCATCCGGTTCGCAGGGCAGCTCAAGCGGCTCGACGACCGGCAGCGGCTCTTCCAGCAGCAACAGCGGCGCTGCCGGCGCGAACAGCGGCAGCAGCACCAAGTAATCGCGGTCTCAGCGTTTTCTACCCGGGCTCTAATTCTGAGTTAAAGCGCTGGCAACAAGCGAGCAGTACGATGAACACGTCAGACAGAGGAGTCCACGTGTTCATTCGTACTGCCATCGCCGTAGTCGTCGCTGCGACGGTTATACAAACCGGCGCCGCGTTCGCGCAAACGGCGCCACAGTCCGCAGCCCCGCCAGCTGCAACGCAACGCCATCATCATAGCGCGCTTTTCCGCGGATTGAATCTTTCATCCGATCAAAAAGCTCAGATCAAATCAATTCGACAGAAGTACCGCGCTCAGAATCAGTCCATCACCGATCGCAACCAGCGTCGCGAAAGCATGCGCGCACAGCGGCAGGAAATCATGGCGGTACTGAATCCCGATCAACGCGCCAAGTTCCAACAGCGTCTCCAAACGATGCGTCAACACCACGCTCAAGGACAACAACAAGCGCCGAACGCTCCGGCGCCGCAGAGCCGGTAAGCTAAGCTAAGGTGCCCGCGATGCGAGTCGCTTCGGCGATCGCGCGCGCGAGCACGGAGCGGATCTTTCCGTCTTCGAGAACCAATAGGGCGCCGATCGTGCACCCGGCTGGGGTCGTGACGTCGTCACGCATTGCCGCCGGGTGCCGTTCGCTATCTTGAACCATCTTTGAAGCACCAAGCACCGTCTGCGCGACAAGCTCGCGGGCGACGTCGCGCGGGAGACCGACGCTTACGCCCGCATCCGCGAGCGCTTCGATTATAAGGAAGACGTAAGCCGGCCCGCAGCCGCTGATGGCCGTGACTGCATTGAGATGATGCTCGGCCAGCTCGATGCATCGCCCGACCGATTTGAAGATGTCGGTCGCTTCGGCGACGTGATCTTTCGTCACGTGACGTCCGCGCGCGATTACGGTCATACCTTCGCTTACGAGCGCGGGCACGTTCGGCATCGCACGAATGACGGCGACGTCTTCGCCGAGCGCACGTTCGAGTGAGGAGATTGGGACGCCGGCCGCCACCGAGATGACGAGCGCGTGTTTCTTGAGTCCGGCTTTGCGCAGCCGCTCGAGCGTTGCATCGGTTTGCGCCGGCTTGACGCAGACGAGCACGACGTCGGTTTCCGGTACGAGCTGCTCGTATTCATCGGTTGCCGTGATCGAGAAATCGCGTTCGATGCGCGCGGCGGATTGCGGCGTGCGCGTTGCAGCCCAAATCTTGAATGGAGCCGAGCCGGATTGCAGCCCGCGCAGCAGCGCCTGGCCGATCGCGCCCGCACCGACGATCCCGAGCGTCTTTTTCTTCATTTTAACGGCGCTCCGCCCCAGGCTCCGCGGGAGGTCTTTTTCATTTGCGATGCTCTTCGCCGTTTGCAAGGACGTTCCGTTTGTAAACATGAAGCGCCAAAATACGTGGGGACTGGCCTCGGGATACGCATCGGTATCGACGTCGGCGGTACGTTTACTGATGCCGTTGCAATCGACGCGACCTCGCTGGAATTGATCGGTCACGTCAAAGTGCCGACGACGCACCGTTCGCCGCAGGGCGTGGCGGCTGGGATCATCGACGCGCTGCAGCGCTTGCTTGCGGCGCACGGCCTGCAGGCATCCGACGTGCACTGCATCTCGCATGGCACGACGCAAGCCACGAATGCGCTGCTCGAAGGCGACGTCGCGCTCGTCGGCATCGTTGGAATCGGCGGCGGATTGGAAGGCCTGCGCGCCCGCTCGCAGACGTTCATCAAACCGATCGAGCTTGCGCCCGGGACGTATCTGCGTTCGCTGCACGAGTTTCTCGCGACGTCGGCGCCGAGTGCCGCGGACGCGGATCGGGCAATCCGCGCGCTTGTGGCGCAGAATGCGGGCGTGATCGTCGCGAGCGGTTTGTATAGCGTTGACGACCCGGCGGCCGAAGATACGATCGTGGAAGCAGCACGGCGCGCGAACATGCCGGCGGCTGCGGCACACGAGATCAGCAAACTCTACGGTTTGCGAACGCGTACGCGAACCGCCGTCATCAATGCCTCCATTCTTCCTCGCATGATCGAAACGGCGAACAGCGTCGAAGCGAGCGTTGCGGCGGCGGGGATTACGTCGCCGTTGATGATCATGCGCGGTGACGGCGGCGTCATGCGAATCGATCAGCTGCGCAGTCGCCCGATCCTTACGCTGGTCTCCGGGCCGGCGGCCGGCGTTGCCGGCGCGCTCATGTACGAGCGCGTCTCCGATGCAGTATTTTTGGAAGTGGGCGGGACGAGCGTCGACATCTCGGCGATTCGTGATGGCCGCGTTCAAGTTCGTTACGCGATGCTGGGAGGTCACCGAACATTTCTGCAATCGCTTGACGTGCGTTCGATCGGCGTCGGCGGCGGCTCGATGGTGCGCGTTCGTAACGGAAAGG
>DATGJX010000037.1:0-2949 GCA_035294905.1 Vulcanimicrobiaceae bacterium | reverse complement strand
CAGCCATGACGCGGCGCGTCTTGGGCATCGACCCGGGCCTGCGCACCACGGGCTACGGGGTCATCGAATTTCTCTCGGGCCGATCGCGCCTCATCGAAGCCGGCGTCGTAACCCCGAAGGTCAGCGGTTCGCTCGAGGCGCGCTTACACGAGTTGCATGCAGGCATTTGCGCCGTAGTCCAATCAACGCAGCCCACCGTCATGGTCATCGAAGAACTGTACACCACGTACAAAAACCCGCTGACGGCGATCATGATGGGCCACGCGCGCGGAGTTTTGTGCCTTGCCGGTGCTCAGAACAACGTGCCGGTACACACGCTCGCGCATTCGCTCGTCAAGCGCGCGCTGATCGGCTCCGGAGCAGCCCGCAAAGATCAAGTCAATCAAATGGTCACGCAGCTTCTAGGACTGCGCCGCCGCCCCGAACCGAACGACGTTTCGGACGCACTGGCGCTTGCGCTCGCATTCTGCAACAGAAGCTACAGGTGACGAGATAGCATGTTTTCGAGAATTCGCGGAACGCTCGTCGAACGAAACGATAGCAGCGTCGTCCTCGACGTGAACGGCCTATCGTACGAAATCTTCCTGCCGCCGTGCGTTGCCGAAAAGATGACCGCGCGGGATGGCGAGGAGGTGGTGCTGGAGATTTACTCCGTGCTGAACATCGACGGCAACACCGCGCATTATACGTTTTACGGGTTCGGCAACGCCATCGAGCGTGAGTTTTTCGAAGCGCTCATCAGCGTTGCGAGTATCGGGCCGCGATCGGCGGCACGCGCGTTCTCGCAGCCGATGTCGCGAATCGCCGGCGCAATCGACCGCGGTGACCACGGATTTCTGAAGACGCTTCCGGGGATTGGGCAGCAGAAGGCGCGGGACATCGTCGCGAAGCTCCAGGGCAAAGTGACGAAGTTTTTGCTCATCCAAGAAGCGCAGCCCGTTACCGCGGTCCAGATGCCGGATTTTGCCGACGAGGCGCTCGCGGTATTGCTGCAGTTGGAATATAAGCGCGGCGAAGCGGAAGAAATGATTCGTTCGACCCTGGACGCATCTCCGCAGATTCGCGACGCCGAAGCACTGCTCTCCGAAATCTATCGCCGAAAGGCGCAAGCGCATGCCTGACGACCCGCGTAAGAAACTGTATGGGCCGGAGGACGTTGCCCCTCGACAGGCTCGCGGTCCTTCGACGAAGCCCTGCCCTGAGGTATCGAAGGGTCAGGATGACACCGATGACCGGATCGTCAGTGCAGAAGATACGCTCGAAGATGAGGTCTATGGTGCGAGCCTGCGGCCGCGGTCGTTCGACGAGTACGTCGGGCAGAATACCGTCGTCGAAAATCTGAAGATCGCCATCGATGCTGCCCGGCGTCGAGGCGAACCACTCGAGCACATCTTGTTTTATGGGCCGCCAGGCCTGGGCAAGACGACGCTCGCAGCGCTTATCGCCAAGGATTTGGGACGCGCGTTGCGGCCTACCAGCGGCCCGACGCTCGAGAAGCCGAAAGATTTGGTTGGTATCCTGACCTCGTTGGAAGAAGGCGACATCCTGTTCATCGACGAGATACATCGTCTGGGCAGAGTGGTCGAAGAGTTCCTGTATCCGGCGATGGAGGATTACCAGATCGATTTCGTCGTCGATCGCGGCGCGTACGCCAAGACGATAAAACTGCCGCTCAAGCGCTTCACGCTGGTCGGCGCGACGACGCGAGCGGGAATGCTCTCCGCCCCGCTGCGTGAACGCTTCGGCATCATGCACCATCTGGATTACTACAGCGTCGACGAACTCGAGCGAATCGTTTTACGTTCCTCCGGTGTGCTGAACGTGCCAATCGACGATGAAGGCGCGCAGATGATCGCCGCGCGCAGCCGTGGAACGCCGCGCATCGCAAACCGGCTATTACGCCGAGTTCGCGACTATGCTGAAGTGCGGGCGGATGGGCGAATCACCCGAGCGGTCGCGGACGAAGCGCTACGGCGAGAGGGTGTTGACGAGTTGGGTTTGGACCGGCTCGATCGCGCCTTTCTGCGCACGATTATCGAGCAATACAAAGGCGGCCCGGTCGGAATCGGTGCGATTGCGGCGACGCTCACCGAGGACGCGGAAACCGTCGAAGACGTGGTCGAGCCGTACTTGCTCAAGTGCGGCTTCGTCGTGCGCACCTCGAGCGGACGAAAAGCGACGGCGCACGCATACGCGCATCTCGGCGCGAAGGGTTCGTCTGAACCCGCACAGGAGCGGCTGCTGTAATGAACCGCTTGGAGTTTTTGGGCGGTGTAGCGGGTGTTGCGTTTGTCCCTCGACAGGCTCGGGGTCCGGAGCCTGTCCTGAGCAGCGTCGAAGGGATACCTCAGGATGAGGATGCGGCTCAGGATGACATTACGGATCCTGCGACGCAGGCGCAGACACAAGCGTTGCGCGTGCTGCTCGGGAACGGTCAGGCGCAGCGCATCGACGGCCAAACGTTTCTGTTCAACGGGCGGCGCTACCGCGGAGCGTTTTCGATCGTGGAAAACGACGTCGTCGTCAATACGCTGCCGCTCGAGGCGTATTTGCTCAGCGTCGTTTCGCGTGAGATGCCGCACTCGTGGCCGGATCGCGCGTTGCAAGCGCAGGCTATCGTCGCGCGGACGTACGTGCTGCAGCGCAGCAATCCGAATCGCGCATACGATCTCGTTCCGTCGGAAGCAAATCAGGTGTATACCGGCATCGACGCCGAGCATCCGGAAACGACTGCAGCGGTGGACGCGACCGCAGGCCAGGTGCTGCGCTATGGAAACGCCTTTGCGCAAGTGCTCTATTCGTCGTGCTGCGGCGGACATACCGAATCAAATGGAAACGCCTGGGGCGGTTTGCAGATTGCGTATCTTTCCGGCGTGCAGTGCGACTACTGCGCGGCGTCGCCCTGGTACAAATGGTCGCAGCACATTCCGATTGCGCAGATGCAGCAGG
>DATGJX010000036.1:0-10249 GCA_035294905.1 Vulcanimicrobiaceae bacterium | reverse complement strand
AAACTCGGCAAAGCGCTGCGCAAGGTCGCGGTGCTCTCCGCGAACGCGTTCGGCTTTATCGGCAACCGCATGCTGTTCGACTACGCACGCGAAGCCGTCGGCTTGGCGGAAGAAGGTGTGCCGCCGTATCGCATCGATGCGGCGATGAAGAACTTCGGCATGGCGATGGGACCGTTCGCGATGTTCGACCTTTCGGGCATCGACGTGTTCTGGCACATTTCGCAGGCGCGTCCCGACATGAGCGCCGCCCGGACGAAGATCGTCGATCGCCTGTACGAACAAAAACGGCTCGGCCAAAAAACCGGCAAGGGCTTCTACAAGTACGATGCGAGTGTCGGCAAGGGACGCGAGGCGATTCGCGACGAGGAAGTCGAGAAACTCTTCGCCGAGGTTGCTGCGGAAGCGGGAATCGCGCAGAACCCCGGCGTGACCGATGCGCAAATCGTTGAACGCTTGACCAAAGCGCTTATCGACGTGGGCGTCGAGCTGCTGCGAAATAAAGTCGCGCTGCGCCCCGGCGACATCGACATCGTCTACATTTACGGATACGGCTTCGCGCCGCATCACGGCGGACCGATGTGGTACGGCCATGAGATCGGCTACAAAGACGTGTACGGCGATGAGACCCGCGGTGTCATGGTGAGCCCGTCGAACCAGCCCGAGCCTGTCGAGGGGCTGAAGGAGGAACCTATTCATGCGTGAGGCGGCGATTGTCTCGGCTGCACGCACGCCGATTGGAAAAGCATTCCGCGGCGCCTTCAATCAGACTCACGGCGCAACGCTGGCCGGTCACGTCATCAAGGCGGCGGTGGATCGCGCGAATGTCGATCCGAACGAGGTCGACGACGTCGTGCTCGGCGTCGGCCTGCCGGAAGGCGCGACCGGAAATAATCTCGGCCGCGTCGCGGCGATTCGCGCCGGTCTGCCCGTAACGGTTCCCGGTACGACGATCAATCGGTATTGCGCCTCGGGCCTTCAGGCCATCTCGGTCGCGGCACAGCGCGTCATCGTGGACGGCGCCAACGTCGTGGTGGCCGGCGGTGCCGAATCGATCAGCATGGTGCAGAACACGATGAACGTCGAGTTCTTCACCGAGGACTGGATGCTGCGCCACGAGCCCGACGTCTACATGCCGATGCTTCAGACCGCGGATTTCGTCGCGAAGAAGTACAACGTTTCGCGCGAGCGGCAAGATGAATACGCGCTGCAGAGCCAGCAGCGCACCGCCGCCGCGCAGCAAAGCGGCGCATTCGACGACGAGATCGTTCCGCTCACGTCGTGGAAGTACGTCGAGAACAAAGAGACCGGCGACGTTTACGAAGAGCAGGTCACGCTTGCGAAAGACGAAGGGAATCGCCCCGATACGACCCTCGAAGGCCTCTTGAAGCTCAAAGGCGTGCTCGATCCGAAGTCGACGATCACGGCCGGAAATTCGTCGCAGCTCTCGGACGGTGCGGGTGCCGTGGTTGTGATGGATTCGAAGCTCGCGGATCAGCGCGGGCTGCGACCGCTCGGCTACTACCGCGGTCTGGTAATTGTCGGCAACGAACCGGGCGAGATGGGCGTGGCGCCGGTATATGCGATTCCGAAGCTGCTCAACCAACACAACCTGACGATCGACGACATCGGCCTATGGGAGCTGAACGAAGCATTCGCGGTGCAGACCGTGTACGTTCGCGACACGCTGGGCATCCCGAACGATCGCTTCAACGTAAGCGGCGGCGCAATTTCGATCGGCCACCCCTACGGGCTCTCCGGCGCTCGCATGGTGATGCACGCGCTGATCGAGGGCCGCAAGCGCGGCGCAAAGCATGTCGTCGTGACCATGTGCATCGGCGGCGGCATGGGGGCGGCAGGACTCTTCGAAGTAGCGTAATCTAGCATACGGTTCGACGAGCTTGCCGGAAAGCAAGCTCGTGTTCACATTTTCTTCATGGGCTCTTCCCAATTCGCTGGCTAGTCTTAGGGATGCATCGCGAGCGGGCCAAAATATTGAAGTATGAAGAGCCCTTAGGGATTTCGCGTGCCGAACTCCACGAGCGCTTCGTGAAGTCGTACGAGGAACCGGTGCTCATCATCGATTTGCATGGGATCGACTTGCTGGACAGCACGTTTCTTTCTGAACTCGTGCAGCTGCGCACCCATCGAAACGAGCACGGTCTCGAAAGCGGGCGGCTGGTGATCGATTCGCCGTATGTGCGGACTGCGCTGAATGCCGTGGGTCTTGAATATAACTGGTCCGTTTACGAGTCGCTGGACGAAGCGTTGGCTTCCGTCGACTAACGAATGTCACAGCCGGCGGTAACCGCATTATTGTTGGCCTTGTGCAACGACCGGACCATGTGTACCCTGGCCGTTGGGTATTTCTGCTCTTTGGCCACGCGCGAGTTGCCGATAAACTGCGCAGCACGATGAGTCTGCGCACTTCTGCCCTTGGGTGTGCTGCCTGCATTCTCGTTTTTTCCGCTTGCCATAGCGCGGGCTCCGGGACCCCGCCGCTCGCCATGCACGCGGCCGTTCATCCGCAGCCGACTGCCTCAGGTGTTGATTGGGACTCGTGGGGATACGACCTCCAACGTACCGGCTACAACCCCAACGAAACCACGGTCGGCACGACGAACGTCGCCAGCCTTCAGCAGATTTGGTCTGCAAACGTCGGGCGTTCGCCGGTTGCGGAACCGGTGCTGGCCAGCGGCGTGATGATCGACCGTGTTCCCACCAACGTTTTGTATGCGGGCTCCAATTACGGCGAGGCGATGTACGCCATCAACGCAGACACGGGCGCGGTGATTTGGAAACATACGGTGGCGTACGCGTCATACATGTGCGGGGCCCGATTGGAGCAATGGTCGGTCGGCGCGACTCCCGCAATAGATCGCGGGAAAAACCTCATCTATTTCGGCGACGGCGTGGATCACGTGCACGCCCTGGACCTTTCGACCGGAAAAAGCGTATACGAGTGGCCTATCACGATTTCGATTCGCCCACAGCATGACAATATGCACGGCGGCCTTACGTACAATCCCGCAAACGGGATACTCTACGCCGTTACGAGTTCTATTTGCGACTACAAGCCATGGAATGGGCGAATCGTTGCCATCGACACGGCGACGCGTGGCATCATCGGCACGTTTTTTCCCGTAAGCGGAACGTCGACGCCCGGCGGAAGCGGCGGCGGCATTTGGGGCGGCGGCGGCGGCTCCATCGATCCGCAGACCAACGACGTCTTGGTAGCAACCGGGAACGCGTCGGTAGGAAGCGGAGTCTTGCAGAACGCGGGCTATGCCGAAAACATCGTCGCGCTGTCTTCGGACGTCAATACCGTTCTTGCCGCCAATTATCCGCAGAACATTCCTTCGGATCCCGGCCATACCGACTACGATTTCGGATCGACGCCGATCATCTTTCAGCCGCCGGGATGTCCGGAGATGACGGCCGTGCTCAATAAGTCCGGAATGTTCGAACTCTACGACGTCGCGACGATCGGTCAGGGACCCGTGCAGTATCTGCAAATGTCGATCTCGACCGACACCGGCGATTTCCAAGGTTCTCCGGCGTACGACCCCGTGACGAACTTGCTGTACATCGAACTTCCGGCAACGTATGGGACGTACCAGCCCGGTCTTGGCGCGTTCGGCATCCAAGCGGATTGTACGATAAACCCCACGCCGGTCTGGTCGGCCGCGTTCGGGCCGGATGGAGCAGTCACCGGAGCGGAAACCGCACGATCTGCCATAACGGTCGTCAACGGCGTGGTCTACGTCGGGAACAGCAGCGGCCGGCAAATTTTCGCGTACGACGCGGCGGCGGGTACGCAGCTCTGGAGCACGACGACGTCAGGATGGTCCAAACACGGCACCGTCGTCGCGAACGGCATCGTCTACATCACCGACAGCGGCGGAAATATCACGGCGTGGGCGCCGTCAGGGATTCCCGGCTTGCGCCGGCGCTGATCAAAGGCGTATAGAGCACGCGTCCGCGCGCGTCTTGCGCAACGTAAACGCCTTACGTCCACCGAGTGCCGGTAACACGGACGTTCGCGATGACGGCTTGCATAGGCATACCCGACAACGTCTGCGAGTCGGCGACAGCGGCCTGGCGTATGGACACTTCCATCTTTACGGCGTGCCGCGCACGAAGAATTCCATATCGGACGATCCGGTGGGATACGCGAACAGCGTGTCCGCCAGTGCGTGCCCGTCGATGCCTTGCCGTATTGCCAGTGTCAGCACGTTGATCTGTTCTTCGGCGTGCGGTCCGAAGATCGCCGCGCCGAGAACGTTCCCGGTGCGTTTGTCGATTATGCTTTTGAAGTAGGCGCCGCGCGCGGCGAGGCTGCGCGACGAATACCACTGGGTCATGTCTGCGGAGTTCACGTCGACCTCGAGGCCGCGTTCGCGCGCCTGCGCTTCGGAGAGCCCGACGACGCCGAGCGGCGGAATCGTATACACCATGGTTGCAAGACCCTGAAAATCCGTGGTGCGCGTGTTGCCGTTCAAAATGTTCTCCGCGACGATTTCACCTGTGTAGCCGGCAACCGGCGTGAGCGGCAATCCGCCGGCGTCGGCCGCGTCGCCCGCCGCGTAGACGTGCGGATTGCTTACACTGCGCAGGTGCTCGTCGACCTTGACGCCTTTCTTCGTGCGCTCGACGCCGCCGCGATCGAGCGCGAGCGCGTCCAAATTCGGTGCGCGTCCGGCGGCCAACACGCCGGCCTGCGCGCGAAACGGCTTTTCTTTGCCGTCGACCGTTGCGAACGCCGTCACTTCGAGCTCGCCGCTGCGCTCGACGCGCGTCACCCGTGCATTCAGTTGAACGTCGATTCCAATACTGCGGCTCAAATCGACGAGCCGAGCGACCAGGTCTCGATCGAAGCCGCGCAGCGGGTACGCATCGCCGTGCAGGATCGTCACGCGTGCGCCCGCGCGCACGGCGAGATGCGCGAATTCGAACGCGATGTAGCCGCCGCCGACGAAGAACAGCGACTCCGGGAGTTTTTCCATTTCCATGAACGTTTCGCTGGTGACCAGCAACTCGTCACCCTGTGCGACGTGGACTTCTTGCGCGCCGCTCGCGATCACGACGTACTCCGCTTGGAGACGATCGCTGCCAACCGCAAGCGTCTGCAGATCTTCGAAGCGCGCATGCGCGTGCAAGGTGATCGCGCCGGCGGCTTCCAATTCGCGCACGCGCTGCTCCGGAATCGGATCGGTGAACGTGCGCTTGAAGCGTATCAAGTCCGGCCACGAGAGCGCCGGCACGGATGGAAAAATCCCGAGCTGTTCGTAGCGCTGCATTTGATCGACGGCGCGCGCCGCGCTGACCAGCACTTTTTTCGGATCGCAACCGCGCAGCACGCACGTTCCGCCGAACGGACGTTCGTCGATGACGGCAACGCTGCGGCCGTGCGAAGCAGCGGTCAGCGCCACCTGTGTACCGGCGCTTCCGCTTCCGACGACCGCGATGTCGACGCGGCGGTCCATGGCTGTCTTCTCCCCGCTAAACGGGGCGGATAATCGCTATGCCTGCAGCCAAACCGGCGGTGGAAAGAAGCGGAAATCGTTGCCGCCCGCGCGCTTGGCCGCATACATGGCCTCGTCGGCCTGCTGAATGAGGATTTCCGGATCCGTACCGTCGCGCCGATAGCACGCGACGCCGATGCTTACCCGCGGCTTGACGGCGTCCGGTCCGATGCGCATCACCTGCGAGGTGCCGGTGAGAATTCGCTGCACGATGCGCACCACGGAGTCCTTGTCGCCGCACCGCTCCAGCAGCACGATGAACTCGTCGCCTCCCAAACGCGCGACTGTGTCGACTTCCCGCACCGACGCCAGCAAAATGCGCGCGACATGCTTGAGATATTCGTCGCCTGCTGCATGTCCGTAGGTATCGTTCACCTTCTTGAAGCCGTCGCAGTCGACGAATGCTATCGCAACGTCGTGTTCGCCACGGTCCGCGCGCTTGAGCGCGCTAGTGATACGCTCCACGAGGATGAGACGGTTCGGCAAACCGGTCAGTGAGTCTCGCGTTGCAAGCGTTTCGAGCTCGTTCACAAGTTCGAGATTGGTGAACTGCAAACGCAGCGCAGTCGCAACCATGCGCGCGTTGTTCAAACCGATAACGACCATAGCCAGACAAAACACGATTCCCGAAACACCTGCGACGTGCGCAAGCGTACCGGACTCGGCGAGAATGCGGACGCTCGCAGGCAGCACCGCCTTTCGCGGGGAAGAGCCACAGCGTATCCAAGCCCCACGCGATTCCGGCAAACAGCGCGCCGATCGTGAAGAGCCACTCCCATTTCTCGGCCGGCGCGCGCGATCTCCAGCGCGAATGCGCTGCAATCAATACGTAGCGCAGCACCGTGATGATCGCGAAAACGATGCACCATGTAAGCACGCCGGTAAGGGCAACGTGCGTCCACATGAGGCCCGCGAGAAGCACGGCGGCAGCGGCTGCGCCCGTAACGGTTGCGGCAGCTTGGTGGTAAAGCAGACGAATGCGTTCGTCTTGAACTTGCGCGTCCACACCCGGCGAAGCACGCTGTGGAAGCGCTGCGATCATCCTATATTCAGTTTCGGAGCGGCGCGCCGTGCTCCAGCATGTACTCCATGCGGTCTTTTGTTTTGTTATTGAAAACCAGCGTCTCGAAGTAGCGCGTCTCGAGGTCGAGCAGTTCTTCGTGGGAAACGCGTCTCGCCGGACCCGGACCGCCGGTCATCACGCGGGCGAGGGCGCGCGCGACCTCGCCGTCGTACGCGCTTGCCATGCCCGATTCGGTGGCCATTTGAATCACCTGGTTCAATTGCTCGTATGCCGCATCGCCGAGCACCGGGACCTCGCGCCTGTGCGCGGGAGCCGCGTAACCGGACGCGAGTTCGAGAACGAGCGCTTTCGCATCGCTGATGAGAGCCGGCAGCTCGGCGCTGACGCGATCGTGCGTTTTGAGAAATTGGAGCGCGCGCGCATCTTGCGCATCCTTCGAACTGCGCATGAAGGCGATCGTTTGAAACGCTTCGCGGAGCCCGGCCATCTCCTGACCTTCGCCTGCGGCGTCGATGCAGCGGATGTACAATTCGCTGGTTCCGCCGAGGTCCGGCAGAATACCGACGGCAATCTCCGGCAGGCTCGCACGCAGGTTCGCGTGCGCCTGCACCCGGTCGGCGTACATCGTGAGTTCGAGAGCGCCGCCGATCGTCAGTTCGAACGGAGCCGAAACCGTCGGAAACGGCGCGGTGCGCATGCCCGTCGTGACGCGCTGAAAGCGCTTGGCCGCCGCATGAAAACGCTCGCGGTCGCCGCCGATCTCCTCGAGCAGTCCCAGCAGCCAGCGCAGATTCGCGCCGAAGGAAAAGTGCTTTCCTTGATTGCCCACGACCAGTCCGGCGTAGCCGCCCGGAATAATCGAGAACGCGTGCTCGGCGATGCCGAGCGTGTCGCCGTCGAGCGTATTACCTTTCGAATGAAACTCGAAACACAGGACGCCGTCGTCGAGATCGAGCAACGATGCGCTCGCGGTTTGCGCAAGCACGCGCGCGGAATCTTTGCGAACCTCGTCGAGAACGATCGGCATTTGTACCATGCCGCGCACTTCTGGACAGCAAGCGGCAGTTCCGTCGCTCGTGAGCGCCGCGCGGGTAAGAAGCGTGCAGGCACTGTTTGATAGGGAGAGTACGACGATATGAAACACGTTTTGAGTGCAACGGCGGCCGGACTAATCTTGGCCGCGGCGCTGAGCGCCGCACCGGGCATTGCACTCGCGCAGGCAAGTCCGGCCGCAAGTCCGGCGGCGAGCCCCAGCGCTACGGCAACGAAGTCCGCGGGCACGATGACGAAAGCTTCGCCGGCGGCCTCGCCGGCGGCTTCACCCGCCGCCGGAACGACTACAACGACGACGAGCGGCACCACCACGAGCGGCGGCGGCGGAAGCTCCGGCTGGTGGGGACTCATTGGTCTGGTCGGACTCCTCGGCCTCTTCGGTATGGGACGGCGCTCGACGAGCGTCGAGACCTACGATACGACGCGCCGGCCGTAAGCCGTAATTCGGAGCATGCGCGCAGGTGGGGCGAAAGCCCCACCTGTACGTGCTGAACAGCATGCGCGTTTTTTGCCGCGGCGGGAGAGAGTAGTAAGTAGGATGTTTGCCCGACGAAGAGACCGCCGCCGCCTCGACGACGCGCTCGCTGTGGCTAGCCCTCTGGCGCTTGCCGAAGCGATGGAGGCGCACATCTCGGGGCGCTCCGCACAAGACGTGCGCGCCCTCATTACGAGCAGCGTCAAACGCATGGAGCCGGCAGATAGACGGCAACTCGATCTCTATCTCGACCCCGCTTCGAAAGACGATCTGCTCGGGCACCGCTTCAGCGCGTTTTTACGGCAGAATCCGCGCGCGCTCGCCGCACTCGATCCGGACCTGCTCGACGCGATACTCGGCGAGCTCGGTCAACTTCCGGAAGTCGAACGCACCCGCAGACGGATTCCCGCGCGAAGCGCAGGACTTGCGGCGCTTGCGCTGGCCGTGGCGGTTTTGCCGCTCGCAGCACAGTACGCGCACCAACGCGGATTGCTGCAGGGCTTGAATTCGAGCACGGAGCCGCCGCCGATCGCGCCGTTCGTGCAGCTGCTGGCCGCGCGTCCCATACCTGAGCATCACGCGCTCCGGATGCACCCGGCGCATCACACGCCCGCACAAAAACGCGTCATCGCACATCGTCGCCGGCACGCGTTGCCGAAACGCGCGATTGCCTATGCGGCGCCGCATCCGCGTCATCACGCCGTGCCCGTCCATCGCCGCACATGGTGGCGCGGGTACGTCGCGGACGCATCGCGATTCGGTGCGCGTGCGCGTTTGACCGTACAGGGCTATCTGCGCGCGATCGTCGACGGCAATCTGGCGGCCGCGTTCGCGCATTTGGGCATGCCGCCGAACGCAGACACGAGCGCACTCGCCGAACTGGCGATCGTCACGCGTGGTACGCGCGTTGCGATCCTCGGATCCAAGCCGCAAGCGCGCGGCACCGAGCAAGTGCAGGCCGACATCGTCACCGGGCGCCGCGAATACTACGAAGTGTTTTACGTCGTCCACGACGGGCCCGCCGTGCGAATCAGCGATCGGTATTATATCCCGGTCAAGCACGGCGCGCAGGTCGCCATGCGTTCACTCGTACAGCGCACGCACTAAGAACGAACCGGGAGTTCGCGGCGGCAGCACTTCTCGCGGTCGAAGGCGAAGGTTCCGTAGCCGATGCCCGACACGTTTAATCGCGGCGATCTTGCTGCGCAGCTTCGCGCCATCGTTCCGGGCAATCGCGCCGTGCTCACGAGCGAAGAAGATCTCATCGCGTACGCAATCGGCGGAAACGTTGCGGAGAACGCCGGAGGCGCGCGCTGCCTGAAGTACGGCGTTACCGGCGATTACGTCACTGCGCTGCAGGTCGTGCTGGCGGACGGCACCGTGCTGCGCACCGGCGGTAAAACCGTGAAGAACGTCACCGGCTACGACTTGCGCGCGCTCTTTACGGGAGCAGAGGGTACACGCGTACGGCGCCCGCGAGTTTCGACTCAATCGATCGCGCGGCCGCGGCGGTTGCGGCAGTGATGTCCTCCGGTGTGCTTCCGGCGTGCATCGAATTGCTCGACGCGCTGACCATCGACTGCGTCAACGGACTGCAAGGCGAGGTCTTTCCCGGCGGCGCGGATGCGGTCTTGATCTTTGCCGTCGACGGCAACTACGAGCAGGCGGTGAACGGCGACGTCGACCGCATCGAGCAGATCGCTCGCGAGGCCGGCGCGGTAGCCGTGCGAGCAGCGTCGTCCGCGCAGGAAAGCGAGCGCATTTGGGAAGCGCGCCGCGCCGTTTCCCCCGCGCTTGCGCGCCGCCGGCCGAATAAACTGGGCGAAGACGTCTGCATCCCCGTCGGCGGCACGCTTTCCGGAGAGCACGGCATCGGCGTGCTGAAGAAGCAATCATGGAACTCGATCTCGGCGCGGATGCGCTTGCGCTGATGCGGCGCATAAAGGCCGCGTTCGATCCGCAAGGGATCATGAATCCCGGCAGAGTTTTTCCGGATGAAGGCGGAGCGCAGGCATTCCGTCTGGGCGACGAGGCGTAGTGCGAACGGTCGAAGCGCGGGCACCGGGCCGAGTCAATCTCATCGGCGAGCACACCGACTACAACGACGGCTTCGTTCTGCCGTGTGCGATTGCCTACGACACGCGCGTGCGTGCAACCGAATCCCCGAACCGGTTC
>DATGJX010000035.1:0-20740 GCA_035294905.1 Vulcanimicrobiaceae bacterium | reverse complement strand
TGCGCAGCGAGATCGCCGTCGACAAAGACGCCGTGCTCGAATCGCTGGAAAGCAACGCCTTTTCGCTGGTCGACGCGCGCGGCCCCGACCGTTTCCGCGGAGAAAACGAGACCATCGATCCTGTCGGCGGACATATTCCGGGCGCCGTCAATCGTCCGTTTCGCTCGAACTACACCGGCCCGTTCGGTCAGTTCAAACAGCCGGGTGAATTGCGAGAAGAATTTCGCGGGCTTGGAATCTCACCCGAACGCATCGTGCATCAATGCGGCTCCGGTGTATCTGCAGCGGTGAATCTGCTCGCGATGGAAATCGCGGAGCTGCGCGGCGCGCGCTTGTATCCCGGTTCGTGGAGCGAGTGGTGCGCGGATCCGTCGCGTCCGATGGTGACGCGCTAGCGCTTTTGCGGGGGCGGAACCGCGAACGGTTTCGCGACTTTTCCGGCCGGCGAGGCCATGAGCTTGTCGAGTTCCGCTTGCGTCGGCTCTTGCGAGAAATCGCGCATCGCGTCGACGAAGCAGTAGAAACCGAACGGCTCGTCTGCGCGGTTCACGAACTGATGTATTTCTAGCGGTGCGACGTACACAACGTCATGAGGCCCGATCTCGGTGAGCGTGTCGCCGACGATCGCGTAGCCCAGACCGCGTTTGACGATCACGAAATGCTCGTGCTCGTGCTTTTCCAAACGCGAGACCGCACCGGGCTGCAGTTCAAAGTAGCGCAGCTCGTTCGATGGGCCCGGTTCATTCGCATCGGTTTTGCGGCCGCCGACAATCGTGTGCCGCTCGACGCCGACGGCGGCGCCGGGGCGATACCCCTCGACGGACACGCCTTCCCAGCCGGTGCCGGTAGCGCGGATGACGCGTTTCTGTTTAGTCGTTTCCATGGGCGGCTTTCAGGATACCACATCAGGTGCGCCTGCGTGCCCGTCCAAGTCGCACGGCGAGCAGCGCGATGACGGCAATCAGGACGGCGGCCGCGACCCCCGCTGCAATCGGCAGGACTTCCACCCGGCGTTGCAAGCCGGCGCAGGGAACGAAGCCCGGGCCGAATTGCGTCTGCGCACACCAGTAGGTGCGCCACGTTCCGAGCGTGATGTCACTTCCGACGGAACGCGCCATGTAAAACTGCGCCCACTTGCGGCGCAAGGATTCATCGTCGCGCAAGCGGGCGTGGATCGACGCAAGCGAGCGCGCGGAGAACCCACTCGCACGATAGACCCGGTCGAACGTGTCGACTCGCTCCCATCCGCCGTCCATTTCGTCGTACGAGAAAAGCGTGTAATCGCGCAAATCGCCATTATTACCGACGTCCAACTGCGCGAAGGAGGGGTTGTTGTCGTATACGGGTGAGACTGCCGGCGCGACCAACATCGGTACGCCGCCGAACGATCGAAAGTCGTTGCGGTGTTCGTGCCCCGCGATCGCAAGGGTGATGCGAGCGTCGTACTTGCGTAAAACGCGGACAAATGCGGCGGCGGTCTGCTCGCGCCAGAACGGCACGACAAGCAAGCGATGTGTGATGAGCGTACTCTTGGCATCGACGCCCGGGGGAATGTGCATCACGAGCATTGCGCGCGTGCCGGCGGGCAGGGTGCGGAGTTGCGTTGCGAGCCACCGCAACTGCCGCTGCGGCGCATCGGGATGGCCGCCCGAGCATGCGCGATACACGATCGAATAGTAGACGGTGTCCAAAGCGATTACGCGCTCGTCATGCAGCGGCAGCCGCGCGGCGTACCAACCGTATTGGCCGAACGTCCGCTCGAACTGCGGCGCCGCACCGTTGCGATTCACGAGCGGTGCCCACACGTGGGCGACGTACCGGAAATACGCATCGCCCGGCGTCGCGCGGTAATCGCCGCACGGATCGTCGTTGTTGCCCGGAACGATTACGAACTGGGCATGGGGAAACGCGTGGTCGAAGGCGTGCGCGATGCGCGCCATCGTTTGCTCCCCCAGCGCAGCGCTGGGCGGAAAATGGTGGGCGAGAAAATCGCCGGCAATAATGACGACCGGTGGATTCGGATCGGCTCTGCGCATCGCCGCCAGAGCGGAATCGAAGAGCGCCCAGTTCGTGTCACTGCCGTAGGTTGCCGGCACCGGGCCGGAATGCCCCGGTTCAACGTGTAGGTCGCTCGCAAGCAGCCAGTGGGCCAGCAGCAGGACGGCGAACAGCAGATGCATGCGCTATTGGTTGTTTAAAAGCGAGCCGCACGCCTACAGTTTCGAACAATTGCGCAAAGACCGCGTCACCCCGTGGAGCGGCGTACGCAACTTCCAGGCGCGCAACAACATGATGGAAATGAAGATCGGCGACCTCGGCCTCTTCTATCACTCCAGCATCGCGGAGCCTGCTGCGGTGGGCGTCGTGCGCGTCGTCAAAGAGGCGTATCCCGACTTCACGGCCTGGGAAAAGGGCGGCGAATACTACGATCCGCGCAGCACGCAAAACAAGCCGATGTGGCAGATGGTCGACGTCGAGTACGTCGAGCCGTTGGAACATCCAGTAATGCTGGCGCAAATGCGCGCGGAGCCGCGTCTAGTCGGCATGGAGCTGCTCAAGAAAGGTCAACGACTTTCCGTGCAGCCCGTCACGCCCCACGAGTGGAAAATCATTCTAGAGTTGAGTAAGTCAGGGTGACGCTTACAGCGCTGATGCTTGCGTGAGAAAGATTTGCTGTGCGTTCACCGGCATCTCGCCGCTCGGTCGCAACCGCCTGTACGTGCCGTCGCTTTGCAGCTCGCGCGCTTTGACGTTGTCCGCAAAAAGTACCGCGAGTATTTCGCCGTAAATCGTCTCCGCCAGAAGCGGATCGAGGACGGGAACGACGATCTCGACGCGGCGATCCAAATTGCGTCCGCTCCAGTCCGCCGAACCGATGTACACTTCACGGTCGCCGCCGTTTTCGAACACGTACATACGCGAATGCTCGAGGAAACGGCCGACGATGCTGCGCACGCGAATGTGATCGCTCACGCCGGGCACGCCCGGACGCAGTACGCACATGCCGCGAACCTGCAAATCGACCGGCACGCCCGCCTGCGAAGCGCGGTACAGCGCGCGGACCATCTCGCCGTCGGTAATAGCGTTGAGTTTCGCGCGTATGCCGCTCAAACGGCCGGCTCGCGCGTGCTCGGTTTCACGATCGATGAGCACGGTCAGTTCGCGGCGCAGGTTCACGGGCGCGACGAGCAGGTCTTCGTAGTCGGTGATGCGGGCAAAACCGGTGAGAGAGTTGAACAGTTGCGAAACGTCGGTTCCGAGCACCGGGCGGCACGTGAACAAACTCAAATCCGTGTAGAGGCGCGCAGTTTTTTCGTTGTAATTGCCGGTACCGAAATGGATGTAGCGGCGGATGCCGTCGTCTTCTTGCCGTACGACCAGCACGGCTTTCGCGTGCGTCTTGAGACCCGCGAAGCCGTACACGACGTGCACGCCCGCGCGCTCCAGCCGCCGCGCCCACTCGATGTTGTTCTCCTCGTCGAATCGCGCTTTGAGTTCGATCAGTACCGCGACTTGCTTTTCGTTCTCGGCCGCGTCGAGCAACGCGCGAACGATCGGCGAGTTTTTTCCGGACGTGCGATAGAGTGTTGCCTTGATGGCGAGCACGCGCTCGTCTTCGGCGGCTTGACGTAAGAATTGCACGACGGGATCGAACGACTCGTACGGGTGGTGCATCAGGACGTCCGTTTCACGAATCGTCGCGAACATATCCGTCACGCCAATCAGCCGTTTTGGAATCGCCGGCGTGAACGGCGCATCGTGCAGCTGCGGGACCTCGATGTTCACCAGCGTCCAGAGCGCTTCCAAGCCCATCATGCCGTCGATTTCATAGCAGTCGACGTCGCTGAGGTCGAGCGCTTTGAGCAGAAAGTCGCGCATGTATTCGGGCATGCCGCGTTCTATCTGCAAGCGCACCGGCTCGCCGAAGCGCCGGCGCTGCAGTTCCGATTCGATCGCGCGCAGCAAGTCGTCCGCTTCGTCTTCCTGGATGTCGAGGTCGGCATCGCGCGTTACGCGGAACAGGTATGAATCGCGCACTTCCATCCCCGGAAACAGTGCGCTCAAATGGTGCGCGATCAAGTCCTCGAGCAGCACGAACCAGCGTTGCCCTTCGGGCGAAGGGTCAACGGGGACGAAGCGCGGCAGCGTCTGCGGAATTTTCACGCGGGCGAAATGCAGCTCGACGCCGTCGGACGTGACTTCTTCCAATTCGACTGCAAGCGAGAGCGAGAGGTTCGAGATGTACGGGAACGGGTGCCCGGAATCGACCGCAAGCGGCGTGAGCACCGGAAAGACGCGGTCGTCGAACGCGCGCTCCAAATGTGCGCGCTGCTCTTCGCCCAAATCGGCGACCCGCCAGAGTTTGATGCCGTGCGCTTCGAGCGCCGGAAAGAGATCTTCGTTGAGCAGCCGCATTTGGCGCGCGAGCGAAACGCGCAGGCGTTCCGAGATGGCAACCAGATGCTCGGACGGCGTGCGACCATCTTCCGATCGCCGAATGATCTGCGCCTCGATTTGCTGCTTGATGGCCGCGACGCGGATCATGAAATATTCGTCGAGATTCGTGCCGTAGATGGTGACGAATTTGAACCGTTCGAGCAGCGGCGTGCGCTCGTCGAGCGCCTCTTCGAGCACCCGGTCGTTGAATTCGAGCCAAGAGAGTTCGCGGCTGATATAGAGCGACGGGTCGTCGAGATTACGAGGAAACGCCTCAGGGGCGATCGGCTGCGAACGCGAGAGCATACTCCGCTACCGGGATTCGACGCTCGGCGCGGAAACACTCGCTCGTGAGCTGGGCCGACCTCGGAATGAGCGTAGAGACCTACCTGGCACTCGCCGTGAGCGCGCTCGCGCTGGGCGCCGTTGCCGGTGTCGCACTGGGCACGGCCGCAGCCCATACCGGCGCGGGACGCATCCCTCTCGTCGCCCTCGTCAACATCGGCCGCGCGGTCCCCAGCCTCGCGCTGCTGACGTTCATGGTGCCGGTGCTCGGGCTCGGCTTTGCACCCGCTCTTGCGGCCCTTGCGATTTTGGCGACTGCCCCCGTAGCCATCACGACCGACGTCGCGTTTCGCAACGTTTCGCCGGCCGCGATTGACGCCGCGCGGGGATTGGGCATGACCGGTGCGCAGACCTTGCTGCGCGTGGAATGGCCGCTCGCGTTTCCGGTGATCTTTACCGGCGTGCGCACCGCCGCGACGGAAGTGATCGCAAGCGCGGTCCTTGCGGCGTTTATCGGCGCGGGCGGACTTGGAGAACTCATCACGACCGGGCTGCAAGCGAACGAACCGCAGCGCCTGTGGACGGGCGTTGCGGCAATCGCGATCATCGCCGTCCTGGCGGAATTCGGGCTTGCGCTCGTGCAGCGACGTGTAAGGGGAGCAGTTTGAGGTTTACGCGCGCAGATTCACTTGCGCTTCTCGGCGCGGCGTTGCTGCTGCCGGGCTGCGGCGCCGGCAAAGGCAGCGGCGCGATTCGCGTCGGATCCAAAGATTTCGGCGAAGACATCACGATTGCCGAAATCTATGCGGCGGCATTGGAACGCGCGGGTTTCCCGGTTGAACGGCACATGAATTTGGGCAGCACGCAGATTGCCACCGCGGCGATGCAGCGCGGCGACATCGACCTGTATCCGGAATATACCGGAACCGGGCTCATCGACGTGCTGCATTTACCGCCGATGCATGATCCAAAGCAGCTGTTTGCGACGGTGAAAGCGCAGTACGAAAAGCGCTACGGTCTAACATGGCTGCACCCTTCGCCGGTGAATGATTCACAGGGCCTTGCCACGACACGGAGCGTTTCGCAGCGCTATGGCTTGCGCACGCTCTCCGATTGCGCGAAAGCTGCGCCGCAACTGCGTCTTGCGGCGATTCCGGAATTTGTCGCGCGCGCAGACGCACTGCCCGGTTTGCAAAAATTCTACGGCGGTTTTCAGTTCAAGGACGTCAAGACGTTCGACATCGGTTTGCAGTATGCTGCGCTGCAGCACGGGAATGCGGACGTAGCGACGGCGTTCACCACCGACGCGCAAATCGATTCGGATGCCTTGGTGGTGCTGCGGGATGACAAACACTTCTGGCCGCCGTATAACGTCGCGCCGGTCGTACGCATCGCGACGCTTCGCGCACACCTGCGCCTTGCAAGCGCGCTCAATGCGATTGCGCCGCTGCTCACCGACGATGTCGTGCGCAACCTAAATCTGCAAGTCAACGTGCAGCATATGGATCCCGCGGCCGCCGCGCAGGCGTTTCTCAAGGAGCACCAGCACTGAGCGCGGAGCGCTGCGAGATGCACACAGCACAGGATGTGCGCTTCGAGTCGGTCGTCGTCCGCTATCCGGGCGCCGACCGCAACGCCGTCGACGGTGTGAGCGCGCATGTTCCCGCGGGCAGTTTTACCGTGCTTCTCGGACCGTCCGGATGCGGCAAGTCGACATTGCTGCGCACCGTGAACCGGCTGGTCGTTCCGCAATCGGGCGATGTGCTGGTCGGCAACGAGAGTGTCGCAGCGCAAATTCCCGTCGAGCTGCGCCGCAAGATCGGTTACGTCATTCAAGCCGTGGGTCTGTTCGCCCATATGACCGTTGCGCAAAATATCGCGGTCGTGCCGTCTCTTTTGAACTGGGACCGCTCGCGCACCGATGCACGCGTCGACGAACTGCTGCAACTCGTCGGGCTCGACCCGGCGCGTTATCGGTCGCGCTATCCGCGTGAACTTTCAGGCGGAGAACAGCAGCGCGTCGGCGTTGCGCGCGCGATTGCAGCCGAGCCGCCCGTACTGCTGATGGACGAGCCGTTCGGGGCGGTCGACGCCATCGTGCGCCGTTCGCTTCAAGAAGAAATTCGGCGCATCGCGCGCTCGCTTCACACCACGATTTTATTCGTGACGCACGACGTCGACGAGGCACTTCTGCTCGCGCACCAAATCGTCGTGATGCGCGACGGGCGCGTCGAACAGCAGGGTACGCCCGAAGAATTGCTGCGCTCGCCGGCAACGCCCTACGTTTCGCAACTCTTCGCCGTCGATCCGCAATTGCGACGCTACGATTCACTTCGCGGTTCGGTATGACGTACATCGGACATCATCTCGGCGAAATCGGCGAGCTGACGCTGCAGCACTTGGCACTCGTCTGCGCAGGCCTCGCGCTCGCACTTGCCGTTGCTGCGCTGCTGGCATGGCTCGTCATGCGTGTGCCGCGCATCGATACCGCCATTTTCGCAGGCGCAGGCATCGTCTACGTCATTCCATCGCTTGCGCTGCTGGCAATCGCGGTTCGCTATTTAGGACTCGGGTTTTGGCCTGTTGTGCTGATCCTTGCGGCGTACGCGCAATTCATTTTAGTACGCGGTATCGTTACCGCGCTGCGAACGGTTTCCGAAACGCAGCTCGATGCGGCGCGGGGTCTGGGTATGTCGCCGGCGCAAGAGTTTTGGCGCGTGCGATTGCCGCAAGCAACGCCGCTGCTCATCGGCACCGTGCGCCTCGCAACGGTAGCTCTCATCGCGATTGCAACGCTCGGCGGCTACGTCGGCGCGGGTGGTTTGGGCAACGACATCTTCCTCGGCTTGCAGCGGCAATTTCTCGAGCAAACGCTCGCGGGCAGCATTCCCGCGGCAGGACTTGCAGTTATCGTCGATGCCGCGTTGCGAATTGCAGAAGGCGCGGCGGTGCGTCGAATCGGCAGCTGAACCGCCCTTCGATACCCCAGGGTGACACGACGCGCGATGCGCTATGGGTGCAGGTAGTGGGCGAGCCAGTCGTTGAGAATGTGCAATCGCTCGATGCGGTGCAGCGGTGAGCCGGTGCGGCTGAGGTCGTGGTTCTCACCGGGGAAATCCACGTACTCGACGGTACGCCCGAGAATCTGCAGCGCGGTGAATTCCTGAATGGTTTGGCCGATCGGCGTGCGCGTGTCTTCGTCCGAGTGGAGAATCAGCAGCGGCGTGTGCACGTTTTGCACGAACGTGATCGGCGACTCCGCGTAGTTGAGGCTCGTGTTGTCCCAATACGGGCCGAATCCGTACGGCGAGTCGTACAGGCCGAAGCCGTTTGCTCCGGCGAAGTCGGCATCGAGCTGTTCGGTGCTCAGATTGCTGACCGATCGCTCGGCGATTCCGACTTTGTAGCGGTTGGTGTGCGAGATAACCCAAAGCGAGGCGTATCCGCCATAGCTGCCGCCGCTTTCTCCCAAACGATTCGGATCGACGGTTGGAAACGTTATGGCCTTGTTCATGACGCGCTGCACGTCGTCGAACATCGCCTCGCCCCAGTGGGCATTGAGCGCCGCTTCGAATGCGTATCCGTGACCGGTGCTGCCGCGCGGATCGGAGAAGACGATGTTGTATCCCTGTCCGGCCAGGTACTGAAACTCGTGGAAGAACGTATCGCCGAACTGCGTTTGAGGGCCGCCGTGAATGTCGAGAATCGTCGGGCGTTTGCCGTGCGCTTTCGGGCCGACCGCCGGCATGAACCAGGCTTGCACGGGAAAACCCTTATCGTCCGTGACGGTAAAGTCGCGCGGGATGGAAAGCCGCACCGACGCAAGGTACGCATCATTCATCCCGGTGATGCGTTTGCTTTTCCCCGTCGCGAGATTTAGCACATACACTTCCCGCGGACGCGTGAATGTGGACAAGGTATAGGCGACGTAGCGCCCGTGCGAATCCATCGTGCATTCCGCGGCTTCGCCGGCGCTCGTGACTTTGGTAATCGCAGCAGTCGACGGATTGAATTTTACGAGCGCGCTGTAGCCGGGCTGCTCGACGTTCGTGAGCGCGAATGCGTTGCCCGGCGCGAATTGTGGACCGCAAAGGCCCCCCGGCTCACCCATGTCTGCGAGCACGTTATCGCCGAATTGCACGCGGTTTTTCTGCACGACGACGTGCGAGACTCCACCGCCGTAACGCACCAGCGACGGAAACTCCGCCGGGTCGGCGATGCCGCCGCTGGAGTACCAAATATCTCCGGCGCGGTCGTAGCCGAGCAGCGTGTTCGAAGGATTGTTCGACGCGATCTTGTGCATTGCGCCGCCGCTTGCCGGAATCGTGTACACGTCGTTGGGACCGCCGTTCACCGGAAAGTACCGCAGCGAATCAAACGCTATCGTCTTATCGTCGGGCGACCACAGCGGATTGCCTTCCGAAAATTCATCCCCGCTGGTCAGGGCACGCGCACCGCTGCCGTCGGCATTCATCACCCAGATGTGCGAGAGTTGATCGTACGTGAAGCCTTGACCGTTCGTCTCGAAAAACAGGTGATGGATGATGCGGACGTCGCTCTTCTGCTGCTCTTTGGTCGGTTTGAAGCCCGCAGCTTGAAAGTTCGCATACGCCGCGTGCGGCGGAAGCGTCGTCACGACCGTAAACGCGATGTGCTTGCCGTCATGCGAATAGACCGGTCCGTCCGCGCCTTCTTTTCGATTCGTGAGTTGCTTGGTCGCCCCGGTTGCGATGGCGTACGTGAATATCTGCGGTTTCGCGCCCTTCTTCTGCGGTCCGCGCACGAAAGCGATCGTGCGGCTGTCGGGCGACCACGCCGGCTCCGAATCCTTGCCGGTTTTCGCGATGCGAATCAGACCGGTTCCATCGCTTCGCACGACGTAGACGTCGCTGTCATAGCGGTCCTTCGGGCCGTTCATCCGCCGTGCCACAAATGCGACACGCGAGCCGTCCGGTGAAATCTGCGGATCGCCGACGAACACGAGCTTGTAGAGATCTTCTGCAGCAACGGGGCGCGGCGTCAGCGCCGCGGCGAACAATAGCGCGCTCAGCATTTACGGAATATAGAGATTTACGCTGAATCGCTCCTGCGCGTCCGTCCAAGTTCGCGAAAGGCGCAAGCCCGCAGCCTTCCCAAGTGCATCCAGATCGCGCAGATCGTACTTATACGACGACTCGGTGTGGATGCGTTCTCCCTGCGCGAAGGCGATCGTCGCGTCGATGTTCTCGATTCGCACGTCGTGCGCGCGGCGCGCTTGCAGAAACGAATCGATGCAACCCCGCGCGGCGTCGTACCGCGCGACGTGTGCGAAATCGTGCAGGTCGAACGTTCCACCGAGTTCGCGGTTGACTCGCGCGAGCAAATTTTTGTTGAACGCTGCGGTCACGCCGGTCGGATCGTCGTAGGCAAGCTGCAGCTCGCGCTCGTCTTTCTTCAAATCCGCGCCCAGCAGCAATCCGTCTCCGCGCTTGAGGCGGCGCGCAATCGCCATGAGCAATTCGATCGCTACCCCCGGCTCGTAGTTTCCGATGTTCGAACCCATGAACATCGCAAGCACCTTTCCGTCGCGATCCAAACGTGTGTCTTGCAACATCGAGAAATAATCACCGACGTAGCCGGTGACGGTGAGCAACGGATACGCGGCAACGAGCGCTTGGGCGGATGCGCGCAGCGCATCGCCAGAAATATCGATAGGACTATAGTGAAGCGTGCGCTGCACGCGCAGCGTTTCTTCAATCAAAATGCGCGTCTTGACGGCACTTCCGCTGCCGAGCTCGAGGAATGCTATCGGATTGCCGATCGCGCGAACCATCTCCCAGCCGTACTCACGCAGAATCTCGGTTTCGGTTCGCGTGAGATAGTATTCGGGAAGCACCGTTATGGCATCGAACAGCGCCGAGCCCACTTCGTCGTAGAAATACTTCGAGGGCAGCCGCTTCGGCGTGGCGCGGAGCCCCGCGAGAACGTCGTCCGCAAACGAGTCCGCTCGTCGTGGGGCCGATGAACTATGTATCTCCAGCCGACCGGTGGAGCCGGTTATCAGATGCATGTGCTGGGAATGATACCACGCGGGAGGACCAACGCAATCATGATCAGCCAAGACATCAGCATTCCCGTTGATGGTTCCACCATGCCGGCGTACCTAGCGCGCCCCCAAGAGGGCTCCGGGTCGCATCCGGCCGTCATCGTGCTGCAAGAAATCTTCGGGTTCACCCCCGAGACCCGGCGCGTTACCGAACTGCTTGCCAGCATAGGCTATGTGGGTTTGGCTATCAATTACTACCATCGCAGCAATCCTCGCGTGAATCTGCCGTATACCGAAGAAGGCCTCGAGCAGTCAAACGAGCTGGCGGCGACGGTAACGGCGCAGAATCTCGGCGCGGACGTGCGCGCGGCGATTGCGTGGCTCAACAATCAGACGTTCGTGAAGGCCGGAAAGATCGCGACGTGGGGATTCGGCTTCGGCGCGACAGCCGCATTCGTGACGAGCAATCTGCGCGAATTGTGCGGCACGATTCTCTTTTATCCGTCGTATATCACGTTGCCGATGCCGAGCGGCGGAGAACCGCCGCTCGATCACGCCAAGGAGATCAACGTTCCGGTTTTGATGATCTTCGGCGAACAAGACTACTACATGTCGCGCTACGACATGGAGCGCATTTGGCAAGTGCTCAAAAGCGCGAGCAAAGAAGCACGCGTGCAGATTTATCCGAACGTGGGGCACTCGTTCTTCCGTCACGGCCGGCCGCAGGCGATTGCGGAGTTGAACGGCTATTCGGACGAAGCGGTCGCGCAGGCCGTTGCAGATTCGTGGGATTTGGTCAAAGCGTTCTTAATCGACGTCTTCAATCGGTCACCGCAGCGCGCAAGCGAGAGCGGTGATATCCGTACAGAGCGTACACAATCAGTCCAAGCGTGAACCACACCCCAAAGCGAACCCACGTCGCCTGGCTCAAGCCGTAGACGATGAGGTAAAAGCAGCTTCCGGCACCGAGCGCCGTGAAGATCGGCGCGAGCGGAGCGCGGAACGGACGCTTCGCATGCGGCTGCACGATGCGAAGCACGAGTACGCCCAAGCAGACGATACCGAACGCCGAAAGCGTGCCGATGTTCACGAAATTCAACAGGTCGCTCAGCGGCAGCACCGCGGCCAGAATCGCGACGATGACTCCGGTCACGAACGTCATGCGCGCAGGCGTGCGAAAGCGCGGATGCACGCGCGCAACGCCGGGTGGAAGCATGCGGTCGCGCGCCATCACGTAAAAGATGCGGATCTGACCGAGCAGCGAGGTGAGCATCACCGTCGTATTGCCGGCGATGCCGCCCAAGCCCACAATCCAATACACCAGACGCGATGCGTGCGCGCCTTGCACGGCATCGAGCATCGCGGCGCCGTCACTCAGGCGTCCCACCGGCATTACCGCGACTGTGAAAAACGCGAGCAGCATGTACAGAACGCCGCCGAGAACGAGCGATAGGATGATGCCGATCGGCACGTCGCGCACGGGATTACTGGCTTCTTCCGATGCAACGGTGACCGTGTCGAACCCGATGTACGCGTAAAACACGAGCGCCGTGCCGGTGATGATGCCTTTCCAGTGATGCGGCGCAAACGGCGCCAGATTCTGCGGATGAACCGCGCCGGCCAGGGCTCCGAAGAAGACGAGCATCGTAACGATCTGGAAGATGACGAGCACGCCGTTCGTGCGTGCGGATTCACGGATTCCGATCGCTACGAGCACGGTGACCGCGAGCGTAACCAGACCGGCGATCACGTCGAGCTGCGGGTGATAGATGACGAACGGCCAGCGTCCCGTCGTCGTATACGTGGCCGATTGCGTCCATGCCGGAAGCGTGATCCCGGCGTTTCCGAGCAGCAACTGCAAAAATGCCGACCAAGAAGATGCGGTCGGCGCGACGGAGAGCCCGTATTCGAGAATCAAATCCCAGCCGATGATCCACGCGACCAGTTCTCCGAGCGTGGCGTACGCGTACGTATACGCGCTTCCCGCCACCGGAACCATCGACGCGAATTCGGCATAGCAGAGCGCGACGCAGATACACACCAGCCCGGAGAGTGCGTACGAGAGCACGACTGCGGGACCCGCGGCGTGCGCGCCTGCGCCGATGGTCGGGAAAATTCCGCCGAGCATCGTACCCAGACCGATGGCCGTGAGCGCGGGCCAGCCCAACGCACGCCGCAGCGTCGGACCTTCGGTTTCGGGCAACGTCCACGCGAGCGGCTGCCGCGCAAGCAGCCGCCGCATGAAATGCGTCACCGCGCTATTTCACGGGGCAAAGTGAATGAATCGCGGTTTCGGCTTGAGCGTCCGGCGTCATTGCGGCGGGGCGCAGGTACATGGCGGTGTATCGATCGCTGCCGATGACCGTCGTGGTCATCTCGATCCGCATTTGTTTGTGGTCTCTGCCTTCACCGAGCGCGGTGTACTGCTCGCCCGATTGCGTTCCGCACATCGTTACCGGCCCGTGTTTGACCATCGTCATGTTCCGGTTGTATTGCGGCGGCAAATCGGTCAAATTCGCAGCCGTTTGCGACGAACTTCCCTTTACGAGCATCAGAATCTGCGCCGAGTCTCTCTGCTGGCCGTTCTTCATCCACATTTGAAAGTGCCCGAAGACCGCAGGCGTTCCGGTCCAGCCGGGAGGCGGCGAAAACGCGATACCGGACGTGACGCTGCCGCACCCCGAGAGCAGACTTGCAATGCAAATGCCCACGATTGAAACGCGAAATCGTGCATTCATGGGGCGGTGGTTCGCCGCTCATAGCCGACAATCTTCGCCCAGCGGTCAAAGATGAGGTTGATGTAGTCGCGCGTTTCCGGATACGGCGGCACGCCGTGATACGCGGCAACAGCGCCCGGTCCGGCATTGTACGCGGCGAGCGCGAGCACGTATGGATTCGGCGATTGCGCATACGCCTGAACGTACGAGGAAAGCAGCTGCGCGGCGCCGTCGATTGCATCGTACGGATCGAACGGATCGATTCCGACGGCGTCCGCCGTCGAGGGCATGAACTGCGCGATGCCGATAGCGCCCGCGGAAGAAATCGCACGCGGATCGAATGCCGATTCTTGCAACAGCGTCGCCGCCAAAAACTCCGGCGGCAATCCGCGCACCCTTGCCGCCTGCGTCACCGCCGCGGACAGCTGCAGCGCATCGATTGGCGAGAGTTCCACATTGGTGTGCAGCGCGGCGCGCGTGATCGCCAGCGCTTTGCTCGGAGCAGGCGGTCCGTCGTACAAAGGACGCGCGCCCAGCAGCACGTCGGCGTACGCGGGGGCATGCCAGCTGAGGACGGCGTTACGCACGACGGGTAAGTATACCGTCGTATTGCCGACTCGCGGCGCCTGCGGAGTGCACGCGCCGAGCCCGGCACAGAGGAACGTCATAAGGAAAATGCGGCTCACCCCGTTTCCTTCGGCGGCGGCTCCCGGTCCCGTTGCTGTCCCGAGGACCAGGACCGATACCACCGAAACCCCCTCCCGCGCGGGCGCCGCTTGCGCATATGAAGAGGATCCGAGGCTTTTGACCAAACGCGCGCTCTTCCTGATCTCCGACACCGGCGGCGGCCACCGAAGCGCCGCCAACGCCATTACCGCGGCATTGGATGAGATCAAGGAGCCCAACCGCTTCGAGCATCGAGTTGACGACGTAGCGGCCCACTGCTCGTTCCCGCTCACCCAGCTCGGCTGGGGTTACTCGACGGCGCTGCGCTATGCGCCCCCCGTGTACGGGGCGCTCTACTACGCGACCAACGGCCGGCGCCGCTACAAGGCGCTGGTTCGTTTTTGCGAGCCGCTCTACCGCGAGCGCTTGCGCGATCTCTTCATCAACTACCAGCCGGACGTCATCGTCTCCGTTCATCCGCTGCTCAACCACGCGGCGCTTCGCGCGCGCGCCGATGCGCACATGCAGCATATCCCCATCGTCACCGTCATTACGGATCTCGGCAAGGTGCACGAATCGTGGCTGATGCCGGAAGCGGACGCCGTCGTCGTGCCGGCGCGGGAAGTGTACGAACGCGCGCTCTCCCGCGGCGTGCAGCGATCGCGGCTGCGCATGCTCGGGCAGCCGATTCATCCGAAATTCGACGACGTCGTCGGCACCAAAGAACAGTTGCGCGATCAGCTCGGCTTGCCGCAGCGGCAGTTCGTCACGCTGCTGATGGCGGGCGGCGAGGGCGGCGGCAAACTGATGCCGACCACCATGGCGCTTGCGAAGGCGCGCTTGCCGATGCACTTGGTCGTCGTGTGCGGGCGCAACGAAACGCTTCGCGCGAAGCTCGAAGAACTCGCGGCGACGCTGCCCACACCGATGACCATCATGGGCTTCACCGACAAAATTCCGGAATTGATGCGCGCTGCCGATTTGCTCGTCACCAAAGCCGGACCGGGCACGCTCGCGGAAGCGAACGCGGCGCAGTTGCCTGTGGTCGTCTACGACTACGTGCCGGGACAAGAGCGCGGCAACGTAGAGTTCGTTCGCCACAACGGCATCGGCGAGGTTGCCATCAACAGCACGCGCGAAGTCGTGCGCTCCGTGCAGAGGCTGGTGAACAATCCGCAGCGCATGGCGGCAATGCGCCGCAATCAGGAACTCGTCGCTCCGAAGAGCAGCTCTCGGCGAATCGCCGCGCTCATTGCATCGATGGCGAACACCGGCACGATTCCCGCAGACGACGAGTACGTGCCGATGCGCGACCTCATTTCCGTGTAGTGAGTTACTTCAGCGTGTCGTAGACGTACACTGCAACAGCGTGCAAGTCCGCCTTCGACATCTTCCACCGCGGCATCACCGGGCTGAGCTTTTCACCGTCGTTGTCCACGCCCGTCGAGATGGCGCGTTCGAGCAGCGCGATGGTGTACGGATGCTTTTGACCTTTCGTCAAAGCGTCGTGGCGGAGATCGGCGCTGACGGCGCCCCCAATGTGCACGCCGCCCGCACCGGTAGCGCCGTGACACTGCTCGCACGAGCTGCGAAGCGGCGCCGGGGACGCGGTGATTTGGACCCCGGCCGCATCGCGCCCGGTCGTGAAGATCGTCCGCCCATTCGTAATGGTCGTATCGGCGACCGGCTTTTGCGCCGGCGCGGCGGCGTGGTTGTTGCCGCCGCATGCGACAAGTGAGAGGGCGAGAGCTAGTATGGTGATGCGCATGTCTTAATACTCGATGCGCAAGCGCTTGATGTCAACGTAATGTGCTATACTCATATAGGATTAAAAACGCGCTGCTTCTTCGGAAGCGGTGCGTAGGTACTTCCCCTCCCGAGGCTGACATGACGAGCATCGAAACGGTCTGCGCGCGCGTCAAAACGCTTGCCCGAGACTTTGCGGCAAAAGGCGCAAAGCCCAGTGAGCGGCACGCGTATGCGCTGGTGACGCAATTGCTACGCGAGGAACGGGTCACACCGTGGCCGCCGGACGGCACCATCGAATTTTACGCGCACGAAATGCTCACGATGATCGACAACGAACCCGAGCAGCGATCTGCGATTCCGTAAAACGAGCCGTTACGGCATCGGTGAGCTCGGCGCCGCCGACGCCGATTGAATCTCTCCGCAGGAAACGTACGTCTTCAGATCGTCGGCGCTTTTGTGCACGTTGATTGCATAGGGCTTGCCGGTGAGGTCTGTGAGCATGACGTTCTTCAGCACCGTCGTCGATTTGCCGTTGACGACGCTGCTGAGCGGGTATGCTACGCCGCCCAGATTGGCGCAAGACCCGGTGTGGACGTGCGCCGGCTGCGCGGCGGCCGGAGCGTTCGCGATTTGAAGGTCGACGCGCACATTCTTGCCGTCCTGCGTCAGCGTGGCGGTTCCGGTTTCGTTGGAGTTGTTTTGCGCCGCCATCGTTACCGTGAGCGTCCCACCGGCGGGATCCGCGGCGAGCGCGATCGAGCTCATCGCTGCGGCGGTCAGCAGCGCGAGGAATGGACGAGAAACGTTCATCGTATCCCACTTTTCAGGGGACCATTATAACAAAGGCTGTAAACGTTGCCCGTGATGGCGAGGGATAGCTTGCTTACGAACGTTCAACGGCTTTTCCGCTGATCCACACCAGCACGCGACGCGGTGAAATTCTCGGTGCGATTGCCACGAATTTATTCGTGATGCCCGGAACGATGACGGGCTTCCCGCGCATCATGCCGTCGATTCCGGCTTTGGCGACGTCGGCCGCTTTCGCGGACGGGAGGCGGTGAAGCCGCGTGTCGCCCGTCTTGGCGCGTTGTTGAAAACCGGTTGTGGTTGCGCCGGGGCAAAGCACGCTGATTGTAACGCCCGTTCCGCGCACTTCTTCCGCAATCGCCTCGGAAAAAGAAATAACGTACGCCTTGCTCGCGTAGTACACCGCCATGTTCGGTCCCGGCAAAAAGCCCGCGGTGGAAGCGACATTGAGAATCTTTCCGTCGTTGCGTTCAATCATGCCCGGCAGATACAGACGCGTGAGCTGCGTGAGCGTGGTGACGTCGAGTTGAATCTCTTCCAGCATTTCCGTTTCACTCATCTGCGCGAACTTGCCGTTGGTCGCAAAACCCGCGTTGTTGATCAGCACGTCGCACTGCGGAACTTGTGCCTGAACGTCGTGCGCCGCATCCGTGCGCGCGAGATCCCGGGCGACCACTTGCACCTTGACGCCGAATAGGTCGCGGATTTCCGCAGCGAGCGTTTCAAGTTTATCCTGCGATCGTGCAACCAGCGCAAGATTGAATCCGCTTTTTGCGAGCAGCTTTGCAAACTCGAGACCGATTCCGCCGGATGCGCCCGTGACGAGCGCGAGCTTAGCGTCCATGTTCGGTGGTCAGGCCGCCGCGGAAACACATCGTTGCGGCGCCGACTTGTCCGGCGTCGTTGCCGAGCGTCGCAATGACGAGTTTGGTGGTGCCCCTGGGCACCATCGTCGTCAACTCGTCGGCGCGTCCGCGGACGGCGTCCAGCATGAAGTCGCCGGCGGTGCTCACGCCGCCGCCCAGCGCGATGACTTCCGGATTGACGAACGTGATGACGTTCGCGATGCCGAGCGCAAGATCGCAGCTGAAATTCTTCCACGCCGCAAGCGCATGCGCGTCGCCGGCTTGTGCGGCACGACGGATCGCCTTCGATCCGAGTTTCTCCGGATTTTTGCTGAGCAGCATGCTGCGCGGAAACGACGGCGCGACAGCCGTCGCGTGGCGGAGCAGTCCGGTACCGGATGCCTGCGCTTCGAAGCAGCCGATTTTGCCGCAGCCGCAAATGAAGCCGTCAGTCGGGCGAATCTGATGGTGTCCGATCTCGCCTGCGCCCGCGCGATTGCCGATCAGCAAATGGCCGTTCGAAACGATACCGCCCCCGATGCCTGTTCCCAGCGTCAGCAACACGAAATCGCTCGTGTTCTTTCCGGTGCCGAACGTGTATTCGCCGAGCGTCGCGCAACGCGCGTCGTTTGCGACGAAGACCTTCATCTTATCGAATCTCGCGCGCAGCGTTTCACCGAGCGGCACGTTCGACCAAAGAAAATTCGGCGAATACAGCACCGCGCCGCTATTCGGGTCGATGTTGCCGGGCGATCCGATGCCGATGCCGACGAGGTCGTCGGTTTTGTTCTGCTTGAGCGCGGCGCCGACGACATTTTCAATTGAGGCGATGACGGCGTCGAAGGAACGGTCTGTGATGTCCTGCTCATGCTGGCTGACAATCTTGCCGTCTTCTTGGATCACGCCGGCGGTTACGTGGGAACCGCCTAGGTCGACGCCGATAGCCTTACGCACTCTTGCCGGTCCTTTCGAAAGCGCAGAACGTCGCGGAGGCCTGCGCGGGGGCTGTTTCTGGGCAAGCGTCGAATGCCCTACGCCTCATGGAAACCATCGACCTCATCAACCTGCGCAGATTCACGCGCGAGACCGGCCAGCCCACGCATCCCGAACTGCTCGATGCAAGACCTATCGAACGCGTCAAGAAAATCGAGATCGACGAAGAGCACGTCACGATTACCTACAATCAACACACGACGCACTACTACAATGCCGACGAAGTCACACAGCGCGAGTGGGAATACAAGTACAACGACGATGCCGAGTTCGTTGCAGCGATCGCCAAAGTGATCGAACTTGCGCGCAAGCATCATCGAGATCTGCCGGAAAACGTGGCGTGTCCGCCGGGATGTGCGGAATGCTGCAGCGGTTATGAGCCCTTCGTCAGCCGTGAAGACGTGACGCGGATCGCGAAATTCTTGAACTTGTCGTTCAAAGAGGTCATGGACGAATACGTCGTCAAGCGCAAATCCGCCGACGGCTACTATTTGGGCTGGGTGCGAAAAGTCACCGACGACGTAGCCGACCAATGCGTCTTCTTAAAGGAAGCGCGGCCGGGCCGTTATTACTGCGGCATCTACGAAGCGCGCCCGGGAGACTGCCGCGACTTCACTCCCATCGGGTGCGCCGACGTGAACACGGACTTGCCCCGCGACAAAGCGATAAAGATCGGCGCGCCGTTCCAACCGAAGCACCCGCGCAACGGCAAACGGCGTCACCGCTAAAGCGCGTATGCGTTGAGGTTTCCGACGACACCCGCACGCGACCAGACGCCGGAAAGACTTTCGTTCGTGTTAAAGACATGCGTGCTGCCGTCGCTCAGCCGCACCGATACGACATGCCCGGCAAACGGCGGCGCGTCTCCGAAATAACCTGACGTCGCGGCGTATCGCGCGCGGTTTCGAACAGCATCGCGCGCCCGCGAACGTCGGCCAGATAGCGCTTAGCATGACACGATAAAGCGCGAACCGAAGTGCGTTGCCATGCTCGCACTTCTACTTTCTGCCGCGCTTTTGGCACAGGCGCCGGCCAGCGCATTGCATTGGCGCGATATCGGACCGTTCCGCGGCGGACGAACGGCTTCGGTGAGCGGCGTAACGCAACAACCCGGAACGTACTACATGGCGCCGACCGACGGCGGCATTTGGAAAAGCACCGATTTCGGCCGAACGTGGCAGCCGATCTTCGATGGCCAAGACACCGGTTCGATCGGCGCGCTCGCGGTTGCGCCCAGCGACCCGAACGTCATCTATGCCGGGTCGGGCGAAGGTTTGCGCCGGCCCGATCTTTCCGTGGGCGATGGGATCTACAAATCGACGGACGCAGGCAAGACCTGGGCGCATCTGGGATTGCGCGACGGGCAGCAGATCAACGGACTTGCCGTCGATCCGCGCGATCCGAACCGCGTGTTTGCCGCGGTGATGGGGCATCCTTACGGACCGAACCAGGAGCGCGGGCTTTACCGCAGCACCGACGGCGGCGCGACGTGGCAGTGCGTACTGTGCAAGAATGACGGCAATACCGGCGCTGCGAGGGTGGTCATCGATCCGAAGAATCCGCAAGTCGTGTACGCAGATCTTTGGGCATCGCGCAATCCGCCGTGGCGCCTGAACGACATCCTTCAGCTGTATCAAAACGGCGGCGTGTACAAATCGACGGACGGCGGCGCGACGTGGACGCAACTGCACGGCGGTCTGCCCGGCAAACTCGGGCGCGTCGGCATCGCGGTTTCACCGAGCGACGAGGGCGTCGTGTATACGTGGGTCAACACCGACAAGGACTGCGGCATCTACCGTTCTGCCGATGCGGGCGCAACGTGGACCAAGCAAAACGGTGAGGACCGCGTCTGCGGACGGGGCGACGATTTCTCGGGAATCGCCGTCGATCCGACGGATTCCAACATCGTGTACGTCACGAACACGACGACGTACCGCTCGACGAACGCCGGCAAAACGTGGACCGGCATCAAGGGCGCACCGGGCGGCGACGACTATCACGCGATTTGGATCGATCCGGACAACCGCAACATCATTTTCCTCGGCGTAGATCAAGGCGCAACCCTTTCCGTGAACTACGGCAAAACGTGGAGCAGCTGGTACAACCAGCCGACGGCGCAGTTCTATCACGTGATCGCCGACGACCGCTTTCCGTATCGGGTTTTCGGCGGACAGCAAGAAAGCGGGAGCGCCGAAGTCCTGAGCCGCAGCGACGAT